>NZ_JBNCLC010000009.1:0-290877 GCF_049844475.1 Micromonospora sp. DT47 | reverse complement strand
ACCGACTCCGACGGGCGGGCGTACGCCGGGGAGAAGCTGAACCGCTACCGGCGCCGCCAGCTGCGACTGCGCGCCCGACTACAAGCCAAGGGCACCAAGTCCGCGCGGCGGCTGCTGGCCCGGCGCAAGCGCAGGGAAGCGCGGCATGCCACCGACACCAACCATGTGATCTCGAAAAGCATCGTGGCCGAGGCCGCACGCACCTCGCGCGGGGTCGCCGTCGAGCAGTTGACGGGGATCCGGCAGAGGGTACGGCTGCGCAAGCCCCAACGGGCCGCGGTGCATTCGTGGGCGTTCGCCCAGCTCGGCTCTTTCCTGACCTACAAGGCCCACCGGGCCGGTGTCGCTCTTGTCCAGGTCGACCCGGCGTACACCTCGCAGACGTGTGCGCAGTGTGGTCACCGGGACAAGCGGAACCGGCCCGACCAGGCCACCTTCATCTGCCGGTCGTGCGGGGTCGTTGCCACGCCGATCGGAATGCGGCCGTCAACATCGCCCAGCGCGGTGTGGACAGCTGGGGAGCAGTCAATCGCCCACACGCGGCACCTCGTTGCACCCAGCAGCGGGATTGATCTGCAAGCCCGCCCATTCATGGGCGGGTAGTTGACAGGAACCGGTGCATGACGTGCAGCCCGACCCGGCCCCGGGTCGGGTGCGTGAAGGACTCCGGCACCGTGCCGACCACCGTGAACCCGAGCCGCCGATACAGGTCGACCGCCACCGTGTTCGACTCGACCACCGCGTTGAACTGCATCGCGGCGTACCCCTGCGCGCGGGCCCAGTCCAGCGCGTGCGCGGCCAGCGCCCGCCCGACCCCACGGCCGCGCGCGTCGCCGGCCACCATGAAGCTCGCCGTGGAGACGTGCGCGCCCGGGCCGGGCCGGTTTCGGCCCATCTTCGCCGTGCCCAGCACCCGGTCGCCGTCCACCGCGACCACCGTGCGCCCCGGCGGCGCCTCCACCCACACCTCGCGGGCCACCTCCGCCGGCCACGCCGGGTCGTACGGGAAGGTGTCGCCGTCGGCGACGATCTCCTGGAAGATCGGCCACACCGACGGCCAGTCGGCCTGGACGAAGTCTCTGATCAGCACCGGGCGGACGCTAGCCCCACCGAGATCCGACGGGCAACGGCATTAACGGCCGCCGAACCGAGACCGGTAGGGGACAGCACCGGCCGGACCCGCCGGGGACGATG
This sequence comes from Micromonospora sp. DT47, assembly GCF_049844475.1. Lineage (NCBI taxonomy): Bacteria > Bacillati > Actinomycetota > Actinomycetes > Micromonosporales > Micromonosporaceae > Micromonospora > Micromonospora sp. DT47. The sequence goes on along the minus strand of NZ_JBNCLC010000009.1, from coordinate 289,683 downwards.
GGGACGTGGCCGAACCCGTCACCGACCTGCCCCGCCACGACCGGCCGGCCCCCGCCGGCCCGCCACCGCCCGGGCCCCGCACGACCACGCCGTGGCTGGTCGCCGGCGCGGTCACCGCCGTGCTGCTGCTGCTCGCCTCCCGGTACGGCTACCACCGAGACGAGCTGTACTTCCTGCTCTGCGGGCGACACCTCGACTGGGGGTACGTCGACCAGGGGCCGCTCGTCCCCGCCCTGGCCCGGGCGATGGACACCCTCGCCCCCGGCAACCTGATGGTCCTGCGTACCCCGTCGGCGCTGATCGCCGGCGGTGCGGTGGCGCTGGTCACGGCCATCGCCCGCCAGCTCGGCGCCGGCCGGGGCGGGCAGCTGTTCGCTGCGTTCCTGGCCGCGGCCTCGGGTGTCGTGCTCGCCGCCGGGCACCTGCTCAGCACCACCACCGTCGACCTGCTGGTCTGGCTGGTCGCGACCTACTGCGCGGTGCGGCTGCTGCGCGGCGACGACACCCGCTGGGCGCTCGGCGTCGGGGTCGCGATCGGTGTCGGCATGCTCAACAAGCCGCTGCCCGCGCTGCTGGCCGTGAGCCTGCTGGCCGGGGTGGTGATCGCCGGCCCCCGACCGCTGCTGCGCGACCGGTGGGTGCTCTGCGCGGTGGCGGTCGCCGTGCTGCTCGCCGCGCCGAACCTGCTGTGGCAGGCCACCCACGGCTTCCCCCAGCTGTCGGTCGCCTCGTCCATCGAGGGCGGCGACAGCTCCTACAGCGGCCGCTTCGAGGCCGTCGTGCTGCAGTTCGAGATCGTCAGCCCGTACGCCGCCCCGATCTGGATCGCCGGGCTGGTGGCGCTGCTGCGACGGCCGGCGTGGCGGGCGTACCGGGCGCTGGCCTGGGCCTGGGTCGTGGCCTTCGGCATCGTGCTGCTCGCCGGCGGCAAGGGCTACTACGACGCGCCGTTGCTGCTGGTGCTCACCGCCGCCGGCGCGATCGTCACCGTCGACTGGGCAGCCCGCGGCGTCGTCGCGCTGCGCCGCGGGCTGCTCGCGGTCGGCGCGGTGGTGGCCGTCGCGGCCAGCGCGGTGCTGCTGCTGCCCACCCTGCCCGCCGAGCGGCTGCCCGGCTTCGTGGTCGACGTCAACTACGACTCCGGGGAGACAATCGGCTGGCCGGCCTTCGCTGACTCGCTCGCCGCCGTCCACCGGGCGCTGCCGCCGCAGCAGCGGCCGCGCGCGGTCATCCTCACCGCCAACTACGGCGAGGCCGGGGCGGTCGCCCGGTACGGCCCGTCGCGTGGCCTGCCGCCGGCGTACTCCGGGCACAACAGCATGGCCGACTTCGGCCGCCCGCCCGCCGACGCCGACGTGGTGATCGCCGTCGGTTGGGAACGGCCCGACCAGCTGCGCGGCTGGTTCGACCAGGTCGCCCTCGCCGGCCGGGTCGACCAGCGGGTCGACGTCGACAACGAGGAGAACGGCGGCCCGGTCTGGCTCTGCACCGGCCTGCGGCGTCCGTGGTCGCAGATCTGGGACCAGGAGGTACGCCACGCCGGCTGAACGCCGCCGCTAAATCGCGCGCGCGAGCGGCTCGCCACCGTCGTCGACACGATGGCCACCGAGGAGGGTCAACAGGTACGCCGACTGACGATCACACCGCTGTCGCGACGACCAGAAACTCGCCGTCACCCTGGCCCACCGGCTCCCGGTTCCAGCCGCCGTGGATCCGCTCCACCCGGAAGCCCGCCCCGTCGAGCGAACCCCGCAGCTCCCGTTCGGTGCGGAACCGCAGCACCACGTCACCGAGCAGCTCGACGTCCGGGAACCGGTATTGCCGGGTGAACCGGACGACGCCGTCGTGCACGTCGGTCGTCTCCGTCCACACCTCGACCTGCCGGCCACCCGACAGCACCAGCCGGCGGCGGGAGTCGACCCGGTTCCACCGCTCCCACCGGCGGTCGGCCGGATCCCGCGAGTCGAAGACCAGCCGTCCACCGTCGACCAGCGCGCGGCGCAGCGCGGTCAGGGCCCGATGCCACTGTTCGTCGTCGACGAGGAACTGCGCCACGTGGCTGGTCATCACCGCCACGTCGTACGCCCCCGCCGGGAGCACCTCGACGCTGCCCTCGAGCCAGCTGATCCGGTCGGCCCCCGGCTTGGCGCGGGCGGCCTCCAGCGAGGCACGGGCCGGGTCGACACCGGTGACGGTATGCCCGGCCGCCGCGAGGCCGAGGGCCAGCCGACCGGTACCGCAACCGAGGTCGAGCACCCGCGCGGCGAGGGTCTCACCGACCACCGAGACGAAGTAGTCGTCGTCACGGCCCCATGGGCACTCGGCGTCGTAGACCTCGACGAGGCGGGGATCGGTGAACTCCGCGTTCCGCATCGGCGCACGGTAACCGTCACCGCCGGCACCCTCCACCTCAATTCGGGCGGCGCCGGACGCGCCACAGGCCAAGCGCCGCCAGCAGCGCAATCTCCCTGAGCACCGTGAAGAGCCACCTCTCCGGCATCCAGACCAAGCTGGGGGTACGCAACTGGGTCGAGATCGCCGCGTGGGCCTGGGAGAAGCACATCGTACGGAGGCCCCCGCCATGACCACCCACACGTCCGTAGCGACAGCGCCGTCAGGCTATTGCGCCGACGCGTAGTGAGCGCGATCGTTCTTCCATTGATCTGGTGCTGCCCGTGGCGCTTCGACAGCTGTCGGTTTCCTCCCGGCGGGCATCGAAGCTCGCCGACACGGAATGGAGAGCCTGATGCCGCTCAGCAGGAGAGCGATACTCGCGGGGATGCTCGGCGGCGCCGGTAGTGCCCTCGGCCTTGCCCAGTTCCCGCCCCGTCGGGCATTCGCCATGCCCGCACCCCGCACCGCCGGTACCACATTGGAGCACACCGTCGCCCGGGGAACGCCCGGCGCCGGCGGCTACGCCACCCTGCGCCTCGCCGAGGGCGAGCCGTTCCTCCTCCGTGCCGACCTCGGCGGAGTTCCGCGCCAGCGCGCGGGCTTCACCGGCCGGGTGTTGACCTGCTTCGCGCAACTGAGCGACGTGCACGTGCTGGACGTACAGTCACCGGGGCGGTTCGAGTTCTTCGACAAGTACGGCAGCCTGCCCGGCCTGGATGACCTGAGCAGCGCGTACCGGCCGCAGGAGCTGCTCAGCGTCCAGGTGGGCGACGCCATGATCCGACAGCTGCGCCGGGTGCACGCGGGCCCGCGCACCGGCGCTCCGGTGCGGTTCGCGGTCGTCACGGGTGACAACACCGACAACTGCCAGCACAACGAGCTGCGCTGGTACATCGACCTGCTCGACGGTGCCGCCATCCGGCCCGACTCCGGCGACCCCACCCGGTACGAGGGCGTGGCGGACGATGTCGTGCCGGATCCGTATTTCTGGCACCCCGAGACCGGCTTCGGCCAGGCGACCTCGGTCTACGGGTTCCCCGTCGTGCCGGGCCTGCTCGACGCCGCGCGCGCCCCGTTCCAGGCGGCCGGGATCGGCGTGCCGTGGTACTCGGTCTACGGCAACCACGACGGACTGGTTCAGGGCAACGTGCCCGCCTCGCCGCTGCTGCAACAACTGGCCACCGGCCCGCTGAAGCTGACCAGCCTGCCACCGTCGATCCTCGCGGCGCCGATTCCGAGGCAGATCCAGTTCATCGTCGAGCTGCTCTCCCAGGACCCGGCCGCGGTCGCCCTGATGCTCGCCTCCGGCGGACGCCGTTTCGTCACCCCCGACGTCGACCGGCGGATCGTGGACCGGGCCACCACCGTGACCGAACACTTCGCCACGACCGGCACGCCGGTCGGGCACGGCTTCACCCAGCGGAACATCGCCGACGCCACCGCGTACTACACCTTCGACGCCGGTCGGGTGCGCAACATCGTCCTGGACACGGTGAACAGTGCCGGCGGGCCCAACGGCTCGATCGACCCCGTGCAGTACGCCTGGCTGGAGCGGCAACTGCAGGTGGCGAGCAGCCGCTGGCTGTCACCGTCGGGCGAGGCGGTCAGCCGGCCGGGTCGGGCGGACAAGTACGTCGCGATCTTCAGCCACCACACGATCGGCAGCATGGACAACGTACCGGCCGGCAGTGAGCGGATCAGTGGTGAGGAGGTGCGCGCGCTGCTGCTGAGATACCCCAACGTCATTCTCTGGGTCAACGGGCACACCCACCGCAACGAGGTACTGCCCCACGCGCGCCCGGCCGGTGCGGCCGTCGGCGGCGGCTTCTGGGAGGTCAACACCGCGGCCCACATCGACTGGCCCGAGCAGTCCCGGATCATCGAGCTGGTCGACAACCTCGACGGCACGCTCTCCGCGTTCTGCACCATCGTCGACCACGCCGGACCGGTCGCCCGGGGCGGGCTTTCGGGCACCATCGCACTCGCCGCGCTCTCCCGGGAGTTGTCGGCGAACGACTGGCAGGGCAAGGCTGACCTCCGGCGCGGTGAACTGCCGGACCGCAACGTCGAGTTGCTCATCCCGTCGCCGTTCGCGGCGGTGCGGGGCCGGTCCGCCGGGGTCAGCGAGGCGTTCTCCCCGGCAGCGAGTGGTTCCGCCCGCCAGACCGCCTTCACCGCCGGCTGATCCGCGAGGCACCCCACCGGCGATCACCAGCGCCCCGGCGATCTGGACCAGGGTGGGGAGCGATAGACATCGTCCTCCGGGTCGTACACGGAAGCCACCCAAGGCTTTTTTGGGGCATTACGGACTCGCGGGTCAGGACCAGTCTCGCCGATCGTCGAGGGTCGGGCCCTCCGCAAGCGACGCCACACAGACCACGTCGGCCGACAGCCGCAGCCGCGAACGGATCGCCTCGCGGACCCGGTCCGCCAGGCGCTCGTCGGCGCCGGCGGCCGGGACGACCTCGCACCGCAGCAGGTCGCGGTGAGCGGCGCGTTCGACCACGAAACGGTACGCCCGCACCCCCGGCTCGTGGGCCAGCGCGTCCGCGGCCTGCCGGGGGTGCAGGAACATCCCCCGCACCTTCACCGCCTCGCCGATGCGGCCCAGCACGCCGGCCAGGCGCAGCGAACCGTCCGCCCCGAGCATCCACGCCGACAGGTCGCCGGTGCCGAAGCGCACCAGCGGCTGGTCGGGCCGCAGCAGGGTCACGACGACCTGCCCGATGCTGTCGTTGAGGTACGGCCGGCCGGTGGCGGCGTCGCAGATCTGCACCAGCGCGCCGGCGGGCAGTGCCAGCCCGGAGCCGGGCGCCGTCTCGTAGCCCAGCAGCCCCGTCTCCGCGGTGCCGTACGCCTGGTGCACAGTCTCCACATGCGCGGAGAGCCACTGCCGTAGCGAGTCCGGCAGCGGCTCGGCGGTGACGAGCGCCCGGCGTACCGGAAAGGGCAGGTCCAGGGCGGCGGCCTTCTCCACCAGCGCCCTCAGGTACGACGGCAGCCCGGTGAAGGCGGTGGCGCCGACGGCGGCCGCCACCTGCACCTGGATGTCCTGGTTGCCGACCCCGGCAGGGATGACCGTGGCGCCGAGCGCCAGCGCGGCCTCCTCGAACATCGCGCCCGCCGGTGACAGGTGGTAGCTGAAGCAGTTGAGCACCACGTCCGAGCCGCCGACGCCGGCGGCCCGCAACGCCTCGCCCCACCGCCAGGGGTCAGCCCCGGGCAGCTGGGGTTCGTAGAGCGGGCCGGGCGAGGCGAAGACCTTGCGCAGCGCCGTCCCCGGGGCCACCGCGCCGCCGAACGGCGGGTCGGCACGCTGCGCCTCGAGCAGGTCATCCTTGGTGAGCACCGGCAGATCGTCGAGGTCCGCGACCGCGTCGACCGTCTCGACGCCGGCGGTGGCCAGCCGGGCGGCGAGCGCCGGTACCTGCGCCGCGGCGTTCCCCACCGCGGTGACCACCGCCCCGTCGAGGCTCGTGGTGTATTCCCGGATCCGGTCGGCCAGCACGCCGCACCCCCCTCTACAACCAGCGCTTGCGGCGCTTGTAGTGCTTGACGTCTCGGTACCGCTTGCGTGCCCCCGCCTCGCCGAGCCCGAGGTAGAACTCCTTCACGTCGGGGTTGTCGGCCAGTTCGGACGCGGCGCCGTCGAGGACGATCCGGCCCGACTCCATGATGTAGCCGCGGTGGGCGATGGCCAGCGCGCGCCGGGCGTTCTGCTCGACGAGCAGCGCGGTGAGGCCGAGCTCGGCGTTGAGCCGCTGGATGAACGTGAACACCTCGTCCACCATGCGCGGCGCGAGTCCCAGGGACGGCTCGTCGAGCATCAGCAGGCGCGGGTCGGACATGAGGGCCCGGCCGATAGCCAGCATCTGCTGCTCTCCCCCGGACAGGTATCCGGCGACCCGCGAGCGCAGCGTCGCCAGCCGGGGCAGGAACTCGTAGATCCGTTCGTAGTCGGCGCGGTTGCCTCGGGTGTAGCCGCCGGCGACGAGGTTCTCGTGCACCGTGAGGTGCTCGAAGACCCGCCGCCCCTCCATCACCAGGGCCACCCCGCGCCGTACCCGCTGGGCCGCGTCCACCCTGGTGATGTCGGCGCCGTCGAAGCGTACGGCGCCGTCGGTCACCTCGCCGTGCTCGGTGGGCAGCAGCCCGGCGATCGCCTTGAGGGTGGTCGACTTGCCCGCGCCGTTCGAGCCGAGCAGGGCGACGATCTGCCCGTTCGGCACGGTCAGCGACAGTCCACGCAGCACGAGGATCACTTGGTCGTAGATGACTTCGACGTTCTCCACGCTCAGCAGTGGGGTGGTGGCCGCCCCGCCCGCGCCCGGTTGGGGGGCGGCCACCTCCGACGTACTCATGCCTCGCTCATGCCTTCGGCTCGACCCCGGACGACAGCTCGGTGAGCTTGCCGCCGGTGACCTGGTAGACGCCCGAGGCCTTGCTGCCCCGGTGGCTGTCGGTCGAGAACTTCACCGGCCCGATCACGCCCCCGGCGTCCACCGGACCCATGTTCTCCAGCGCCGCCTTGATGTTCGGGCCGGTCAGTTCCTTGCCGTCGGTGAGGACCTTCTCGATCCCCTGCGCCATCACGTGCATCGTGTACCAGCCCTGCACGAAGTGCAGGCCCTTGGCGTCGAGGTCGATGCCCTTGCCCTTGGCGTACTCGCGGATCACCTGGTGGCCCGGCTTGTTGGCGCCCGGCGGGGCGAAGGGCTGGATCATGGTGTGTCCCTCGGCGGCGGGGCCGGCGTTCTTGATGAACAGCTCGTCGGCGCACCAGTTGAGACACACGATCTTCATGTCCAGCTTCTGGGCGGCGATGTCGCGGGCGACGACCGCGGCCGGGCTGGACACGTTCTGGATGACGATGTACTTGGCGCCCTGGGCCTTGGCCTGCTGCAGCAGGCCGACCTGGTCGGTGGCGCCGGTCTTCATCGGGTAGGACTTGTAGCCGAGCTGGTAGCCTCTCTCCTTGATCCACTTTTCGCCGTCGGCCACCGGCGCGTTGCCGAAGGGCGAGTCGTGGTGGAAGACCGCCACCTGGGCGACGGGGTCCTGAGCGGCGATGTAGTCCAGCCCGACCCGCATCTGGTCGGAGTAGGTGGGCGCGACGACGAAGTTGTACGGCGACTGCTTCGGGTCGGTGAGCACCTCGGCGTACGAGGCGGACATGAACGGCAGTTCGTCGTCCTTCACCTTGCCGCGCAGCGCTTCGGAGTCACCGGTGCCCCAGCCCTGGATGGCGACCGCGCCCTCGGAGACGTACTTCTTGTATTTCTCCTCGGCGGTGGGGACCTTGTAGGCGTAGTCCTCACTCATCGCCTTGATCTTGTGACCCTTGATGCCGCCCTTGCCGTTGAGGTAGTCGACGTAGGCGAGCATGCCCTCGTTGTACGGGGTCCCGACGTCACCGGTCGCGCCGGTCAGGTCGGCGATGACGCCGATCACGATCTCTTTCTCACCGTCCCCGGCGTCGCCGCCGGGTCCACCGCAGCCGGCCAGCAGCGCGAGCGCCGCGCCGGCGATGAGCAGCCTTCTCATGGGGGATGTCCTCCTAGTACCGGAAGGGCCAGAAGCGGATGTAGTCCTTTGTGCGGTGCCAGACGCGGTCCAGACCGCGGGGTTCGAACAGCAGGAACAACACGATGACCAGGCCGAACGTGGCCGCCTGCACGGCCGGCAACCGGTCGGAGACGAACGGTGCCCAGGCGCGGACACCGGTCGCCAATTCGGCGAGCAGCGGCGGGAGCAGCATGATGAACGCCGCCCCGTAGACGGCGCCGGCGACGCTGCCCAACCCGCCGACGATGATCATTGCGAGGTACTGGATCGAGACGTCGATGGTGAACCGCTCCCACGTGACGGTCTGGGTGTAGTGGGCGGTGAGCGCCCCGGCCAGGCCGACGTAGCCGGACGACACGGCGAAGGCCACCAGCTTGGTACGGGTGAGGTCGACGCCGATCGCCGAGGCGGCGATGTCCTGGTCCCGTACGGCCATGAACGAGCGGCCGAGGGTGGTGCGGAACAGGTTGCGGGCGGTGATGACCGCGACGACGGCGAGCCCGGCGATGATCCAGTACCAGGTGAACTCGAAGCTGGTGCGGGGCACCCGCCACCCGAAGAGGGTCAGCCGGTCGACGTCGAGGAAGCCCTGTCCACCGGTGAGCCACCCCCACCGGCGGATGACGAAGACGATGATCTCCTGGCTGGCGATGGTGGCGATCGCCAGGTACAGGCCCTTGAGCCGCAGCGCCGGCAGGCCGAAGAAGGCGCCGACGGCGGCGGTGACGAGCACCGCGGCAAGCATCGCCAGCGGCACCGGCAGGCCCGCCCGCTGCGCGAGCAGTGCCGAGGTGAACGCCCCGACGGCCAGGAAGCCGCCCTGGCCCAGCGAGATCTGGCCGGTGAAGCCGACCAGGATGTTCAGCCCGACGGCGCCGATGACCGCGATGCCGATGGTGTTGACCACACCCAGCCAGTAGCCGTTGACCAGCCAGGGCAGGGCGAGCACCGCGGAGACCATGAGCACCAGGCGCAGCCGCTCGGCGGTGGTGTGCCGCAGCCGCAGTTCTGAGGCGTACGACGTGTGGTGGACGCCGGTGGCGGTGGCCGCCATGTCACACCCTCTCAATCCGGGTCTGGCCGAACAGCCCGTACGGCCGCAGGAGCAGGATCAGCACGAGCGCGATGTAGGGCACGACCTGGGACGCGCCGGCGGATAGCCCTTCGGCGTACTGGCTGAGCAGGCCGATCACGACCCCGCCGACGATGGTGCCGGGCACGGAGTCCAGGCCGCCCAGGATGACGACGGGGAAGACCACCAGGCCGAAGTTGGCGAGGTTCTGGCTCACCTCGGCGATGTCGCCGAGCAGGATGCCGGCGATCAGCGCGCTGACCGCGGCCAGCGCCCAGGCCAGCGCGAAGATCCGCCGCACCGAGATGCCCTGTACGAGGGCTGCCTGCTGGTCGTCTGCGACGGCCCGCATCGCGATGCCATGGCGCGACCAGCGGAAGAAGGCGGTGAAGGCGACGAGCACCACCGCGGCGATCGCCACCGCCAGCAGTCGGTCCAGCGGCACCGGCGCGCCGGCGATCTCCACCGAGCCGCCCGGAAGCACCTTCGGCATCTCCTTGGGCGCGGTGCCGTAGAACATCTGCACGACCGCCTTCAGGACGGCGGCCAGGCCGATGGTCACCATGATCACGGCGATCGGGTTCTCGCCGATCAGCGGCCGCAGCACCAGCCGTTCGACGGCGACGCCCAGGGCGGCGGCGGCCACGACCCCGGCGACCACCGCCACCACGAGTGGCAGCCGCAGCAGCACGAAGGCGGTGTAGAAGAGGTATGCCCCGACGAGCAGCAACTCGCCCTGGGCGAAGTTGATGACGCTGGTGGCCTTGTAGATGAGCACGAAGCCCAGCGCGGCCAGGGCCAGCACGGCCCCGTTGGCCATGCCGTACACCGTCAACTGGATGAATTGCGTCATGCCCGTCCACTCCAAACCGGGCGGCGCCGCCGGCGCGCCAGCGCGTCCTGCGGCACGGGCTCCCGGATCGCCAAGGTGATGGTCCGGTCGGCCTTCGAGCCGTCCTGGTAGGTGACCGTCGTGTGGATGTCGACCGTCGGGTCGCCCGCGTCGAGGGCGGCGATGATGTCGGCGTAGCGGGTGGCGATGACGCTGCGGCGCACCTTGCGGGTACGCGTGATCTCGTCGTCGTCCGGGTCGAACTGCTTGTGCAGCAGCACGAACCGGCGCACCCGGATCGCCTCGGGCAGGTCGGCGTTGGCCCGGGCCACCTCCTCGGCGACCAGTTCGGCGACCTCCGGCTTGGCGGCCAGGTCGGTGTAGGTGGTGTAACCGACCCGGGCCCGCTCGGCCCACGCCCCGGTGACGGCCGGGTCGAGGCAGACGATGGCGGTGATGCCCACGCTGCCGTGGAAGGTGACGGCCTCCTCGACGTACGGCGAGAACTTGAGCTTGTTCTCGATGAACGCCGACGAGAAGCGGGTGCCGTCGGGCAGGGAGAGCACATCGGACTGTCGGTCGATGACCACCAGTTCACCCTCGTCCAGGTAGCCCGCGTCGCCGGTGTGCAGCCACCCTTCGGCGGTCTTGGCCCGCGCGGTGCCCTGCGGGTCCCGGAGATAACCACGGAAGACGCTGGCCGAGCGGAGCAGGATCTCGCCCTCGTCGCTGATCGTCAACTCGGTGCCGGGGATCGGCACCCCGACGGTGTGGAAGCGGACGGCCCCGTCGCGGTGGGTGACTGCGATGCCGCAGATCTCCGTCTGGCCGTAGATCTGCTTGAGGTTGACGCCGATGGCGTGGAAGAAACGGAAGACGTCGGGTGAGAGCGGGGCCCCGCCCGTGTAGCAGCGTCGCACGCGGGCCAGGCCGAGCTGGTCGCGCACCGGGCGCAGGCCGATCGCGTCCGCCAGACGCTGGCTGAGCCCGGCGCGGGACTTGCCACCCCGGAGCGTTGCGGCCCGGTCCCCCACCCTGTACGCCCACCCAAAGACCTTCCGCTTCAGCCAGCCGGCCTCGTCGATGCGGACCTGCACCTCGGAGAGCATCGACTCCCAGATCCGCGGCGGGCTGAACATCACGTCCGGCCCGATCTCGCGCAGGTCCGCCCGCTGGGTTGCGGCCTCCTCGGGAAACGACAGGGTCATCCCGTGCCGCAGTCCACACGCGACGGCGAGCATCTGCTCGCCGATCCAGGCCAGCGGCAGGAACGACACGTACCGGAAGCCGGTCCGGACGGGGTCGACGGCGGTGAGGTGCTCGGCCATGGTGAGCAGGTTGGCGTGGGACAGCTCGGCGCCCTTGGGCCGCGCGGTCGTGCCCGAGGTGGTGCAGATGACCGCGGTGTCGTCCGGCGCTCCGTTGCCGATCTCGTCGTCCAGCCAGTCGGGACGGGCCTTGGCCGCCTCTGCGCCGGCGGCCTCCACGTCAGTGAACTTGGTCAGGTACGGCTCGGGGTAGCTGGTCAGGCCGCGGGGGTCGTAGTAGACGATCGTGGCGAGTTCGGGCAGCTCGTCCTTGAGGCGGATCAGCTTGTCGACCTGCTCCTGGTCCTCGGCGACCACGACGCGTACGGCGCCGAGGCCGAGGAGGTGGCTGACCTCCTCACCGATGCTGGTGGGGTAGACCCCCACGACGGCGGCGCCGAGGCACTGGGCGGCCAGTTCGGTGATCAACCATTCCGGCCGGTTGTCCCCGAGCACCGCAACGACGTCGCCGCGCCGGACCCCGAGTTCGGCCAGTCCGTACGCGAAGTCGCGCACCCGTTGGGCGTACTGGGCCCAGGTCAGCGGCTGCCAGATGCCGTACCGCTTTTCCTGCAGCGCGATGGCGTGCGGCTGCCGCGCGGCGTGCGCCATCAGCAGGCGCGGGAAGGTGTCCTCGCTCATGGTGGAGGCGGGTGCCGCCGGCGGTTGCGCCGGGCCGCGCTGGCCCACGAGCCCACCGCGCTGGCCGAGATCTCCCGCGCTCATGCCGTCGCCTCGCCGAGGTACGCGTCGATGACCGCCGGGTCGCGGCGCACCTCGTCGGGGGTGCCCTCGGCGATCAGCCGTCCGAAGTCGAGCACGGTCACCCGCGAGGAGATGTCCATGACCACGTCCATGTCGTGCTCGATCAGCACCACGGTCACGCCGGCCAGTTCGTTGACGTCGAGCACATATCGGGCCATGTCCTCCTTCTCTTCGGCGTTCATGCCGGCCATGGGTTCGTCGAGCAGGAGCACCGCCGGTTGCATGCACAGCGCCCGGCCCAACTCGACGCGCTTGGCGTATCCGTACGCCAGGGAGCCGACCGGCTTGTGCCGTACCGCCTGCAGCTCCAGCAGGTCGATCACCTCCTCGACCAGTTCCCGGTGGGCGATCTCCTGCCGCCGGGCCGGGCCGTACCAGACCAGTGCGGGCAGCAGCGCGCTGCTCATCCGGTGGTGGCGCCCGAGCATGAGGTTTTCCAGGACCGTGAGGTGGCGGAACAACTCGATGTTCTGGAAGGAGCGGGCCACCCCCAGCCGGGCGATGCGGTGCGGCGGCCGCCCGACGAGTGGGAGGAAGCCCTCCTCGCGGTGCAGCAGGATCCGCCCCCGCTGCGGCCGGTACAGCCCGGAGATGCAGTTGAGCAGGCTCGACTTACCGGCGCCGTTCGGGCCGATCACGGCGTGGATCTCGCCCTGCGTCACCTGGAGCGAGACGTCGGCGAGGGCTTGGACTCCGCCGAATCGCAGGTGGAGATCGTCGACCTTCAGCAGCGGTTGCCCCGCTGTCAGGGCGCTGCTGTTGAGCGGGAAGCGGTATTCGCGGGTGATCACGCTCGCCCTCCCGGGGTCCGATGATGTGACGCAGGTTATGTTTCCACTATGTGAAAGTCAATGGCCTTATGTGTAACGGCCTCTCGACTGGTACCGTGCGACCGTGACCGATGTGGAAGCGGGTACCCGGGGATCGCTGGGGACCGTCCGCAACGCCGTCGCGCTGCTCCACCTGCTCGCCGAGGGGCCGGCCCACCACCAGCTCACCGATCTCGCCGAGCGCTCGGGACTGTCCCTGCCCACCGTGCACCGGCTGCTGCGTTCGTTGAGCCTCGCGGGGCTCGTGGAACAGGACAGCCGCTCGGCACGCTACGGCCTCGGGCCCGAACTGGTGCGGCTGTCGCAGCGGTATCTCGGACGGCTGCCGGTGCTGGCCGCCATCTCCCCGTACCTCATGCCGGTGCGTGACGTCCTCGGCGTCTCCGTCCACGTCGTACTGCACACCCGCGGGTGGGCGACGTACGTCGACCGGGCCGAGGGCACGGACGGGAGCCTGTACCGCGAGCCGCATCGGGTGGCGCCCGCCCTGCGTACCGCGCCCGGACGACTGCTCGCCGCGCGCTCCGACGACGCCAGCTGGGAACTGGCGCTCGCGCAGGTGACCGACGAGGAGCGCGCCGAGGCGATCGCCGGGCGCCCGTCGTGGCAGCACGCACCGCACCTTGCCCTGCCCGACCCGGACGGGGGCGCGGTCGAGGTGGCCGTGCCGATCCTCGACCTGACGGGAGAGGCGAGCGCCGCGCTGGTGGCCTCCGTCACCGACGACGACGGCGTCCGCAAGGCGGTCACCCACCTCTCCCGGGCCGCGCAGGCGGCCGGCAGGACGCTCGGCCATGGCTGACCCCGACCCGCGCTGGAAAGCGGTGGCGGCCGACCTCACCTGGGCCACGCCCCCGCACGGCCTCTATGAACCGGAGGGCCCGTACGGGCGGTGGTTCCCCGGCGGCACCCTCAACGCCGCCGTCAACTGCGTCGACCGGCACCTCAGCGACCGGCCTGCCATCCACTGGGAGGGCGAGCCCGGCGACCGGCGCACGCTGACCTTCCGCGAGCTGGCCGACGAGGTCGCGGCATTCGCCGCCGTGCTGCGGGGGCTCGACGTCGGGCCCGGTCACCGGGTCGCGCTGCACCTGGGCTGGCTGCCGGAGGCGGTCGTGGCGATGCTCGCCTGCGCCCGCATTGGCGCCCCGTTCTCCCTGATCCCGGTGCCCCTGCCGGTCGAGGCGCTGGCCGAGCGGTTGGAGAGTCTCCGCCCACGGGTCCTGATAACCCAGGACGGCGCCTGGCGGCACGGCACCATCATCCCCACCAAGTCCAAGGTGGACGACGCGCTCACCGCGGCAGGAGGCGTCCAGCACACCATCGTCGTACGCCGCACCGGGCTCGACGTCGCCTGGTTCGAGGGCGACCGGTGGCTGCACGACCTGCTCGCCCCGGCCCGGGTTCCGCCGAGCGAGCCGGCGCCCGCACCGGCGCTACCCGCGGAACATCCGCTGCTGCTCAGCTGGCTCGCGAACCGGCGCGGCCGGCCCGTCCTCGCCGTCCACGGCACGGCGACCCAGCTGGCCGCCGCGACCGCGCTGCACCGCCACGGCATCAGCTCCGGCGGGGTCTTCTGGTGCGCCGGGGACATCGGCTGGTTCGGCGCCCAGGTGCACGGTGTGCTCGGGCCGCTGGCCTGCGGCGACACCGCGGTGATGTTCGAGGGCACGGTCGACGTGCCCAACCATCGCCGACTCTGGGACATCACCGAGCGCTACGGTGTGGCAACCCTGCTCACCACCCCGTCGGTGCTGACCCAGGTGCGCGGCTGGGCGGACGGCACGCCCCCCGAGAGCGCCCGCCGCACCCTGCGACGGGTTGTCGCCATGGCCGAGCCGCTCCACCCCGAGCTGTGGGGGTGGATCGCCGAGCGGGTGACTGGCGACAAGGACGCCGTCGCCGACGCCTGGGGCCAGATCGAGCTGGGCGCGATCGTCACCGTCGACTCCCCCGCCGACCCGGAGCGGCTGCCCGACGCGGGGCTCGCCGTCGTCGACGAGGCGGGCGAGCCGGTCGCCGACGGCGTGCCCGGCGAGATGGTGCTGCGCCGGCCGTGGGCCGGGACCCTGCGCGCGGTCGAGGGCGAGGTCGGCTACGACCACTGGGACCAACGCCCCGGCATCTACTGCACCGGCGACCGGGCGATCCGGCATCCCGGCAATCGTCTCGAGTTTCTGGGCCGCATCGATCCGGTGGTCAGCGTCTCCGGGCAGCTCGTGTCGCTGGCCGAGATCCGTGACGTGCTGCTGGAGCACCCGTTCCTCGACGCCGCCGAGGTCGTCGCGGTGACCGACGCCCGGATGGGACGCCGGATCGTCGCCTGTGTCGTACCGGCCCCCGGCGCCGGCGCGGGCCCGGTCCTCGCCGCCGAACTGGTCACCACCGTCCTGGAAACGCTCGGCGGGCTGGCTCGGCCGCGCGGCGTCCTGTTCCTCGACCGGCTCGGCGACGACCTGCCCGCCGAGGCCCGTCGCCGGGCGCTCGAGATCGTCGCCGCCTCGGCGGGCGACCGGACCACCGAGATCAGCTGGGCCCAGGTCCTCGCCGCCTCCCGCCTCCCGGCGTGATGGGAACGTGCGGGCGCTGCACTCGTTGCTGTACGACGCCATGCGGATGGCAGGCAATCTGCGCGAGGGGACCCTGACATACAGCAACGGCTAGCACCGGGCGCGCAGGCGATGCTGGGTGGTGGGGTCCGGTCGAGCGGGAACTCTCGCTGCCGTACCGCGGCGAACGGCTGCGCGGCGACGACCTGCGCCGCCAGCTCGACGCCTGGGTCACCGCCGGCGTCGTGGAGCCCTCGTGCGCCGAGGCGGTGGGCACGGTGATCGGGAATCCGGACTGGCTGGATCTGCGCGACCAGCGGATCGTGGTGCTCGGTGCCGGCGCGGAGATGGGCCCGCTGACGTCCGTGTTGCGGTGGGGCGGCGAGGTGGTGGCGGTCGACCTGCCCCGGCCGGAGATCTGGCGGCGGGTGCTGCGGACCGCCCGTCGCCACGGCGGTCGGCTCCACCTGCCGCTGCGGCCCGGCGCTGGCGCGGACGCCGACGACCAGACGCTGGCCTCGTCCGCGGGCGCTGACCTGCTGCACCGTCTGCCGCAGGTGGCCGACTGGCTGCACGGGATCGACGGCCGGCTCGTGCTGGGCAACTACGTCTACGCCGACGGGGCCACCAACGTGCGGGTCGCCGTGGCGGTCGACGCGCTCACCCGGCACCTGCAGGAGCGCCGCGACGACGTGGCGCTCGCGTTCCTGGCCACCCCCACCGACGTCTTCGCCGTCCCGGCCGAGGCGGTGGGTCACGCGGAGCAGGGGTACGCGCGCCGCGGCGTCGCACGCCGTGCGCTGCGGGTGCTCTCCGCCGGTCGACTCCTGCACCGCAACTATCCACCGGGCGCCGATCCGGGCATCAACGACAGCCTCGTACCGCAGCAGGGCCCCAACTACGCCCTCGCGAAGCGGCTGCAGCGGTGGCGGGCCACGGTGGCCCGGGAGGCGGGGGCGGACGGTGTCGTTCAGCGTCGCACCGCCGACCCGTACGCGGTCGGTGCTGCGCAACCGGGCGCTCGCGGCCGCGTACGCCGGCGCGCACCGGTTCGGCATCGAGGTGTTCGACCCGGCCACCAGCAACACCCTGATGGCCGCGCTGCTGGTGCACAACCTGCGCACCGGCGGCCCGAGGTGCGCGCAGCCGTGGCAGGACGAGGGGTACGCCGCGGCGCACGGCGGGCTGTGGCGGGTGCCGTACGCCCCGCGCAGCGCGCTCGGGCTCGCCGTCCTGCTCGGCCTCGGCGGTGCCCGCGCCTGAGCCTCGTCCGGGCCGACGCGGCACCGGCCGGGTGTTGGGATATCAGCGCGTGACCGGTGGTCGAGCCTCTCCGCCCCGGCCACCTGTTGCGCGCTCGTCGGCCGGCCGCTCGGCACCGTGGTTTCTCGGCGGGGGCACGGGTGTGGCGTTGACGACCAGGGTGACGGACCGGTCGGTGTGCTCGACCGCGAAGAGCGTGCCCGGTGGGAAGGTGGACACCGTCTCCGGCGGCAACTGGATCGTGCCGTCCCCGGCGACGACGGCGAAATCGCGGCCGTCGCGACCCTCGGCGCCGACGCGGCCATCCCGGATGGTGACGGCTCGCCCCAGCCGCGCGCCGACCTGCCCGTCGTGGGTCACCACGACCACGGTGGTCCCCCGCTCGCTGTTGATAGTTTCCAACGCCGCGAGCACCTCGTCGCGGCCGGCCCCGTCGAGCTGGCTGGTCGGCTCGTCCACCAGGAGCAGTCCGGGCCTGGCAGCCAGCCCCTGCGCCAGGGCGGCCCGCTGACGCTGGCCCGGGGTCAGCTCGCCGGTGTGCCGCTTGCCGGCGCCGGCCAGGCCGACGAGGTCCAGGATCGCCTCCGGCGGATCCAGCCGCCGGCCGGCCAGGCGTGCCGCCGGTCGCTGCGCCAGCCAGATGTTGCGCCACAGCGACACGTACGGCAGCAGGTTGCGCTCGGCGCCCTGCAACACGGTGCCGACCACGGTTCCCCGGAGGGCGGCGAGCTGGGCCGACGAGAGCCTCGACAGCTCGTGCTCACCGACGTACACCCGGCCGGCACTGGACCGCATGAGGCCCCCGAGAATGGCCACCAGGGTGGACTTGCCGGAGCCGGACGGGCCGACGAGCGCCAGCATTTCGCCGGCGGCGATGTGCAGGTCCACGCCGGAGAGCGCGACCACGTCACCGGAGCCGGTGGAGTAGATGTGTATCAGCCGGTGGCAGGTGACCGACGTGCCCCCACCGGGCGGCGTCGCGGTCATCGGCCGGTCCTGCGGCGAACCGAGGCGACGAGGACCCGGCCGAGGACCACCGCGGTCACGGCGAAGACCACGACCGCGGGCACCATGACCGCCAGCAGCCGATCGACCTCCGGCCAGGCAGGCACCGGCACGGGCGACCTGCCGTCGCTGAACAGTCGCTGTCCGTCCCGAGCGAGAACCCAGATAGCCACGGTGGCCAGGCCACCCGCCGCCGTGGCCACCGCGACCGGCCACCCGTATCCGCCGCGGATGGCGCGCTCCGGCAGCCCCTGCCGCCGGAGCGCGACCAGCGTGGCGGCCCGGTTGCGCTGGTCGGCCGCCGCCGTCGCGACCAGGCCGGCCGCCCCGATCAGGACCCCGGCCAGTGCGGCGAACAGGTTGAATCCCAACGCCAGCGCCGGCCCCTGACGGCGGAGATCCTGTCGTACGGCGGCGATAGTCCGGTCGTACCGGACGACCAGACCCTGCGCGCGCAACCGGTCGAGCACGTCGGCGGGCGCCGCCCGGCCCAGCCACACCTCCTTGGTCCCCGTCTGACCGCCGGCGGCGAGCCGATCGGCGTACTCCAGGTCGATCACCATACCGGTCTCCCCGAGCCGCGGCAGCCGGTGCGCGGAGCCGGCGACCAGCGCGTTGGCCGGCAGCGAATCGATACCGTCGTACCGGATCGAGCCGAGGTTCGTTCCCATCGACCGCGTCAGCCACGCGGGTAGCGGATCGGGCGTGTCGGCCACGGCGATGGGGATCGGCTCTGGCCGGCGGCCGTCCGGGACGTCCAGGACCAGCGCTGGATCGCTGCCGCCTGTGCCGGAGAGCGAGACGTCGTTCCGCCGGCCGGGTGTCCGCCAGCGTTCCGCGTGCGCCAGCTCCGCACCGGTCATCCGGACCGTGTCTTGGTCACCGGAGCGCAGCTCCTCGAACCGGACCTGCAGCGGTAGGGGGTTGACCGGAGTGTTGACCTCGAACTTGACCAACCGGCACTGCGGTTCACACTCGGGCACCGGTACGTGGTACTCCGCCCGGCCGGGGGTCAGGGTGTTGCCCTTCTCGCCGATGACACTGACCTGGCGGGTGCCGGACCGGGCGGCGACATGGACGAAGAGGCGGGGCGCATAACCGGCGAAGGCGTCCTCGTCGTAGCTGGCGGTGACGGTCACGGTGAGCAGACGGCCCTGCAGCAGCACCGGTGCTGCCGGTGGGTCCGGGCGCAGCGTCCGGGCGATGTCGGTCAGCGCCACCCCGTACGACGGGTGCGGCGCGGCCACCGTCCCCAGCCGGTCGGAGTCCACGGCGAGCACCGCCGTGTTCGACCTGCTCGTCGTGTTCGTCGCCACCACGGCCATCGCGAACCGCCCCTCGGGGTCGGTGGCCCGGACGGCCCCCAAAAGATGCTCGCGGGACATCGCGTCGACACCGATCACCCGGGGGGCACCGACGTCGACGGTTGCCCGGTCCGCGTACGCCGCCATCGCGAGCTCCCGGGTGGCTGCGGTGAAGGCCAGCATCGCGACCACCACCGTGAGCAGCGCGATCAGGGGCCGGAACCGCGGCTGCCGGCCCACCTGCACGAGCGCGAGACCCGCCCGTGTCCGACCTCGCGCCAGCAACGCCGCACCCACCGCCGCACCGGACAGCAGGGCGACCCGCGCCAGCAGGGCGCCCACGGCGAGCACAGCGACGACCGGCGCCAGCAACGCGAGACCGGTGGGTGACCCACCGGCGCGCAGCTGCACTATGGCCGCCGCGGCGACGGAAACCGCGACGACGTCACCGATGCTCGTCCGCCAGCCACGCGCCCGCGCCGGCACGCGGCGCAGCAGGTCGACGACCGGCGCGGACAGGGTCCGGGCCTGGGCCAGCAGCACCGCGGTGAGCGCACCGGCGGCGGCGACCGTGGCATAGCCGATCGCGGCGGCGTTCAGCGTCAACCCGGCATCGCCGGTCAGCGTGTGTGCGGCGAGCAGGTCGGCGGCGGCCAGGCCTGCCAGGCCGCCCAGGGGGATCGCGGCCAAGGCGGGCGCGGCGTGCTCACCGATCGCCAGCGTCCACAGGCGCCAGCGTTGCACACCGCGCAGCAGCAGAAGGCCCTGCTCCGGCCGGCGTTCATCGGCCGCCGAGCTGACTGCCACGAAGAGCACCAGCCAGCAGAGCAGGACGAGCAGCCCGGCGCCCAGGGTCACGCCGGCCGCCAGTTGGCCGCGTTGCACGGTGACGCGGTCGAGCAGGCTGGGCAGCGCGGTGCCGGCACCGAGACGCTCAGCCACGGCGTTGCGTACCGCAGCCGCGAGGATGCCCTTCAGTTCTTCGGCCGACCCGGTGCGCACCAGCTCTTCGGTGATGAACAGGTCGGCCGTCGGTCGTTGCAGGATGGCATCCTCGTCGGCCAGGCGTGACGACTCGGCGGTGAAGATGGCATCCTGTGCGCTACCCACGGCGAACACGGGCGCCGTGCCCGGTGCGGGGGGCAGGAGGTACTCGTCGCCGAGCCAGAACGGGTCCGCCGGGTCGAGCGGCCGGTAGACACCGACGACCCGCAGCGGCACCTTGGCGAAGGTCACCTCGCCGCCGGCGGTGACGCCCAGATGCGCCGCGGTGCTCGCGCTGATCATCACCTCGGGTCGCTGACCTTCCGAGGTGGACGCCGGACAGGCGCCGGTCAGGGCGACGCGCTCGCAGATTCCCTGCCGGAAGACGAGGTTCGAGGTCACGGTCCCCGCTGGGCCGGCGGCGACGCCGCTGGCCTGCGCGCCGAGAACGACGTCGAAGCCGGCCGCAGCGAACGGTTCGATCAGGCCACGGAACGCCGCCACGCCGGGATCGGCGGGCATCCCGGGGTATTCGGCGATCGAGCTGAGCCGCAGCCGGCGTTCGTCGGGCTCGGCGGCGGCGAGTTCGTGACTCGCGAGGGCCTGACCGGCGGCGGTCACGTACATCGGCGCGGCCGCGGCGGCGGCGCTGGCGAGCACCGCGAGAAGGAGCACCGTGAGGCCCTGCGCCCGGCGGGCGGCGAGTGCTCCCGCGATGACGGCCAGCATAGCTGGTAACGCTAGTGGCCAGCGTCGGTGTGGGCGGGCCCCTGGACGCGGATCGATACCGTCCGGTTACCTTGAGTTCGTCAACCCCGACGCAGTTCCGCCCGGCCGTCCGCGAGGTGCAGTTCCGTCGCGCAGGCGGCCGCTGCCTCCGAATCGTGGGTGGCGAACACGACGGCCGCACCCCGCCGCGCCTCCTCGTGCAGCAGGTCCAGCACCCGCTGCCGGTTACCGGCGTCCAGCTCGCTGGTCACCTCGTCGGCCAGGAGCACACCGCCTGCCAGGGCCAGCCCCCGGGCGATGGCCGTGCGCTGCTGCTGACCGCCGGACAGTTCCTCGACGAGTTGGTCGGCCTGGCCGGCCAGGCCCAACCGGTCGAGCGTCGCAGCGGTGAGCCGGCGCGCCTCCGGCGGGGCCACGCCCCTGGCGACGAGGGCAACCTGCACGTTCTCCGCCGCGGTCAGGATCGGGGCCAGACCGTTGTCCTGTGGGATGAGGACGACCTTTCGTTCCACCGCGTGGTCGCGGTCGCGCAGCCGCTGCCCGTGGACGGTCACCGCGCCGGCGCGCGGCGACAGCAGCCCGGCCATCGTGCTCAGCAGGGTGGTCTTGCCCGCGCCCGCCAAACCGGTCAGCGCCAGCGTCTGACCCGGGCGGACCGTCACCGAGACGTCAGTGAGGACGGCTGGTGCGTCGCCGTATCCGACGGACACCTCGTGGACGGCCAACATCTGCAACTGCTTCCTCCGGCATCGGCACCCGCAGACTGCCACGCCGCACGGGTGCCGCACAACGGGCAGTGGCGCCGAGGGGCCCTGCCCCCTGGTAGGCCTGCTGTGCTTGCGCGTGGGCGGAGATGGCCGTCCTCGCAATGCACCTGACGGAACGGGTGGGCCGCGACGCCTGTCTCGGCGTCGCGGCCCACCCGTTCCGTGCTGTCCCTTCAGGCCGTCATAACTCGCCACCTCGGCCCGAACCGGGTCAAGCCGAGGTGGACGGAATGGTCACCGTTCATTTCGCCATGGGCGGCAGCGCGCGCAGGACGGTCAGCGTCACGTTGTCGTTCTTGTAGGACACCCGGAACAGGTATCCGTCCGCGTTGAGGACACGCTTCTCGGGCATCGCGTGGAAACTACCCTTGATCGAACTGCCGCTCATGATCGTCAGCTTGGTGCCCGGGGTCAGCGAACCCCGCACGTCCAGGGTCAGGTCTCCGGACAGCACCACGTCGCCCGCGGCCCGGACGCTCGTGTAGTCCCCGTCGCCGGAGACCGTGACGGCGAGGCCGCCCTCCCGGCCGATGGTGACGTCCCCGCCGACGTTCAGGACGTTGCCGGGCGCGACCGGCACGTCGGTGATCTGCGCGGCCTCCTCTGCCGTGAGACCGGGCCGCAGCACGCCGTCGGTGACGGTGACGCTGTCGCCCACGCTGCCGCTGCCACCGAGCGTCCCGCCGCGTACGTCGATCGCACTCGCGTGCGAGCCGACGACCGAGAGCGTGCCGGCGCGGACGGTGCTCGTGCCGTGCCAGCTGTCGTTGCCGGCGAGGAACAGCATTCCGTCGCCGCGCTTGGTGAGGCTGCCCTCGTGGGCGCGGGCGCTGCGGGCCTGCTCGCGGCGGAGACCGATCGCGTAGTCCGACCGGTCGACGTCGTTCGCGTCGGCCGGCAGCCCGTTGGTCCAGCCCTTGGCGACCTTGGTCGCCTCCCAGGCGGCCGCCTCGGCCGCGTCCTCCTGCTGGCGCGCCCGGATCGCGACGTCGGAGATGTCGTTCGACCAGACGTCGCTGTATCCCTGCGTGTCCACGTCGAACGCCCCCAGCAGCTGACCCGGACCGTTCATGGCCTCCCGCAGGCTGGGGGTGTGCCAACCGTTACGGGCGTCGGGCACCTGCACGATCTGGCCGCGGGTGGGATTCGGCACCGCGGTGCCCGCCGCGTCGCTGACCGTGTTGTTCTGCCGGCCGGTGGTGAACATCGTGTAGAGCGCCTGCTCGTTGGTCAGGTACGGGAAGCGCTGCATGACCAACGCCAGCGCGGCCGCCGAGTGCGGCCCCGCCATCGACGTTCCCGACGAGCTTCCGTAGCGGGGCTGCGGGACGCCGTTGACGACCTGAACGGTCGTGCTGTTGATCCCGTTGGCCGGCGCCGTCACGCAGGACCACTTCGCGACACCGCACTGGTTGAACGTCTGCTGCCCGGGGACGAGGACCGAACCGTCCGGGTTGAACGTACGCCCCACCGTGGGGTTGATCCCCGACGTCGTGTACCAGCTGCCCTCCAGCGCCGGCAGAAAGTACGGCGCGGCGCCGCGCGGCGACGGGTTCGCGTAGCCGCTGTTGCCGGCGGTGAACTGGACGATGGTGCCGGAGCGGGCGGCGTCGATGGCGCCGTTCAGCCAGTGGACGGTCTTACCGTTCACGTCGGCGACGCCGTCCGGGGTGGACAGGTGACGCCACGCCGCGTTCAGGCCGAAGGTCGCCGGGGCGCCGGGCGGCGTGCCGTAGGTGTGGTAGTTCTCCGTGTTGGGCTGGCTGCCCCAGCTGGTGGTGATGATCCGGACGGGCTTGCCGTTCGCCGTCGGGGCGGCGTTCACCGCCCGGTAGACGTTGCCGAGGTAGGCGTTGTCCGGCGTCTGCGCGACGGTCGCGGTCGACGGCAGGACGCCGTAGAGCACGCCGTCGGTCTTGTGGGTGTTGCCCGCGTAGATGTTGCTGTTGAAGGCCACCCCGTGCATGTTGGCGGCCGGTCCACCCGGTTGCGTCTCGCCGACACCGTCGCGGCTCGCGCCGACCGTCCCGCTGACGTGCGTGCCGTGGCTGTCGTTGAACGCCGGGTCGTAGAACCCCGGCGTGGGACCGGTGTCGCCGCCCTGGGCCTCCACCGAGAAGTAGCGGTCTCCGATCGCGTAGTTCGTCTCGAGGCTGCCGTGCTCCCGGATGTGCCCGGCGAACACGCCCGAGTCGACGACGCCGATGTTCATCCCGGCGCCGGAGTAGCCGGCGGCGTAGGCAAACTCTGCTCCCATCGCCACCAGCCCGGCGTCCCGGTTGAACTCGGGCGTACGCCAGCTCGCCGGATCGCCGAGCCGGCCGGGATCCCCCTCGTAGGACCTGATCGGCGGTGGCGGTTCGGACGACTGCGCCATCGCCGGTTGCGCGCCGGCGAGCACCACCATCGGCGTCAGCGCGGCGATAAGCGCGCGCGTCACACGTTTCCTGGTCATTTCCTGCCCCCCTCCAAGATCGTTTCGCGCGGATGGTATCCCCGCATCCATATCGGATCAAGAAGGCTGCAGGCGTATTTCCGTCCAGCGTCGATCGTGCGTGCGCGGGCGAACGCCCGTTGTTGAGTGTCAGCGAAAGTGACATCATTTGTCAGTCCGCTTCTCTGTGGTCAGGGCACCGTGCACTACCGCGATCCGGCTGATCCGCGACGCTCAGGCTGCCGCCGTCGCCTGCGATAAGGTTCCGCATCATGTCCAGCGGCGGGCCGCTGACCTGGACCTGAGCGAGTGGGAACGTGCGGGCGCTGCACTCGTTGCTGTACGACACCATGCGGATGGCAGGCAATCTGCGCGAGGGGACCCTGACATACAGCAACGGCTAGCACCGGACGCGCAGGCGATGCTGGGTGGTGGGGTCCGGCGGACGTTGGTCAGTCGAGTAAGACTGAAGTGCTCACGCGACCAACAAACGCTGCTAGCCTCAAAGCCGCAGGAGGCCCCGAGGGGTTCCCGCGCCCGCCTTGGGGCCCGCTCTCGCGGGCCCTTCGTGCATCTGGCGGCCGGTTCAGTTCCAACACCACGGCTCGGGCCCAGCTGTGCTCCGGTGGCTAGCGGTTGGCCGTCGACGCCAGCGGGTGAACAGTTGCTCACCGGGCTCGTGGTGGATGTCGACCGGCAGGTTCAGTCGAGCCAGGTCGATGCCGGCGCCCGGCGGCAGCACGGTGAATCCGCGGCGACCGTAGTAGCTATCCAGCCCGGACCAGGCCGGGAACTGCCCGTACAGCAGCAGCCAATCCAGCTGGTGGTAGAGCTGTACGGCACGACGCAGCAGTACGTCGCCGATCCCGAGACCCCTGGCGGTCGGGGCGACGGCCAGGCCTCGTATCTTGGCGACCTTCGTCGAGGCGACCAGCGCGAGCGGGAGCGGCACGCCAGCGGCTGCCCCTTCCGACAGCACGTTGCCGGGTGGCACCGCCTGCAGGGAACCGTGCAGTTGCCCACTGGGGCTCTCGGCGACCAGCACGGTGACCAGTCCGATCATCGCGTCCTGCGGCCGGCCAGCGGCGGCGGCCTCGGCTAGCGGGCGCAGCCTCTGCGACGTGCCCGGCCGCAGCCCTGTCAGGATGGTGGTGGCGACAGTCCCGGCTTCGATGGTCTCTTCCAGCTCCTGGTCGAGGCTGAGCTCGGCGAGGGCGAGGAGATCCCGCACGATGCACCAGACGGTGAACCGGCGCCAGTCGCCGCTGACGCTCGTCGCGTAGATGCGGGTACGGACTCCCGGATACGCCGGCGGGCCGACTCCGAGAGCTGTTCATTTGGATCGACGGAGTCGACCGGCTGACCACTCCCCCGCGCCTCAATCTCATTCACGAGTAGCAACCTCATCGTGAATGAGCACCATGGATGGCCAACCGAGCGTCGGCGTGTCGCCCGTCGTACTACTCGGACACCTCCAACCCGTGCTACGCCGCACTTAAGCCGCCGCCAGGCCGCAGTTGCACCCGACGCGACGCGGCCCGGCAGCTCGACCATCAAGGTTTCGGTGGACCCTCTGCTGCCGGCGCGAGCCGCTCGCCCTTTCCGGCGCTCCAGGCCCTCATGATCGCCTCCGGGCGGCCCCAGACCCAGGGCCGGCTCGGACTCTACAGTCGGAGCCCAGTGCGCATCGAGAAGCTCGAGCACGAGAGGTGATGGTATTGCGCGGTTTGCCAGTTCGGTCGCGCTCCAGTCGCTGGTTGACCGCCTTGTGTTCGTGGCAGTCGCTAGCGCCATGCGAGTGCGTAGTCCTGGGGCCGCCTCTCGCGGCTGATGTGAATTTTCGACCAAAGTGGATCCGGATCAGGTGCGTCGTCACGTGACGTTCCCTCAGCCTCGCGTGCACACGCCGCAAGGTACTCCGGCCATGGTCCGAGCGCTACTCGACCGCAGCCCGCGATCGACGACGCCCTTCACCCAAGGTTTTCGACGCTGTGTTCACCGCCGAGGGCATCGAGATGATCCGGACTCCGCCGCAGGTACCTTGGACGAGTCTTCACGGACGCGGTGAATCTCGCTCGACCAGGGTTTCGAGCGGAGCGCGACACGGTGCCGGTGCAGCGTCCATGAGTTGATCGAGGGTCATCGCGGCCTTGATCAGTGCGAGGTGGCTGAAGGCTTGGGGAAAGTTGCCGACTTGCTCGCCGGTCGGGCCGATCTCCTCTGCGAAAAGACCGAGGCGGGTGCTGTAGGTGAGCATCTTCTCGAAGGTGATCAGCGCGTCGTCCAGACGTCCCGAGCGGGCCAGGGCTTCGACGTACCAGAAGGTGCACATGCTGAAGGTGCCTTCGTTGCCGGCCAGGCCGTCGGGCGATGCGGTGGGGTTGTACCGGTAGACGAGGCTGTCCGAGACGAGTTCGCCGCCCATCGCCCGCAGTGTGGACTGCCACATCGGATCGTCGGGCGCGATGAACCCCACGCTCGGCATCATGAGCAGCGCCGCGTCCAGGACGTCGCTGTCGTAGTGCTGCACAAACGCCCGGCGTGCGGGGTGGTAACCCCGGTTCATGATCTGGTGGTAGATCCGGCTGCGCTCGGTGCTCCAGCGGTCGATTTCGCCGGGTACCCCGTACCGCTGAGCGAGGCGGATGGCCCGGTCGACAGCCACCCAGGACATGACGCGGCCGAAGGTGAAGTCCTGGCGGCCGCCCCGGGTCTCCCAGATCCCTTCATCGGGTCTGTCCCAGTGCTCGCAGAGCCAGTCGATGGACTTCACGGTGTTGAGCCACGCCTGATAGGAGCTGCGCAGTCCATACGAGTCGGCGAAGTGGATGGCGCTCAGCGCTTCGCCGTAAATATCAAGCTGGAGCTGGTCGGCAGCGGCGTTGCCGATCCGCACCGGGCGGGAGCGTCGATAGCCCTCGAGGTGATCGAGGAGTTCCTCGTCGAGGGCGGTCGAGCCGTCGACGCGGTACAGGTGGTGCAGCGGCGTCGCACGGCCGGCCGCCTCGCAGATCCGATCGTTGAGCCACAGCAGGTATCGGCGCGCTTCCTCGGTGAAGCCGAGACCGAGCAGGGCGTAGACCGAAGCTGAGGCGTCGCGGATCCAGGCGTAGCGGTAGTCCCAGTTTCGCGTCCCGCCGATCTGCTCCGGCAGGCCTGCGGTCGGAGCGGCGATCAGGGCGCCGGTCGGCGCGTACGTGAGGAGTTTCAGCGTCAGGGCGGAGCGCTCCACCGCATCCCGCCACCGTCCGCGATAGCAGGAGCCGCTGAGCCAGGCCCGCCAATAGTCCCGGGTCTGCTCGTACATAGCCCGTATTTCCTCAGGCCCGATGAGCCGGGGTCGCTCACCCGAGCCGGTTTCGACGAGGGCCCCGCTGGTGGCACCCTCGCGAAGGGTGGCGAAGGCGCGCACCCCGTCGCCGTCGCGTTCGATCTCGACTTCGTCCGGGCGCTGGTCGGCGTGGCGGACCCGATGCACCGTCATACTGAGCGTCGGGCTGCGGAAAACGACGCCGTCGGCGTACATCTCGATTTCGTGCCGGTCGCGCCCATAGTTGAATCGCGGCTGGCAATCGATCCGGAACCGTATGGTGCCCCGAACCACGCTGATGAGCCGAACGAGGCGATGACGATCGGTCGGCGTATCGCCGGCGACCGGCATGAAGTCGATGACCTCACCCACGCCGTCGGACGTCAGGAAACGAGTGATCAGGATCGGTGTCCCCGGCAGGTACAACTGCTCCTTTCTGACGTAGTCGGCGCCATCGGGTGCGATACGGAAATGCCCGCCCCTTTTGTGGTCGAGCAGTCCGGCGAACAGGCTGGGCGAGTCGAACCGCGGCGCGCAGAACCAGTCAAGGGTGCCGTCGTCCGCGATCAGCGCCGCTGTCTGCAGGTCCCCGATCAGGCCATGTGACTCGACGATCGGATACGACTCCACTCACCGGCCTCCTGCCAGGACTCCTGCAACTGCTCTCACCGTAAGTGCTGGCGGAAGCTCAGCGGCGCACATTGGCGACGTGCTGCGTCTGCTCGATCCGGCGGTGGGCGCGCCCGGCGCGATCCGGGCCGAGAAGCTCATGGCCGGGGTCAGGGAACTGCTCGACGGCGTACGCATCGAACAGCTGCCCATGCCCTTCACGGCGGTAGCGACCGACCTGCTGGCCCGGCGAGCCGTGTGGTTTCAGCACGGCCCGGTGGACGTCGCCGTGCGGGTCTCCATCGCGCTGCCACCCGCCATCACACCGGTCATGATCAACGGCCGGCTCCTCGCCGACGGCGGCCTGATGGAGCCGCTGCCGATGGCACCGACCACCATCGTGCCGGCCGACGCGGTCGTCGCCGTGTCCCTCAAGAGTGCCCGCGCCAACACCCATCCCGTGGCGGCTGTGCGGGAATCGGCCGACCCGCACCCGGGCCACGGTGGGGAAAGCACCCGGGGAGCCGCGCCTTCGAATCCACCGGTCAAGTGATCGACGACGGCATGCTTGGCAAACTCCCCGCCGACCTGCGCGCACCTGATGTCATGAGCCTGTCGTTGGAGGCCGTCGGGGATCTCCTCATCCGCTACCGGTTGGCCGGCTACCCGCCGGACCTGCTGATCGAGGTACCGACGGACGCCGTCCGGACGCACGAGTTCCACCGCGCGACCGAGATGATCGAAGTCGGACGGCGGGCAGCGCTCGACGCCCTCGCGTCGAGCCCGTTCACCTGACGGCACGCCCAGAGATCGAAACTGCTCCGATGGTGTTTCGTTTGTTTCGCGGAGGGTAGCCGCGCCCGATGGGCAACGCCGACGACCGGTCCACGGCCCGCCAGGCGCTGATTGTCATCGGTCTGGTCCTCGCCACCCTGGTCGGGCTGGCGTTGGTGTGGGAGACCCGGCGGGTGTTGATCTGGGTGGTGGTGGCCGCGTTCTTCGCGGTGGCCCTGAATCCCCTGGTGGACCGGGTGCAACGACGGTTCGTCCGGCGTCGGGCGGCGGCTACGCTGTTGGTGTTCCTGGCCGCCTTCGTGGCCCTCGCCGCGCTCGGCGTGCTGATCGTGGTGCCCCTGCTGGACGAGCTGGCCCGGTTCGCCGACCGGGCGCCGGAACTGTTGCGCGAGGCGCGGGCCGGGCGCGGGCCGGTCGGTGAGCTGCTGGAGCGGTTCCACCTGCGGCGGCACGCCGAGGCCCATGTCGACCAGATCCAGCGCTTCGGCGGCCAACTCGGCCGGTCGACGGTCGGCCTGGTCCGTGGGGCGGTTCAGGGCGTCGCCGGAGTGTTGACCGTGGTTGTGCTGGCGTACCTGATGGTGGTGCAGGGGCCGCGGATGACCGCCGGGACGCTGGCCCTGGCCGGTGGCGCCCGAGCGGAGCCGCTGCGCCGCATCGGCCGGGAGTCGGCGCGCACGATCACCGGCTACCTGAGCGGCAACCTGCTGATCAGCCTGATCTGCGGCCTGCTGACCTTCGTGGTGCTCGCGCTCACCGGCGTGCCGTTCGCCGCCGCGATCGCGCTGTTGGTCGCCATCGCCGACCTGATCCCGCTGGTGGGGGCGACTCTCGGCGCCATCATCGCGGGCGGCGCCGGCTTCCTGCACTCCCCGACCGCCGGGGTGGTCGTGCTGGTCTTCTTCGTGGTCTACCAGCAGGTCGAGAACCACCTGCTGCAACCGGTCATCATGTCCCACGCGGTTCAGCTCAACCCGCTGACCGTGCTGGTCAGCGTGCTGATCGCCGCCGAGCTGGGCGGCCTCGTGGGAGCCGTGCTGGCCATCCCGGCGGCCGGCATCGCGCGAATTCTGCTGCGTGAGTTCGTGCCCGCCGTCCGGCAGGCCGGCTCCGTGCCAGCCGAGGCCGACCCCGGAGACCGCACGAGGGGACCTGCACCGCCTGAGCGGCCTCGGTCAGGGCGGCCCGGACCAGCCGGCGGGCGACCACCCGGGGGACGACGCGACGGCCTGCGGCCGGCACCCGGTGACCGGGACCAGCCACCGGCCGGCGAACGACCAGGCTGACCGATCAAGGCGGGGGCGACCGATGACGACGGGTAAGTTCGGGGCACTGCTGCGAAGACCCGGCCAGGCGCGGCCGGCATTCCTGGAACTGTTCTTCGACCTGGTGTTCGTCCTCGCATTCTTTCGGCTCTCGCAGCAGCTGCTGGAGCATCTGAGCTGGACTGGCGCGTTCCAGACACTGGTGTTGCTGCTCCCCGTGTTGCATGTCTGGTCCTATACGGCGAGGTTTACGAACCTGTTCGACCTGCGGCATCCGCTGATACAGCTGCTGGTCCTGCTGACCATGTTCGGCGCCCTCGTGATGGCGGCTGCGGCACCTGAGGCGTTCGGCCACAAGGGCCTGGTGTTCGCAGGCGCGTACGTCACCGTCCGGGTTGGTGTGGTCGCTGGCGGGGTGTTTCTGTTGCGTGGCCACGAGGGGCAGCGCAACGCGGTGCGGCTACTGTTCTGGGTCGGCATGGCTGCGGTGCCATGGATCGCCGGAGCGCTCCTACCCGGCTGGGCGCGTGGAGCGTTGTGGATGACGGCGGCGGCCGTGGAGTACGTGGGGATCGCACTCGGCTTCCCCACGCCGAGGCTGGGCCGCGCCGGTACGCGTCGCCGAGCCGACATCGTGGTCGCCGAAGAGCACATGGCCGAGCGGTACCAGCAGTTCTTCATCATCGCGCTCGGCGAGCCCATCCTGGTGGCCGGACTGACGTTCGGAAGCGGCGAGTTCGGGGCGGACCGCAGCGCCGCGACCCTACTGGCGTTCGGCACCACGGCACTGCTGTGGCGCATCTACATCCACCGCGCCGGAGCACTGCTGGCCGACGCCATCGCGGCGACCAACAACCCACGCCGCGTTGCGATCCTGACGATCTACTCCCACGTGATCATGATCGCCGGCATCGTCGCCATCGCAGTCGGCGACGAACTCATCATCACGCACCCGTTCGGACACCCGGACCCGGCCTGGATCGTCGTCATCCTCGGCGGACCCGCCCTGTTCCTCGCCGGACGAGCCACCTTCGAGTACGCGGTGTTCGGCCGCGTGTCCCCACCCCGCGTGATCGGCGCACTCGCCCTCCTCGCCCTCACCCCAGCAATGAAGCCGGCACCGCCGCTCGCGGTAGCCACCACCGCCGCCTTCATCCTCGCCGGCGTCGCCGTAGCCGACACGCTCCGCACTCGAAGACTCCCATCCGAGCAGCCGTCACCACCTGGTTAGCCGCTTCCGGACGGGCAGACGATCTACGGCCACCTGTGCCCGGCGCGACCGCAACGGCTCGGGGTAAGTCACCGTGGCTAGCTGAGGGGGTCGTAACGCCGCAAACCTGCCCGGCGTCGCCGAAGGCGTAGCCATGGGAGCGGATGCAACCGAAATCGCCTCGGCCGGGGGGGCACGGGCCGCAGGTTTGTGAGGCCCGGGCGGGGTAACCCTCGCCATGGCTGACCGGGGAAGCCTGTCTCGCCCCAACGCCGCTTCCGGGCACGCCAAGGACTTGACGGCGAAGGTCCGGCGTCGCGGTGGTGAGGCAGGCCGGCTGAGGCTGCGGCTGTTCACGATCATCCTGTTCATCGCAGCTCAATGTGGGCTTGCCGCGACGTTGTCCTGGGGGCTGGCGCACGAAGTCCTGGGTCGCCCCGCACCGATCTTCGCGCCCAGCGCGGCCGTCGGCACGATCGTCGCCGCCCTCGGGCAGCGCGCCTTACGTACCGCCGAGCTGATGCTCGGCGTGGGGCTGGGCCTGCTTGTCAGTGATCTTCTCATCCGCTCTCTCGGGTTCGGGCCCTGGCAGATCGGCCTGGTGGTGATGCTGGCCATCGCCGTCGCCCTGTTGATGACCGGGCGCAGCGGTGCGCTGGTCGCTCAGTCGGGCAGTACCGCTGTGCTGATCGCCACGATCTCCCATGTGGAGCAGGGCCTCGAATGGGCGCGGGTCATTGACGCGGGCGTGGGCGGCGCCATCGGCCTGGCGGTGGTGGCGTTGCTGCTACCGATCAACCCGATGCGCATTCTCGACCGCGCCACCGCACCGGTCGCCGCGACCCTCCACACGCAGCTTCGAGAGGTTGCACACGCACTCGCCCGGCGTGACCCGGACCGCGCGATACGGGCGCTGGATCAGCTGAGCGGAATGGAACCCGATCTCGCCCGGATGCACGAGGCCCTGAGTGGCGCCCAGGAGGTAACGACCATTGCCCCGGCGCGCTGGCGACGCCGGGTCGATGTCGAGCACTACCGGCGCGGCATCGAGCACATCGATCGGGTGATCCTCGGGTGCCGGGCGCTGGCCCGCTGGGCCGCGACCACGCTGCAGTACGACGAGCCGGTGCCGGAGGAACTCCCCGGCGCCATGGATAGGTTCGCCGAGGCAATCCAGTTGCTGAGGCGGGAGGCGCGGGCGGGTGGGCCGTTCGACCAGACCCGCAACGCGGTGTTGGACGGGGCGTGCCTGGCCGGCCAGGCGTACCACAAGGGCCTCAAGCCCTTCTCGGATGCCATCGTGATCCAGCTGCGCACCATGGCGAGTGACCTGCTCCGCGCGACCGGGTACGAGCCGGAGACGGCCAACCGGATGGTGCGCGAGGCGGCCACTGCCTAGGATCGGCCGGCGGCCCGCTCGGGCGGATGGACATCGGTCTTACGGGCGGACACCGTCGAGCGCGGGTAAGGGCCGCAGGCAGATCTCGTGCGCATCGTCGGGCGGTAGACCGAGCGCGCGCAGCAGGTCCTCGGTGACCCGGTCGGTTGCTGCGGCGTCGTCGCGCTCGGGGTGGTCGTGCAGCAGTTGCCCGAGAACCAGCGCGGCGCCGGCAATGATCACCATCGCCAACTCGGGGTCGCGTACGCTGAACCGCCCGGCACGGACGCCGTCTTCGATGTCGCGCAGGGCTCGCGGCGCGAGTCCCTTGTCGGAACCAGCCAGGGCCAGGCCGTTGCTGAGCAGCACCTTGCTCAGCTCGGGACTCCGGCGATGGAGACGTCCGGTCAGCCGGAAGCTCTGCGCGAAGACATGGGCCGGGTCGTCCAAGCCCACTGTCAGCTCGTCGAGCAGGGCGCCGTAGCGCTCGAGGGCGTCCTCCACCGCGGCCTGGTAGAGCTGCTCCCTGCTGTCGAAGTGGTTGTAGAACGACCCCATCCCCACGTCCGCGGCCTGAGTGAGCTCGAGGATCGGGACGTTCTGCTTGCCGGCCGCGATGAAGGTCTGGGCGGCGCGAACGAGCGCCGATCGGGTGTGCGCTTTCCGCCGTTCCAGGCGGTTCGGGGCGTGCCTGGTCTGTTGCGCCATGCCTACTTGTTCACCTCTCCCAGGTCGATCTGCGCCCACTTTAACCCGGGCGGGTTTCAGAGATGACGGAATCGTCAGCCGGTCTTGACTGACGCTACTCTCGTAAGTGACGATTTCGTCATCGCCTGGAAAGGAGCGTGACATGATCGACCGGCACGACCCACACACCGGCCTGCACAGCGAGCAGGGTGCGTTGCCGGGCGAGCACCCCGGGCGGGCGCGCAACCCGGTCGTCAAGGTGCACGACCTGGCCTGGCTGGAGTTCCAGAAGCCCGATCTGGAGCGGGCCGAGGTCTTCGCCCGGGCCTTCGGCTTCACGACGTCGCTGCGCGGTCAGGACGAGCTGCACCTGCGGGGCACCGACCCCGGTTCCCCCTGCGTGCTCATCCGCCGGGGCCCCCGGTCCCGGTTCATCGGTCCCGCGTTCAGGGCTGCCGAGCCGAACGACGTGCTGCGGCTGGCGGACGCGACCGGGCGGACCATGGCCAGCCTGCCGGAGAGCCTGGGCGGGGTGACGGTGGACCTGGTCGACCCGAGCGGGACGCGGGTCCGCGTGGTCGCGGACACGCACGAACTCCCCGCGCTGCCCACGCAGCAGCCACTGACCTTCAACGTTGGGCACGACGTGGCGCGGGCGAACGCCACCCAGCGGCCGCCGCGGGAGCCGGCCAAGGTGCAGCGGCTCGGTCATGTCGTGCTGCAGACGACCAGGTACCTGGAGACGCTCAACTGGTATCTCGAGCACCTGGGCCTGATCGTCAGCGACTTCCTCTACCACCAGGGACAGCGCGAGCGCGGCCCGACCATGAGCTTCATCCGCTGCGACCGCGGCAACACGCCCACCGACCACCACACGCTCGCCATGACGCTCGGCCCGGCCAACCGGTACGTGCACTCGGCATACCAGGTCTCCGACCTCGACTCGCTCGCCGCCGGCGGGGAGTACCTGCTCGACGGGGGCTACCAGCGGTCCTGGGGGATCGGCCGGCACATCCAGGGCAGCCAGATCTTCGACTACTGGCGCGACCCGGACGACTTTCTGGTCGAGCACTTCACCGACGGCGACCTGTTCGACTGCACGCTCGAGCCGGGCTGGGCACCGATGAGCGCCTCCGGGCTCGCCCAGTGGGGTCCGCCCGCCACCAAGGATTTTCTCGGCATGAGACCCGGCCGGGAATCGCTTCGCGAGCTGCGCGCGGTCATCAGCGCGCTGCGCGAGGAAAACGAATTCGACCTCCACCGCCTCCGCGGCCTGATGAAAGCGTTCACCTCATGACCACCTCCGTCCTGCGCACCGCCGACGCCTGGTGGGTGCTCACCCCCACCGGCGCCGCCAAGGTGCACACCAGCGCCACCACCACCGGGGAACTGCTGGCCGACCGGCCGGCGATCGTCGCGGCCGCGACGAGCAGCGACACCGTTCCGGTGGACGACCTTGCGCTGGTCTCCCCGGTGACGGCGCCCTGCCGCGTCGTCGCCCAGATGACGAACTTCGCCTCGCACGTCAAGGACACCAACGGCAATCCCGAGACCGTCCCCCTGACCTTCTTCCGCAAGACGTCGGGCTCGGTCAGCGGTCCCTTTGCCGACGTGGTCCGTCCCACCCACGTGACGCTGCTGGACTACGAGGTGGAGATCGGGCTGGTCTTCGGCCGCGAGATGCCCGTCGGCACGACCGTCACCGCGGACAACCTCGCCGACTACGTCGCGGGCCTGGTGGTCACCAACGACATCTCGGCACGCGACGTCCAGCTGCCCAAGACCCAGTTCTACGAGGCCAAGTCCTACCCGACGTTCACCCCGGTCGGCCCCGCGCTGGTGCTGCTCGACGCCGACGAACTCAAGCGGTTCACCGACCTGCGGCTGAAGCTGTGGGTCAACGGCGAACTCCGGCAGAACATGACCGCCGCCGACATGATCTACCTGCCGGTCCAGGCGCTGCAGGCGCTGACCCGCTTCCAGCGAGTCGACCCCGGCGACCTGCTGCTGACCGGCACGCCCGTCGGGACGGCCCTGAGCGCACCGCCGAAGCCGGTCGAGATCATCGCCTCGCTGCTGCCGCCCGCGGTGAAGTGGAAGATGTTCTTCAAGGGCCAGGCCCGCAACCCCAGGTACCTCAAGGACGGCGACGTCGTCGAGGCCACCATCGCCACCGACGACGGCGCGATCGACCTGGGCCGGCAGCGCACGGTCGTGAGGTACGCCTGATGACCGAGGACCTGCTGTGGCCGGACTACGCCACGCCCACCGACCTGGCCACGATCGAGGCCGTGCCGCTGGAGGCGCGGGGCCTGCCCGAGTCGACGTACGCGCTGCTGTCGCGGGCGGCGACGCACTGGCCGGACCGCGCGGCCATCACCGTCCTGCCGGACGCCGCCCGCTGGCGTGAGCCGCTGCGCCGTACCTTCGCCGAACTCCTGGCCGACGTCCACCGGGTTGCGAACCTGTTCCACGACCTCGGGGTGCGGCGGAATGACGCGGTCGCCCTGATGTCGCCCAACTGCGCCGAGCTGATCACCGCGACGCTGGCCGCGCAGCTCGCCGGGATCGCGGCGCCGCTGGGCGGCGGCCTGTCGCGGCAGCACCTCGCCGAGCTCCTCCGGCGCTCCGGTGCCCGCGTGCTGGTCACGGCCGGGACCGAGCTCGCGCCGGACATGTGGGACACCGCGCAGGCGCTCGCCCGCGGCGGCCTGCTCGACGCGATCCTCGTGCTCCGACCCACCGGAGCGGCGGACGCGCCCCAGCAGCTGCCGGCCATCGACGGCGTACGCGTCGGCTACCTCGGCGAGCTTGCCGCAGCGAAGGACCCGTCCGCCTTCGGCGGTGAGCTGCCTCGATCCGCCGACCTGGCCGCGATGTTCCACACCGGTGGCACCACTGGCGCGCCGAAGCTGGCCGCGCACACGCACGCCAACGAGGTCGCCGACGCGTGGATGCTGGCCGCCAGCTCCCTGTTCGACGAGCAGACCGTGGTCTTCGCGGCCCTCCCGCTGTTCCACGTGAACGCGCTCGTCGTCACCCTGCTGGCGCCCCTGTTCAAGGGACAGACCGTGGTGTGGGCCGGTCCATCGGGCTACCGCGACCCCGCACTGTTCGGCGCGTTCTGGAAGATCGTCGAGCACTACCGGATCGCCGCCATGAGCGCAGTGCCCACCGTGTACGCCGTACTGGCGCAGGTCCCGATCGACGCCGACATCAGCAGCCTGCGGTTTCCGATGGTGGGGGCCTCGCCGCTGCCCACCGCGGTCCGGGACAACTTTCAGGCCCACACCGGGATAACCCTGGTCGAGGGCTTCGGGCTTACCGAGGCGACGTGCGCGAGCGCACGTACCTTCCCCGACGCGTCGCGGCCGGGCTCGGTCGGGCAGCGCCTGCCCTACCAGCGGGTGCGGGTGGTCGCCGCGGACGGCACGTGGGAAGACCGACCCGTCGGCGCGACCGGCGTGCTGGCCGTCAGCGGCCCGACAGTCTTCCCCGGCTACGTCACCGACCGGGACGAGAACGGCCCCGTCCTCGACGGACTCGGCAAGCTGGTCGACGGCTGGCTGGACACCGGGGACCTCGCACGCATCGACGAGGACGGCTTCGTCTACCTCGCCGGCCGGGCCAAGGACCTCATCATCCGCGGCGGGCACAACATCGACCCCGCAATCATCGAGGACACGCTGCTGGCCCACCCGCAGGTCACGGCGGCCAGCGCGGTCGGGCGCCCCGACGTCCACGCCGGCGAGGTACCGGTCGCCTACGTCACCCTCGCGCCCGGCGCCACCGTGACGGAGGACGAGCTGCGCGACTGGGCAAGCGACCGGGTGCCCGACCGCACCGCCGCGCCCAAGACCGTGACGGTTCTCGACGAACTGCCCGTCACCGGCGTGGGCAAGCTGTACAAGCTCGCCCTGCGCAGGGACGCCGCCCGCGAGGAACTCCGTACCGCGCTCGACCAGATCGCCGGAATACAGGACATCGAGGCCGCGATCGAGGGTAGCTCCATCGTGGCCACTGTGAAAGTTCATCCCTCTGCCCAGGAGGAGGTCGTCAAGGCGATCCTGGGCCGGTATGCCATTGAATGGCGATTGGTGGTTGTGTCATGACGCTCGCTTCGGCCATCCTCGCGGTGCTGCTCGCGCTGATCTTCTCCGTCCTGGGCACGGCCAAGATCCTGGCCCTGCAACCGATGCGTGCGCTGGCCGCGGAGGCCGGTTTTGCTGTCGCGGCCTATCGCCGCATCGGCCTGCTCGAGGTCGCCGCGGTGATCGGGCTGCTCATCGGCCTGTTCCAACCGCTGATTGGCATCCTCGCCGGTGCCGGGCTGCTCCTCCTGCTCGGCGGAGCCCTGGTCGTGCACCTGCGCAAGGGAGACGGCCCGCGCAAGTACGCCCCAGCCGTCGTCTGCGGAATCCTGGTCGCCACCTACCTCGTTCTTCAGGTGCTGGCCACACAATGAGCATCGTTCCGGTAGTGATCGTCGGCGCAGGCCCCACCGGGCTCACCGCCGCGACGCTTCTCGCCCAGCACGGCGTGGAGTGCCTGATCCTCGACCGGTGGGAGTCGGTCTATTCCCTGCCCCGCGCCGTCGCCCTCGACGACGAGGTCCACCGCATCCTGGCGCGCCTCGGGCTCCGGGACGAGTTCGCCGCCATCTCCAGGCCACACCGGGGCCTGCGACTGGTCGACCGGACCATGCGGGTGCTGGCCGAGTTCCAGCGCGACGTGGCGCCGGGCCGGCACGGCTACCCGCAGGGGAGCATGTTCGACCAGCCGGAGCTGGAGGCGATCCTCCGCCGAAATCTCACGAAGTACGGCAGCGCCACCCTGCGCGGCAGCACCGAGGTCACCGCGCTGGCCCAGGACGCCGACGGCGTACGGCTCGACGTCACCGACACGGCCACCGGCGAGCACCAGGTCGTCCGCGCGGCGTACGTCCTGGGTTGCGACGGCGCCAACAGCCTGACGAGGGCCGCGATCGGCGCCAGCATGCAGGATCTGGGGTTCACGCAACGCTGGCTCGTCGTCGATGTGGTCACCAAGGCCGAACTCGGCCAGTGGGAAGGCGTGCACCAGCTCTCCGACCGGGCCCGCGCCGGCACGTACATGCGGGTCGGGAAGACCCGCTACCGCTGGGAGTTCCGGCTGGCGCCCGGTGAAACCGCCGACGACTTCCGCGACATGACCCGGCTGCATCCGTTGATCTCGCGATGGACGGGGAACATCCCCGCCGGGGAGCTGGAGGTCGTCCGTGCGGCCGAATACACCTTTCGCGCGCAGGTCGCCGACCGGTGGCGCGACCGCCGGGTGTTCCTGCTCGGCGACGCCGCCCACCTCACCCCGCCGTTCATCGGCCAGGGCATGGGTGCCGGGCTGCGCGACGCGATGAACCTCGCCTGGAAACTCGCCGGCGTGCTCGACGGGTCCCTGCCCGAGACCGTGCTCGGCACCTACCAGATC
Source organism: Micromonospora sp. DT47 (assembly GCF_049844475.1). NCBI lineage: Bacteria > Bacillati > Actinomycetota > Actinomycetes > Micromonosporales > Micromonosporaceae > Micromonospora > Micromonospora sp. DT47. Next base: position 251,163 of record NZ_JBNCLC010000009.1, on the reverse strand, counting down.
GAACGCAAGCACCACGCCCGCGCCATGATCAGGCTGGCGAAGGTGATCGGCACCGCGATGACGGCCGGCGGCAGAGTGGGCGACATCATCCGCCGCGCGGTGGCGCCACGGCTGCATCTCGTGCCTGGCCTCACGGACCTGGCTACGGACAGTGAGACACCCGCGCTGCGCCGGTCCGCTCTGGTGCTGCGGCCACGTCTGCGCCGCGCCCTCGCGGGCCGACTGTGCCCGAACGCCGTCCTCGACGGTGAGCGCCGCCTCGACGACGTGGCCGCGGGGCGCTTCGTGATCGTCACGTCCACCGAGCCGCCCGCCACCCTACAAGCAGACATCGAACGGCGCGGAGCAGTTTTCATCACTGCGCGGCCCGGAAGCGAACTACACCGATGGCTGAGAAACGGCCGCGCCCACGCAGCAATCGTCCGCCCGGACGGCACCGTCCTCAGTGCCGGCCGCGACCTGTCCGCGTTCTCCACCGTCCTGCCCGGCTTCAATGGGAACCTCTCCCGCCCCACGACCAACACCGGCGGGTAGCCGTCAGACATCAGCGGTGTGCCAGGGGTACGGCCCCTCAAGGGCCTGGCACGACGTCACAGCCGGCCGGACCGGCCCCGGACGACGACCAGCCACCAGCGCCGTCTTCGCGGTGAGGACGCGGCCCCGCGCCAGCGTTGCCAGCAACATCAGGAGCGGGACACTCCATCGACCAGGGCGCATGAGGCGTTTGTGCGTGTGGAGGGGCAGGTGTTTCGATCCGGCCCCCCAACCAGGATGAAGTGGTCCGGCCCCAAGCCCTTCCGCGGCGGCATCCTGCGTTTCGCGTGCCGGTAGACCGAGGTGGCGGTTCGCGCCAGGCAAACCGGACAACCCTCTACTGACATCCAGTGGCAGATGCCGGGACGTCGAGGGGTCACTCAACAGGCACCCGGGACGGGAAGGCTGCCGCGAAGTACCACACCCCCGCCTCCCTTCAATACAACAGAACAGACATTATGGTGCTTCGTCGATACGCCCCCTATGTCCGATCCAATTGCCGGATTACCGGTAATGCTTATCCAATATCCAGGACCAACGGCCGTCTGAAGGAGCCGGCGGGGCGTGGGTCGAAAACGGGGGGCGCCGGCAGGTGCCGCGCTACGGTCCGGCGATGCATGAGACGGACGGACACTTCGGCGAAGAGGTGGCGGCCACCTACGACGATTCCTCGGCGGACATGTTCCAGCCGACCGTCGTGGAAGCCGCGGCCGACGTGCTGGCAGAACTCGCCGGCGCGGGCCGCGCCCTCGAACTGGGCATCGGGACCGGACGCGTCGCGCTGCCGCTCGCCGGCCGCGGCGTACCGGTGCACGGCATCGACCTGTCCCGGGCGATGGTCGACCGGCTGCGGGCCAAGCCGGGCGGCGACGCGATCGGCGTGACCATCGGCGACTTCGCCACCACGAGGGTGGACGGGGCGTTCTCGGTGGCATACCTGGTCTTCAACACGATCATGAACCTGACCACGCAGGACGCACAGGTGGACTGCTTCCGCAACGTCGCCGAGCAGCTGGAACCCGGCGGCACCTTCGTCGTCGAGGTCCTGGTGCCCGAGCTGCGCCGGCTCCCGCCCGGCCAGAACGTCGTGCCCTTCCAGGTCGGTCCGACCGGATGGGCGTACGACATCTACGACGTCGCCACCCAGAAGACGAGCTCCAACTACGTACGGGTCGTCGACGGCCGCGGCGAGTACCGGTCCATTCCCTTCCGGTACGTGTGGCCGGCGGAACTCGACCTGATGGCCCGGCTCGCCGGGATGCGGCTGCGCGACCGTTGGGACGGATGGACCCGGGAGCCGTTCACCAGCGAGAGCCGCCAGCACGTATCGGTCTGGGAGAAACCCGCCGATTGAGTGCGGCGAACTGCTGGAGCAGTTCGCTGACATCGCGGTGATCCGGAAGCCGGGGCGTCTGGGTCATCGGGGGCACTCCTCAGTGCTGGCAGGTCAGTTGGAAGGTGAGCCGCAGGCGGGGCGTGGCGCCCGGTCAACGCCGCCGCCCGTGTCCCGCCCCTAGACCCGACCCACCCGCCTTCCCGAAGGTAAGGACCGACTGGCTGTTCGGTAGTGTCAGGCGCGGCAACCCCACATACACACCGCCAGCAGCCAGGGGGTCCAGATGCGAGTCGCGGTCGCCCAGCCGGCCGTCGTCGCGTACGACGTCACCGCCAACGCCCGCACCCACGCCGCTATCGTCCACGCGTCGGGCGCCCGGCTCGTCGTGTTCCCCGAACTATCCCTCACCGGCTACAACCTCGACGCCCCCGCGCTCGCTCCCACCGACGACCGCCTCACGCCGATCATCGACGCATGCACCGCGACCGGCGGCGTCGCGCTCGCCGGCGCCCCCATCGCCGACCCCGACGGCCGGGAGTACATCGCCACGCTGCGCATCGACGCCGCGGGCGCGACCGTGGCATACCGGAAGATCCACCTCCACCCGCCGGAGGACGAACGGTTCGTCCCCGCAGCGCAGCACGTCGTGCTCACTCTCGACGGCTGGCGACTCGGCCTCGCCATCTGCCGCGACGCCTCACTGCCCGAGCACGCAGCCGCAACGGTCGCCGCCGGCGCACAGGTGTACGTCGCCGGCACCCTCAACGGACTGTCCGACCCTCGCGACGAGCGCATGCGGGAACGCGCGACGACCCACCGCATCCCGGTCGTGCTCGCCTGCGGCGCAGGCCCGGACGGGCCGCTGCGCACCGCCGGAGGCTCCGGCTTCTGGGCACCCGACGGCCGCGTCGTCACACAGGCCGGCCCGGAACCCGGCGAGGTCATGGTGGCCGACCTGACATCCCTCGTGGCGTAACGGCCCGAGTGCCGCGGTGGTGGCCCGGAGTCAGCCGGGAGTGGATGTCCGAGCGGCGGTGGAGGAGATGCTGCGGGCGCTGGGGCCGTACACCGGTCGGGACTGGACGGTGCCGGCCGGCGACCTGGACTGGTCGTGCTGGACCACCGCCGCCCACGTCGCGCACGACCTGCTCGCCTACGCCGGCCAGGTCACCGGGCGGCCGGACAGCGACTACCTCCCCTTCGACCTGCGGGTGCGCGCGGACGCGCCGCCGGCGCGGGTGCTGACGGTGGTGTCCGCCGCCGGCGGCCTGCTCCAGGCGGCGGTCGACACGGCGCCGGCGGACCTGCGGGCCTGGCACTGGGGTCCGTGCGACCCGGGCGGCTTCGCCGCGATGGGCGTGGCGGAGGTCCTCCTGCACACCCACGACGTCACCCGGGGCCTCGACGTCTCCTGGCGACCGCCGGCGGAGCTCTGCGCCCGGGTGCTGCGCCGGCTGTTCCCCGACGCCCCGCCCGGGGACGCGCCGGACGTGCTGCTCTGGATGACCGGTCGCGCCGAACTCGACGGGCGGCCCCGCCGTACCGCGTGGAGTTGGCGGGCCGCGATCTCCTGACCGGGGGTTGCCGGCCCACGGGTCGGCGGTAAATCCCGGCCGCCGGCGTCCCCGGGAAGGGCCTGACCGGATCGTCGTGGGCGGCGGTGGGCGCCAGCAACGACGGGAACGTCAGCGCCGGCGCCGCCACGGCAGGCGCCAGCCCCGGCGCCGCCGGGCCCGTGGGGCGGCGGTCGCCGGCTGCAGTGGCGTCGCCGCGACGGGCGTCGCCGCCCGCTCCCGGTCGGCGCGCCATCGGCGTACCACGTCGTCGGCGTTGACCGGCCGGACCACCACCCGCGGCCCGGTGGGGTTGCGCAGCCAGGCGAGGATCTCCGCGTTCAGCACGCTGACGTAGGCCCGCACCGACTCCTCGGTGGGCAGGTCACGGACCTCGTCGGGGACCTGCTCGACCTTACGGCGCAGGTGGAGCGGGGTGGGCAGCAGCAGGTCGGTGGGGAGCGCCTCCCGCTCCAGGAAACCCTTGATCCACCACGACTCGTCGTACGGCAGGCCCCGGCCCGGGATCGGCTTGCCCATGCCGGGCAGGTTGTCGAACTCACCGCGCTGCTGAGCGGTGCGGATCTGCGCCTCGACCGCCGCTTCCCATCCGCTGGTCACCGCTGACACCTCCCCGAACCACGGTAGCCGTCGGCAGGAACCAGCGCCGGGGCCCGCCCGCGCATTCCCGGACCGGGCGGACCCGCCCGCCGGGGCGTACATTCCCGGCAGGTCGACGCGCAACGACCGGAGGAGGGCGTCGTGCGGGACTGGCTGATCGGCCTGGCGGTGGCGGTGGCCTGCCTGCTGGCCAGCTGGGGGTTGCTGGTGCTGCTGGCCCGGCGGCTGCCGCCGGGCATCCTGCGGGACCTGGCCGCGTTCATCCCCGACTGTCTGACCACGGTACGACGGCTGCGCGCCGACCCCCGCGTGCCCCGCAAGGCGAAGATCGCCATCGTGGTGGCCGGGCTCTGGCTGGCCAGCCCGATCGACCTGATCCCGGAGTTCCTGCCGGTCATCGGCCCGCTCGACGACATCGTGGTGGTCGCCCTCGCGCTGCGCTACGCGGGCCGGCAGGTGCCCCGCGAGGTGCTGCTGGCCGCCTGGCCGGGTGAGCCGCGCCTGCTGCTGCGGCTGCTCGGCCCGGCCCGTACGCCCGCACCCGAGCCGCCGGCGGCGTGAGCCCGGTCGAGACCCTTCCTGGCCGGCGGGTGAGGGTCAGTCCCGCCAGCGCACGTGCCGGTGCCCGTCCAGCGGGAACGGCGGCCGGGCGGGCAGCACCTCGACGAAGCCGTACCCGCTCTTCTCGGCGACCCGGCAGGAGGCCGGGTTGTCGAGCTGGTGCAGCAGCTCCAGGCGGGTCAGGCCGCCCGCGGCGAACCGGGTGAACGCCCACCGGCTCACCGCGTCCAGGGCGCGCGGGGCGACCCCACGGCCGCGGGCCGCCGCGGCCGTCCAGTAGCCCACCTCGGCGTCCGGCCGCCCCGGTACGACGTCCTTCAGCACGATGCAGGCGACGAGGCGGGTCACGCCGCTGTGCGGGTGCGGCTCGCAGACGGCGAAGCTGAACCGGCGGCCCGCCGCCCAGCCCTGCCGGTTGCGGGCCAGCCAGCGGCGGGCCTCCGCGCTGGTGGTCAGCGAGTGGCGGGTCCGCGCCAGCAGCACCGGGTCGCGGTAGACCTCCAGCAGCTCGGGGACGTCGTCGTCGCGCCAGGCCCGCAGGACGAGCTCCGGGGCGGAGGGGGTCGCGGCGACCCGCAGCGTCATGGACATCTGAGCAGTCTCACTCGTGCACGCCCCTCGCGACAGCCCCTCGATGTCGGTGCCCGCTGGTATGCCTGGCGGTGATGACGACAGCGGAGCAGGTCACTCCGGGGTAATCATCGGCCGCCGCCGAGCCGGGGCGTAGGGTCGGGTCCCGTCGGCACGGTGGGAGGCCCGGTGGTAACGGTCGGCGCGCTGGTGGGAATCGGTCTGGTGGCGTTGGGTCTGGTGCTGACGCCCGGGCCGAACATGGTCTACCTGGTGTCCCGGTCGGTGACCCAGGGCCGGCGGGCCGGTCTGGTGTCGCTGCTCGGGGTGGCGGTCGGCTTCCTGATCTACCTGGCCGCCGCGGTGGCCGGCATCGCCACGGTGTTCCTCCTGGTGCCGGCGCTGTACACGGCGGTGAAGCTGGCCGGCGCGGCGTACCTGCTCTGGCTGGCGTGGCGCACGCTGCGCCCGGGCGGCCGGTCGGCGTTCGACCCGGCGCCGCTGCCGCCGGACCGGCCGCGGCGGCTGTTCACCATGGGCCTGGTCACCAACCTGCTCAACCCGAAGATCGCGATCCTGTACGTGTCGCTGCTGCCGCAGTTCATCGACCCGGCGCGCGGGAACGTGGCGGTGCAGAGCCTGCTGCTCGGCCTCACCCAGATCGCGATCGCGTTGACCGTCAACGCGCTGATCGTGCTCACCGCCGGTGCGGTGTCGGCGTTCCTGGTCCGCCGCCCGGCGTGGGCGCGGGCGCAGCGGTACGTGATGGGCAGCGTGCTGGCCGGCCTCGCGGTGCGGATCGCCGCCGACAGGTCCCGCGCCGCCGTCGCCACGCCCTAGGCGTGACCGGCCCGGTCGGCAGAGCGCGTCGGGCTGACCGAGGGCCGGGTGCCGTTCGCCCGGCTGGGCGTGCCAGGTGGGAACCAGATGTTCAGGTATTCGCAGGCGTCGCCGTTGGGGCAGACCACCGGGTGGGTGGTGACGCCGCACGGCCCGCGCCGCCCACTGACCGACCCGGCGGCGGCACTAGACTTCCGCCTCGATGGACCTCCAGCCCGCCCCCGCCGACACCCGCCCCTGCGCCCACTGTGGACGGGAGGTGCCGCAGCGCGCCGGCGCCGGCCGGCCGTTCCGCTACTGCCGGGACAACGACGGCGCGTGCCAGCGTGCCTCGCGCAACTCCCGGATGCGGCACCGCAACGCCCCCGGCCTGCCGGGTCAGGTGGCGCGGACCTGGGAGGCGGTGGATCGCCTCGACCAGATCGTGGAGACGCTGACCGAGGCGTTGCACGCCGAGCTGTCCCCGGTCGGGGTGGAGCGGCAGCTGGCGCAGCTGCGCGCCGAGGCCGCCGCCCAGGTGGCGCAGGCGCACACCGAACGCGACGAGGCCCGCCGGGACGCCGAGACGGCGACCGCCGAGGCCGCCCGCGCCCGTCAGGAGGCCCGCACCGCCGCCGCCGACCGCGACACCGCACTGGCCCGGGCGGAGCAGGCTGACGCCCGGACCACCGACGCGCAGGAACGCGCCGAGCGGGCGGAGACCGCCCGGGACGCCGCCCGCCGGGACGCCAGCGCCGCCGAGGCGCTGCGGGTGCAGGCGGAACGGGACCGCGACGCGGCCCGCCACGAGCTGCGGACCCTGCGCGCCGAGCGGGACACCGAACGGCAGCGCGCCGCCGACCTGACCGGGGAACGCGACGCGGCGCGCGCCGACGCCGAGCGGGCCACCGCCGCCGCCGGCGAGGCGCTGCGGCAGGCCGAACGGGCCACCGCAGAAGCGACGCGGGCGCGTACCGACGCCGACGCCGCGCGGGAGGAGGCCCGGCGGGCCCGGGCGGACGCCGACGCCGCGGCCCGCGACCGGGACGCCGCGCGGGCGGCGGCCGAGACGGCCCGGCAGGAGACGGCGGCGACGGCGGCGCGGGCCCGGCAGGAGCTTGCCGCCACGACCGGGCAGCGCGACGTGCTCGCTGCGGAACTGGCGACGGTACGGCAGGCCGGCGCCGCCGCCGAGGCGCGCCTGGGCGGGCTGGAGGCACGCCTGCGCGCCGCCGAAGCCGACCGGGACGCCGCCCAGCGGCGGGCGGCGCAGCTCGCCGACCAGGTCAGCGACCTGGCCGCGGCGCTGGCCCGGCTCGGCTCGCCCGGTCAGCCCGACTGACCGGGGCCGGCCGCCTCGACCTGTACCCGGGTGTCGTGGAAGGTCGGGCCGCCGCCGAGGTCGGTGTCGCGGACGCCGGTGACCGCGTTGACGGTGCTGCCGCCGGGGCTCAGCCGCGCCCAGTACGCCTTGTAGGTGAACGCCAGGCCGGGCCGGGTGGCGTCGTCCACGGCGACGGTGGCGAGGAACGCGCCCCGGTCGTTGTGCACCCGCGCCAGGTCGCCGTCGGTAAGCCTGCGGGCGGCCGCGTCGTCGGGGTGCAGGTGGATGCGGGGCGGGCCGGTGCGGTCGCGGTGCCAGGGCAGCGACGCGAACGTCGAGTTCATGAAGAACCGGCCGGCCGGGGAGATCAGGGCCAGCGGGAACCGGCGGGCCAGCTGTGGGTCGGCGGCCTCGGCGGGCGGGGTGTAGCCGACCAGCGGGTCGACGCCCTGGGCGGTGAGCTGCGGGTCGTAGAGCCGGGCTCGGCCGTCGCGGGTGGGGAACCCGCCGGCCGCGTACGGGGCGGAGCCCACCTCCACGCCGGTCGCCCGGACGTACGTGCTCTTCGCCAGCTCCTCGTAGCTGATGCCGCTTCCGTCGAGCAGCTGCCGGGCCAGCTCCTCGTCGCTGTCGCGCAGCCGCGGATGGTCCAGCCCGAGCGCGGCGGCGATCCGGCGGAAGATCTCGGTGTTCGGCAGCGACTGGCCGGGCGGGGAGACGGCGGGCAGGTTGAGGGTGGCGTAGTGGTGGCCGTAGGAGGTCTGCAGGTCGAGGTGTTCGGGCTGCATGGTGGCCGGCAGCACCACGTCGGCGTAGTCGCAGGTGTCGGTCCAGCGCTGTTCCAGCACGACGGTGAACAGGTCGGCCCGGCGCAGCCCGGCGAGCACCCGGGTCTGGTCGGGGGCGGTGGCGGCCGGGTTGGCGTTGAACACCACCAGCGAGGTGACCGGCGGGTCGGCCTCGCCGCTGAGCGCGGCGGCGAGCCGGCTCATGTTGATCGACCGGGCCGGCGGCGCCGGCATGTCCGGCGGCGTGATCACTCGGCCGGGGTCGATGGTGTGGTGCCCGGAGGTGGTGCACAGCGCCCCGCCGCCGGGGTGGCGGAAGTCGCCGGTGAGCAGCGGCAGCGCGCAGATCGCCCGGATCGCCTGGCCGGCGCCGGCGTGGCGTTGCACGCCGAGCCCGACCCGGATCGCGGTGGGGCGGGTGGTGGCGATCCGTTCGCCGAGGCGGCGCACCACGTCGACGTCGAGGCCGCACTCGGCGGCGGCCCGTTCGACGGGCCACTCGTCGAGGCGGGCCTCGAGGCGGGCCCAGCCGACAGTGTGCGCGGCCAGCCATTCCCGGTCGGCGGCGCCGAGGTCGCGGACGTGGCGCATCAGCCCCAGGGCGAGGGCGGCGTCGGTGCCGGGCAGCGGCGCGACGTGCTCGTCGCTGCGGGCGGCGGTGTCGGTGCGCAGTGGGTCGATGGTCACCACGTACGCGCCCCGGGCCTGCGCCTCGCGGACGAACGGCCAGTGGTGCAGGTTCGTCGAGAGCAGGTTGGCGCCCCAGAGCACGATCAGTTTCGCGTCCACGATCGACTCGGGTTCGAAGCCGACCGATCCGCCGTAGAGGGAGCCGAGGGCGGCTCGGGCGGCGGCGGTGCAGATGGTGGTGCGCAACCGGGACGCCCCGAGGTGGGCGAAGAGCCGCGGGCCCATCGTCCAGCCCTGCACAAACCCCATGGTGCCGGCGAAGTAGTACGGCAGGATCGACTGCGGCCCGTGCCGGTCGATGCCCGCGCGCAGCCCCACCGCGACCCGGTCGAGCGCTTCGTCCCAGCTCGCCGGCCGGTACGCCACCGGCCCGGCGCCCTTCGGGCCGACCCGCACCAGCGGCTCGGTGAGCCGGTCGGGGCCGTTGACCGCGTCGAGGTAGCGGTTGACCTTGCCGCAGAGCGCGCCCCGGGTGAACGGGTGGTCCTTGTCGCCGCGCAGCGCGACCGCCCTGCCGTCGGTGACGGTGAGCTGCCAGACGCAGGTGTCCGGGCAGTCCAGCGGGCAGGCACCGGGGTGGACGGTGGTGGTGGGGGCCATGGCGCGGATGCTACCGCCGGGCCCGACCGGCGATCGGCCCGCGCCGGCCGGCCCCTGTCGGCACCGGCCGACCGGCCGTGCGGTCGGGCCCGGGCGTGGGCCGGGTCAGTGGATGCCGGCCATCAGCCGGGAGATGTGCCGGGTGAACATGACCGCGCCGAGTCCCAGCGCCACCGACGCCAGCCCGAAGGTGAGGAAGTACGTCGGTTCGGGCCACGTCTCGGCCAGCCGGGCCACCTGCCCGCCGATCGCGTCGCCGACCGCGCTGGCCAGGAACCACAGGCCCATCACCTGGCTGGCGTACTTGACCGGGGCGAGCTTGGTGGTGGCGGACAGGCCCACCGGGCTCAGCGCCAGCTCACCGGCGACCTGGATGGCGTAGACGGCGACCAGCCACCACGGGGAGACCAGGTCCCCGCCGACGGCGGCCTGCGCGGCGGCGGCCATCAGCACGAACGACAGGCCGTTGAGCACCAGGCCGACGGCGAACTTCACCGGCGTGGAGACCCGGTGGCCCAGGCGCAGCCACAGCCACGCCGCCAGCGGCGCTCCGATGATGATCAGGATCGGGTTGACCGACTGGAGCCAGGACGCGGGGAAGGTGAAGCCGAGCACGTCCCGGTCGGTCTTGTCGGCGGCGAAGATGTTCAGCACCGACCCGGCCTGGTCGTAGATCAGCCAGAACGAGGCGGCGAAGACGAACAGCCACAGGTACGCCTTCATCCGGCTGCGTTCGGTGCCGCTGATCTCCCGGTCGGTGATGATCCGCGTGAAGTAGCCGATGGTGATCACCACGGTGGCGATGGTGAGCAGGTTCACCACGGTGTTGACGGTGAACAGCCCGGCCACGGCGAGCGCGGCGAACACCAGCAGCAGCACCAGCACGCCGACGCCGATGCGGGTCAGCGCCCGGCGCCGGTCCGCGCCGAGCAGCGGGTCGGCGGGGCGGGCGCCGGCGTCGCCGAGGTTGCGCCGGCCCAGCACGTACTGCAGCACGCCGAAGGTCATGCCGACCGCGGCGGCGCCGAAGCCCAGATGCCAGTTGATCTTCTCGCCGAGGAAGCCGGTGACCAGCGGGGCGAGGAAAGCGCCGAGGTTGATGCCCATGTAGAAGATCGAGAACCCGGCGTCGCGGCGCGGGGAGTCCCGGTCGTACAGATCGCCGACCATGGTCGAGATGTTGGGTTTGAGCAGCCCGGTGCCGAGCACGATCAGGGTCATGCCGGCGAAGACGCTCCACGCGGCGGGGATCGCCATCACGTAGTGCCCGGCGGCGATGATAACGCCGCCCCACAGCACGCTGCGCCGGGCGCCGAGCAGCCGGTCGGCGACCCAGCCGCCGGGCAGCGCCATCAGGTACACCATCGCGTTGTAGGTGCCGTAGACGGCGTTGGCGGTGGATTCGCGCATGCCGAGGCCCTCGTCGGCGACCGCGGCGGTCAGGTACAGCACGAGGATCGCCCGCATGCCGTAGAAGCTGAACCGCTCCCACATCTCGGTGAGGAACAGGGTCGACAAGGCCCGCGGGTGACCGAAGAAGGTCTTTCCCGCTGGTGCTCGGTCGCCGACCGGCGCGTCACTGGTCATCGTCACCTCCGGCACACCTGGGGCGGCTAACATCCCCGGTGAGCGCCGAAACACTCCACCGATTCGACCCGGCCGGGGACGACCCCGCCGGGTTCACGTGGTGGCCGGCTACCCTTGCAGGGGCCACGGGGCCGGATCACCCACCCGGGCGGGAATGCCCCGGCGGCGACGGACCGTTACACCGAGAGACCAGCACCACGAGCGAGGGGAAGTCGATCATGGGCGATCGCATGCTGCGCGGAAGCCGTCTGGGCGCGGTCAGCTACGAATCCGACCGCAACACGGAGCTCGCGCCGCGTCAGACCCGCGAGTACCTCTGCGCCAAGGGGCACCAGTTCGAGGTTCCGTTCGCCGTCGACGCCGAGGTCCCCGCGACCTGGGAGTGCAAGTTCGACGGCAGCGTCGCCCGGCTGGTCGACGGCAACGAGCCGGAGCAGAAGAAGGCCAAGCCGCCGCGTACCCACTGGGACATGCTGCTGGAGCGTCGCTCCATCGCCGAGCTGGAGGACATCCTCGCCGAGCGGCTGCAGGAGGTCCGTACCCGCCGCGGTCGCGCCTGAGCGCCCCACCGACGAGTCGGCGCCCCCGGGGGAAGATCCCCGGGGGCGCCGTCGTGTCAGCGGGGTCAGGGGCGCGGTTCGACGATCTCGCCCTCGATGGCCCGGCCGCCGTCGACCACCGTCGGCGGGACGACCTCAGGGTCGACCGTGGGCTCCGCCGTGGGCGCACCGCGGCGCACCCGTACCCGGCGTGGGCCGAACAGGTCAGCGGCGGCCATCGACGACACCCGGCGCTCGGCGGCACGTTGCACGCCGGCGCGGGCCAGCCGGCGTACCGGCGGCACCAGCAGCAGCAGGCCGACCACGCCGCTGACCAGGCCGGGCATGGCCAGCAGCAGCGCGCCCAGCAGCCCCACCAGACCGTCGGTGACCTGCCGTCCCGGTGGCTGCCGGGACTCCACGGACGCCCGGAAGCCCCGCCACGCCCGCATTCCCTCCCGGCGCAGCAGCACCAGGCCGAGCAGCGACGCCGCGAACACCAGCAGTACCGCGGAGCCGTACCCGATCATCCGGCCCACGCCGACGAACACGGCCAGTTCCAGCAGCACCGCCAGCAGCAGGGCCGGCGGCACGAACCTCAGGTATCGGCGCATCTCACCTCATCGCGTCGTGCGGGTGCCCCACCCGGAAGAACCGGACACGGGGCGAACGACATCCCGCCCCTCCAGCATGACACGCCGGCGCTCACGGCCACCGGTCGTGACCGGTCCGCAGCCGGCGCGGCCGCCGGTCCCGCAACCCCCACGTGGTGATCCGCCACAGCGCCTCGGCGACGATCAGCGGGCTCATCTTGCTGGCCCCGCGTTCCCGCTCGGCGAACGTGATCGGCACCTCCACGATCCGCGCCCCCGCCCGGTTCGCCAGCCGGGACAGCTCCACCTGGAACGAGTACCCCTGCGAACAGACCGACTCCAGCTCCATCGCCTTCAGCGCCGCCGCCCGGTACACCCGGTACCCGCCGGTGGCGTCCGAGACCGGCATGCCCAGCGCCAGCCGCGCGTACAGGTTGCCGCCACGGGAGAGCAGCAGCCGCCGCAGCGGCCAGTTCACCACCCTCGCCCCGTCGGTCCACCGGGATCCGATGACCACGTCGGCGTCGCGGGCGGCGTCCAGCAGCGCAGGCAGGTCCTCCGGGGCGTGCGAGCCGTCGGCGTCCATCTCCACCACCGCGTCGTAGTCGCGTTCCCGCGCCCACGCGAATCCCGCCAGGTACGCCGCGCCGAGGCCCGCCTTGCCGGGGCGGTGCAGCACGTGCACGTGCCGGTCGGTGCGGGCCATCGCCTCGGCGAGCGCACCGGTGCCGTCGGGGCTGTTGTCGTCGGCGACGAGGATGTCCACGCCCGGGGCGGCCCCGCGTACCCGGGCGACGATGTCGGTGACGTTGTCGGCCTCGTTGTAGGTGGGGATCACCACCAGCACCCGACCCACCCCGGGATGGCCGACGTCGACTGCCTCGCTGCCCACCGCATCCTCCGTATCTGCCGGCGCGGGCCTGGCCCTAGCCGCCGGGTGTGACCTCCCGGCGGCGGGCGCGGCGCAGCACCGCCGCGCCGACCAGCACCAGGACGGCCAGGCCGGCCAGCGCCGCCTCCGGCCACACCCCGGCCCGGCTGGCCGGGGTACGCCCGTCGGTGAGCGCCATCTGCCGCAGCACCACCGCGCGGGTGTTGAACCCGGTGGCGCCGCTTACCCGCCCGTCGGGGGTCACGAACCCGGACACTCCGACCGTGGAGGCCATCAGTGCGCCGCGCCCGTGCTCGACGGCGCGCAGCCGCACCATGGCCAGCTGCTGGCGGGCCTCGGCGACGTCGAAGGTGGCGTTGTTGGTCTGCACCACCAGCAGCTGGGCGCCGCCGTCGACGGTGTCGCGGACCAGGCCGTCGTAGGCGACCTCGAAGCAGATCACGTCGCCGAGCACGGCCGGGCCGGTGTCGACCACGCCGGGGGTGGCACCGGGAACGAAGTCGGCGCGGATCCGGTCGACCTGGGAGCTGACCGCGCGGGCGATCTTCCGCAGCGGCACGTACTCGGCGAACGGCACCGGGTGGCGTTTGGTGTACAGCTGGTCCATGTCGGGTCCGGTGCCGGGACGCCACAGGATGCCGGCGTTGCGGACCTGGCCGGCGCCGGGGCCGAGCAGCACCGCGCCGACCAGGATCGGCGCGCCGATCGCGTCGGCGGCGGCGGAGATCCGCGTCCCGGCGGAAGGGTTGCGCAGCGGGTCGATGTCGGAGGAGTTCTCCGGCCACACCACCAGGTCGGGGCGGGCCCGGGTACCGGCGGCGACCTGGGCGGCCAGCTCGATGGTGGCGTCGACGTGGTTGTTGAGCACGGCCTGGCGTTGGGCGTTGAAGTCCAGCCCGAGCCGGGGCACGTTGCCCTGCACGATCGCCACGGTGACCCGCCGGCCGTCGCCGCCGGCGCCGGCGCCGGTGGGGGCGAGCAGCCCGCCGCCGGTCACGGCCAGCGCCACGGCGGCGAGCACGGCCACCGGCGTCCACGCCTGGACGTCGCGGCCGGGCCAGCGGCGCCAGGCGGCGGCCAGCAGCAGCCCACCGGTCAGGGCGGCGGCGAAGGTGACCAGCGGGGCGCCGCCGAGCCACGCCAGCCCCAGCAGCGGGGAGCCGTCCTGACTGAACGCCAGCCGCCCCCACGGGAACCCGCCGAACGGGGTACGGCCGCGCAGCGCCTCCTGCCCCACCCAGAGCAGGCCGGTCACCGCGGGCCACCCCCACCGGTACCGGTCGACCAGCGGGGACACCCACGCGGTGGCGGCGCCGAGCAGCGCCAGGTAGCCGGCCTGCAGCAGGGACAGCAGCGCCCACGGCAGGTAGCCGGTGTGCAGGTTGGTCCACTCCAGCAGCGGCGCGAACAGCGCCACACCGGTCAGGAAGCCCAGCCCGGCGCCGGCGCGCAGCCGCCGCCGGTGCACCGCCGCGCCGAGCGCCGCCACCCCGACCGGGGCCAGCGGCCACACCCCGTACGGGGGGAACGCCAGCAGCAGCGCCACGCCGGCCGCCACCGCCAGCGGCACGGCCACCCGCAGCGGCAGCGGGCCGCCCGCGCTCTGTCGTGCCACGTCGGGGGCACGCGCCTCATCCCGGTCGAGCGTCGTCACCGGCACCTCACCACGATCACGCGCCGAAGGCTACCCGGCGGTGGGCCGCTCGGGGGCGCGGGCAGACCTGGCCCGGCGGGGGGCGACGGTGACGTACGTGGTTCACCCACCCCCCATCCGCTGCGCCGCTGGCCGGGCGTGCCCACCCGGGTGGTCTCCGGCCGCGACGACCGGTTCTTCCCGGCCCTGTTCCAACAGCGGCTGGCCCGGGAGCGGCTGGGCGTGGAGCCGGACGAACTGCCCGGCGGGGCATCTGCTCGCCCTCAGCCAGCCCGAGTTGCTCGCCGACCGCCTGGAGGCCTACCGGCGGGAGATCTGAGGCGGCAACGGAAATCGGGGCGCGGCGTGAGCCGCGCCCCGATGCTCCCAGGCCCTTCCCGGCCGGTGAGGCGAGGATGAGCGGCGCCGACCTTCGGACCGACCGGACGTGGACTGGCTGCCCCCGCCTGGCCGTTGTCTACTGGCCGTGCCTCTCACCCCTGCCCGTACACCGGTAACCGCGACCGGTTCGCGCCGCCCCGCCGACCCCCGCCCGCTGGACCTGGCCGCCGCGACGAACGTGCACCGTGTCGCTCGGCCAGCGGACGAAGGGACGAAGCGAACAACAGCCGCTTCCCGTGGTAGGACTCAAAGACGGTACGGCCTGAACCCCCGGCGCTGTCAACCCGCCCCCGGCCAGTCGTGTCTTGCGCCACGGCGTGTCGCGTCGGCGCGTCTCAATCCGAGGCGAGGTGCCGGCGCAGCAACGCCCGCGCGGCCTGCGGATGGTCCGCGGCGAGCAGCCCGCCGGCGGCCAGCACGTAGTCGACGTCGATGACCGCCCGGGCGGCGCGGGGCAGCGGCCACCCGCCGGCGTGGTCGCCGAGCACCGCGGCGAGCACCCCGGCGGCGTCCGCGGCGGGCGCGTGACGCAGCACACCGCCGGAGCCCACCACCAGCCGCACGTCCCGCAGGTCCCGGCCGGCGCGTTCCCCGGTGGCGACGCCGCGGGCGTGCCGGCGCAGCGCCACCGTCGCGGCGAGCGCGGCGATCCGCGCATCGTCGGCCCGGTCGGCGTCGGTGCCGGCGAGGAACCCCGGGTCGGCGGCCCGCACCGTCGCCGCCTGTTCGAGGGTGTCCTGCTCCCCCGGGGTGAGCAGGCGTTCCTCGGCGGCGGCGCGGACCACGCCGGGGGCGCTCCACCGCATGCCCAGGTCGCCCTCCACGGTACGGGCCCGCCACAGCGTCCCGGCGACCTCCCGGCCCGGGCCGGTGGCCCGCTCGTCGGGGGTGAGCACCGAGTACACGTCGGTGGTGGCGCCGCCCACGTCGACCACGGCGAGGTCCCCGCCGAGGGTGTCGGCGAGGACCTCCACCCCGGTCAGCACCGCGTCGGGGGTGGCCGCGCGCACCAGGTGGGCGAAGCGGGTGCCCCGGGAGAGCCGTTTGCCGCCGATGACGTGCCGCAGGAACACCTCCCGGATCGCCGCCCGCGCCGAGGCGGGGGCGAGAACCCCGATGCGGGGCAGCACGTTGTCGGCGACCGTCACCGGCACCCGCGCCCCGGCGAGCAGCGCGTGCAGGTCGTCGCGGACGTCGACGTTGCCGGCGAGCACCACGGGCACCCGCCAGCGGGCCCGGGCCAGTCGGGTGGCGTTGTGGGTGAGCGTGTCGGCGTCCCCGCCGTCGGTGCCTCCGACGAGCAGCACCACATCGGGGCGGGCGGCGCGCAACGCGGCCAGTTCGGCGGCGCCGAGCCGGCCGGCGGCCACGTGCACCACGTTCGCACCCGCCGACAGGCCGACCCGCCGACCGGCCTGCGCGGTCACCAGGGGC
Source organism: Micromonospora sp. DT47 (assembly GCF_049844475.1). Classification (NCBI taxonomy): domain Bacteria; kingdom Bacillati; phylum Actinomycetota; class Actinomycetes; order Micromonosporales; family Micromonosporaceae; genus Micromonospora; species Micromonospora sp. DT47. The sequence continues at coordinate 234,687 of NZ_JBNCLC010000009.1, read as the reverse complement.
TCGTAGCCGATCACCGCCAGCCGCAGCCCACCGCCGGCCGACGAGCAGACGTACCAGCGCACGTCGCGGACGCCGAGGCCGGCGGTGGCCGCCGTGACGGCGGCGTCCAGGCCGTGCAGCACGTCGGTGCCGACCGTGGTCGGCGCCGACCCGGCCGCGACCAGCCGGCCGCCGTCGAGGTCCACCACCGCGGCCTTGGTGTACGTGGACCCGACGTCGGCGCAGACGGCGAGGCTCACGCCGTCGGGGGTACGACCACGGTGCCGGTCGCGGTGACCGCCACGATCGGCGTGTCCAGGACCTCCGCGGCGGACTCGCCCTTGTCGGGGCGGCCCCGGCACACCACCCGGGCCTCGAAGTCGATGGTGCGGCTGCGGGTGCCCACCCGGGTCACCGTGGCCACCACCTCGAGGACGTCCCCCGCCTTCATCGGCGCCCTGAACTGCACGTCCGAGTAGGAGGCGAACAGCCCCTCGTCGCCGTCGGTGCGGATGCACACCTCGGTGGCGACGTCCCCGAACAGCCCCAGCGCGTACGCCCCGTCGACCAGGTTCCCCGCGTAGTGGGCGTGCGAGTACGGCACGTACCGCCGGTGGGTGACGGTCAGACCGACCCGGGAATCACTCATGCCTTCGCCTTCTTGTTCGTGATCAACGCGTGCACCAGGTAGCTGGCCACCTCGCCGGGGGTGGTGCCCCGGCCGAAGATCCGGTCCACGCCCAGCTCGTCGGTCATCGCCTCGTCGAACCGCGGCCCGCCGACGATCAGCAGTGGCCGCCTGCCCGCCGGCATCGCCTCGCGGAACGCGGCGGACATCTCCCGGGTGTTGTGCAGGTGCGCGTCGCGCTGGGTGACCACCTGCGACACCAGCACCGCGTCGGCCTTCTCCTGCCGGGCCGCCTCCACCAGCTCGGGGACGCTGACCTGCGCGCCCAGGTTGGTGACCTTCAGCTCCCGGTAGTACTCCAGGCCCTTCTCCCCGGCGATGCCCTTGACGTTGAGGATCGCGTCGATGCCCACGGTGTGCGCGTCGGTGCCGATGCACGCCCCGACCACGGACAGCTTGCGCCGCAACCGCTGCTTCACCACCGCGTTGGCCTCCTTGGCCGACAGCAGCGGGAAGTCGCGCTCCACCACCTGCACCTGGGAGAGGTCCACCAGATGGTTCACCCGCCCGTACACGACGAAGAAGGTGAAGCCGTCGCTCATCGGCTTGGCGTGCACCAGCATCGCCGGGTCGATGCCCATCTTGTTGGCCAGCTGGATCGCCGCGCCCTCGGCCCGCTTGTCGTGCGGCACCGGCAGCGTGAACGACACCTGCACCATGCCATCGCCGGTGGTGTCCCCGTACGGCCGGACGATCTTCTTCTCGGCCGCGGCGGTCACGCGGGGCCCCCTTCCAGGATGTCGGTGGCCGGGTTGTAGTAGTCGGCCTCGTGGGCGGCGACCCCGGCCAGGCCCTTGCCCCGGTCCGCGGGCCGCTTCATGATCCCGAAGGTGCCCTCGGCGATCGCGGTCAGCAGCGACTGGTCACCGATGCGTTCGAGCAGGTCGACCGCCTCGGACAGCACCCGGTTGGCGCGCTGCTGGATGAACCCGCCCGGCGCCGGCACGAAGTCCTCGTGCAGCCCACCGGCCGCGCCGAGCACGTAGCGGACGTTCTGCAGGGCGACGTCCCGGTCCGACAGCCACGGCGTCACCACCGCCTCGGTCATCATGCCGACCAGCAGGATGCTCTGCCCGGTCATGGTGCCCACCAGGTTGAAGAACCCGTCGAGCAGGTTGCCGCGGAACACGTCGCCGGTCATGTGCTTCGTCGGCGGCATCCACTTCAGCGGCGCGTCCGGGAACAGCTCCCGGGCCAGCAGCGCGTGCGCCAACTCCAGCCGGAACGACTCCGGCACGTCCGGGTTGATCTCGAACGCGTGCCCCAGCCCCAGCTGCCAGTCCGCTAGCCCCGCCTCGTGCGCGAAGTACTCGTTGAGCAGCTGCGACACCGTCACCGTGTGCGCCTCGTCCACCGCGTCGGCGGTGGTGAGGTAGTTGTCCTCACCGGTGTTGATGATGATCCCCGCCCGGGCGTGCACCTGCCGGGAGAACCGCTGGTCCACGAACGTACGGATCGGGTTGATGTCGCGGAACAGGATCCCGTACATCGAGTCGTTGAGCATCATGTCCAGGCGTTCCAGCCCGGCCAGGGTGGCCATCTCCGGCATGCACAGCCCCGACGCGTAGTTCGTCAGCCGCACGTACCGGCCCAGTTCCTTCGACGTCTCGTCCAGCGCAGCCCGCATCAGCCGGAAGTTCTCCTGGGTGGCGTACGTGCCGGCGAAACCCTCCCGGGTCGCCCCCTCCGGCACGTAGTCCAGCAGCGACTGCCCGGTGGAACGGATCACCGCGATCACGTCCGCGCCGGCCCGCGCCGCCGCCTGCGCCTGCGGGATGTCCTCGTAGATGTCCCCGGTCGCCACGATCAGGTAGATCCACGGCCGCTGCTTCGGATCCCCGTACCGCTTCACCAGGCGGTCCCGTTCGGCCCGCCGCCGGTCGATGGCCCGCACACCCGCACCGACGGCCCTGCGCGCCGCCCTGCGCGCGGCGGTGGCCGCCTTACCGGACGGCACCTCGAAGCGCACCGACCCGGCGGCCGCCTTCTGCGCCAGCAGCGTCACGTCGGTGATCTGCTCCCGGGCCAGCGCGTCGAACACCGGCGCCGCCACCCCGTGCCCCAGGCCGGTGTCGGCGACCACCGCGTCCACCAGGCGGTTCACCCACGGAATGCCGTCCGGGTCCGCGCCGGTCACCCCGGCCAACCGCAGCACCGCCCGCTCCACCGACACGGTGGTGTGGCTGCGCGCCAGATCCACCACCGGCCGCCCGGCGCGACGCGCCAACTCCCGCGCCCGGGACATCAGCACCGGATCCAGGTCAAGCTTGCCTGTCACGAAGACCCTTCCTCATAGATCACCTCACCGCGCAGCACCGTACGCCGGCACACCGGCAACGGCGTGGGATCCTGCGGACCCCGCTGCTCCGGGTCTTCCGCCAACAGCACCGGCAGACCCCGTTCCGCCCCGGCCGGCGTCGACCACACCGCGAACGTCGCCGGCGCGCCCAACGCGATGACACCCTCGTTGTCCAGGTGCACCGCCCGCCACCCGCCGCGGGTGTGCGCGGCGAACGCCGCTCGCACACTCATCCGCTGCATCGGGTTGTGATGCGCCGCCGCCGCCCGCACCGACCCCCACGGGTCCGGCGGCGTCACCGGCGAATCCGACCCGAACGCCAACGCCACCCCGACGCCGTGCATCGACCCCATCGGGTTCGACTCCAACGACCGGTCCAGCCCCAGGCGCGACTCGTACATCCGGCCCGCGCCACCCCACAGCCGGTCGAACGCCGGCTGCATGCTCGCCACGATCCCGTACTCCACGAACCCGGCGATCAGCCGCTTGCTCATGATCTCCGCGTGCTCCACCCGGTGCCGGGCCGCCCGCACCCGGTCGGTGCCGAGCTTCGCCGCCGCCGCCGCGAACCCGTCCAGCACGGTGGAGATCGCCGCGTCACCGATGGCGTGGAAGCCGCCCTGCATGCCGTGCGCCGCGCAGTCCAACAGGTGGTCGCGCACCTGGTCGGCGGAGAGGTAGCCGTGCCCGCAACCGTCCCCGTCGAGGTAGTCCCGCGACACGTGCGCCGTGCGCGAGCCCAACGCCCCGTCGGCGAACAGATCCCCGCCGGCACCCACCGCGCCCAGCTCCCGGGCCCGCGCCGCACCGGACAGCTCACCCCAGTAGCCGTACACCTCCGGCAGACCCGCACCGGAGATGCCCAGCAGACCGGTGAAGTCCTCCTCGTCGGAGATCTCCGGACCACCGCACTCGTGCACCGCCGCGACCCCCAGCGTCGCCGCGTGCGCCAGCGCCACCCGCTGCGCGGCGATCCGCTGCGACCGGGTCACCGATCCCTGCGCCGCCGCCCGCACCACGTGGTGCGCGTCACGCCGCAACCACCCCGACGCGTCGTAGCCCGGCGCAGCCGCCGCCTCCGGGCAGGCCGCCAGCAACGCCGCCGACACCAGCGCCGAGTGGATCGACGCCTGCGACAGGTACACCCGCCGCCCGCCCGCGGCCCGGTCCAACGCCGCCGCGTCCGGCAGCGCCTGATCCGCCCAACCCGACTCGTCCCAACCGTGCCCCAGCACCACCGCGTCGCCCGGCAACCCGGCCGCGAACGCGGCCACCGCGTCCAGCAACTCCCCCGCCGACCGCACCCCGGACAGGTCCAGCCCCGACAACGCCAGCCCGGTGTCCGTGGCGTGCACGTGTGCGTCCACGAACGCCGGCGTCACCAGCGCCCCGTCCAGCTCCACCACCCGGTCGGCCGCCGGCGCGTCCGCGTAGGCGCCCAACCAGGCGATCCGACCGTCACGCACCAGCAGCGCCGTCGCGGTCGGCTCCGCCGGACAGTGCAACATTCCGCCGCGGTACAACGTCGAGGGGTTCGTCATGGGTCTCAGTCTGCCGTCAACCGGGACTCGAAGAGACCACGGACCCCCGGCTCCGAACGCAGCAGACCCAACGCCAGCTCCGCGTGCCCCGGCACGTACCCGTTGCCCACCAGCATCGTCACGTCCGCCGCCAGGCCCTCCGCGCCCAACGCCGCCGCCGCGAAACTCGTCGCCATCGAGAAGAAGATCACCGTACCGCCGTCCGCGGTGGCCAGCACCGCCCCATGCTCGCAGCCCGGCACGTCCACGCAGACCACCGTCACGTCCGCCGGCATCCCCAACGCCGAGGTCACCGCCGTCGACAGCGCCACCGGATCCCGGGCGTCGGCCAACGCGACCACCGACGCCAGGCCGGCGGCCTCCAGCGCGTCGCGCTCCGCCGCCACCGGCACCACCCCGACGGTACGACCCGCGCCCGCCCGCCGCGCCGCGGCCAGCGACAGCGACCCGCTCTTACCCGCGCCGCCGATCACCGCCACGCTCACCGGCGTCGGGTCACCGGCCCGCTGCCGCCGCTGCACCTGCTCGGCGACCACCCGCGCGGTCAGCGCCGGCGCCCCGCACACGTCCAGCACCGCCAGGGACAGCTCCGGGTGCAGGTCCGCCGGCAGCACCGCCGCGATCGACCGGGCGAACAGGATGGCGTACCCGTCGCACGGCACCTGCTCGCTGCGCCCGTCCCAGCGGGCCAGCCCGTCGAGGATGGTCAGCGGGGTCAGCGTCAGCGACACCAGCGTGGCGACCCGGTCGCCCGCCTTCAGCTCCAGCGGGGAGCGGCGGCCGACCTCCTCCACGGTGCCGATCAGCATGCCGCCCGACCCGGTCACCGGGTTCTGCATCTTGCCCCGGGTGGAGACGATCTCCAGCACCTCGGCGCGGACCTTCTCCCCGTCACCGCCGTGCTTCTCCCACAGCTGCCGGAAGCTCGCCGCGTCCAGGTTGAGCCGCTCCACCCGGATGCGCACCTCGTTCGCCGCGATCCGCGGGTCGGCGTCCAGCCGCCACGCCGCCTGCGGCAGCACCCCCGCCGGTTCCACAACGCGGTGCAGACCCACCGGTGACGTCACGCCGACCTCCCCCTGTCCAGCCGCCCGAAGCCCTGGCTAGGACTCGCGTCGCGGGAAAACTTACGGCAGACTAGTTTCTTCACCGGATATTTTCCAGTAGCCTTCGGATCTGCTGATCATCCACGCCACGCTCGAGGAGGGGCCGTGACCCAGACCCAACCGGTTGAGACCATCCCTCAACCCCGTCACGCCCCGGTCGCCGTGCCGACCGTCGGGCAGCCGTACGAATACCGCCGCAGCCCCCTGGTCGAACCCGACTGGACCCGCTTCCCCGGCTGGCGCCACATCACCCGCGACCAGTGGGAAAGCGCCCAGTGGCAGCGCGTCAACTGCGTCAAGAACATCAAGCAGCTGCGCACCGTCCTCGGCGACCTCGTCGACGAGACCTTCTACGACGACCTCGTGGCCGACCAGAGCGCGCTGGCCACCATGTCCATGCTGGTGCCGCCGCAGATGCTCAACACGATGGTCCCGTTCGCGCCGATGACCACCGAGGCGTTCCTCGCCGACCCGATCCGGCGCTACATGATCCCTGTCGCCTCCGACCGGCGCACCGACTGGCCGTCCCACCCGTACGCCAGCCGCGACTCGCTGCACGAGCACGACATGTGGGTCGCCGAAGGCCTCACCCACCGCTACCCCACCAAGGTCCTCGCCGAACTGCTCTCCACCTGCCCGCAGTACTGCGGCCACTGCACCCGGATGGACCTGGTCGGCAACTCCACCCCCGCCGTCGACAAGCTCAAGCTCACCCTCAAGCCCGTCGACCGCTACGACGCCCACATCGCCTACCTCAAGGCCCACCCCGGCGTCCGCGACGTGGTCGTCTCCGGTGGCGACGTGGCCAACGTGCCGTGGAAGAACCTCGAGTCGTACCTGATGCGACTGCTCGAGCTCGAAACCGTCCGCGACATCCGGCTCGCCACCAAGGCCCTGATGGGCCTGCCCCAGCACTGGCTCCAGCCCGACGTCGTCGAGGGCCTGGAGCGGGTCGCCCGCACCGCCTCCCGGCAGGGCGTGAACCTCGCCATCCACACCCACGTCAACCACGCCCAGTCAATCACCCCGCTGGTCGCGAAGGCCGCCCAGACCGCCCTCGACGTCGGCGTCCGCGACGTCCGCAACCAGGGCGTACTCATGCGCGGCGTCAACGCCACCGCCCCCGACCTGCTCGACCTCTGCTTCGCCCTGCAGGGCGAGGCGGGCATCCTGCCGTACTACTTCTACATGTGCGACATGATCCCCAACGCCGAACACTGGCGGGTCCCGGTCTGGCACGCCCAGCAGCTCCAGCACGACATCATGGGCTACCTGCCCGGCTACGCCACCCCGCGGATCGTCTGCGACGTGCCCTTCGTCGGCAAGCGCTGGGTGCACATGCTCACCGAGTACGACCGCGAGCGCGGCATCTCGTACTGGACCAAGAACTACCGCACCTCCATCGAGTCGGCCGACCTGGAAGCGCTCAACAAGCGCTACGCCTACTACGACCCGATCGACACCCTGCCCGAGTCCGGCCAGCAGTGGTGGGCCGCGCACCGCACCGACTGACCCGACCCACCATCGCCCGGCACCCTCGACGGGGTGCCGGGCGATGCGTCGTCCAGCCCACCGGAACCCGCCGAGCCGGTCCATCCAGGTGCAGCGTTCGTCGTCGGTCACGGTCGATGCGGGAACCGCTTGTTGCGCCGGATGCTGCGCCCGGAGCCCTTGTTGCTCGTCGTCACCGCGTTTTCGGGGCAGGGCTCAGGCGTCGCGCGGGGCGTACATGATGACGGCGACGCCGAGCAGGCAGATCGCCGCGCCGGCCAGGTCCCACCGGTCCGGGCGGAAGCCGTCCGCCAGCACACCCCAGGCGAGCGACCCGGCGACGAACACCCCGCCGTACGCGGCGAGGATCCGGCCGAAGTTCGGGTCCGGCTGGAACGTGGCGACGAAGCCGTACGCGCCGAGGGCGAGCACCCCGGCCGCGATCCACCACAGGCCGCGGTGCTCCCGCCAGCCCTGCCAGACCAGCCACGCGCCGCCGATCTCGGCGAGCGCGGCGAGCACGAACAGCAGCAGGGAACGGGCTACCAGCATGCCGGAACGGTAGACGAGCGGCCCCCGGGGAATCCCCGGGGGCCGCTCGACACGCCCGCGGTCAGCGCATCGCGCCCTTCACCTCGCCGCCGGCCTCCTTGGCCTGCTGGGCGCGCGCCGCGCTCTGCTCGTTGGCGCCCTCGGCCCGCATCCGCTCGTTGTCGGTGACGTCGCCGATCCGCTCCTTGGCAACGCCGGTCAGCTCCTGGGCCTTGCTCTTCGCCTTGTCGGTGAAGCTCATGTCGCCTCCTGTCGCTCCGGCGGTTCGGGGCCTGCCGCCCCGCTCCCCCTGCGTCCCCGGTCACCGAGCGCCGAAACCGGGCCCTGCCCGGCCGGCGGCCTGCTGGTGTGGGATGGCGCGTCACACCTCGTAGGGCACCCTAGGACGCTAGGGTGAGTCGATCGGGCTCGGCCGGGCGACCTCACCGGGCTGCCGCAGTGCCCGACCGGCGATCCTGCCGGGCACCACGCACACCTCGATCCCGCAGCGGGCCGAGTGGCTGGCCCCGAGTTCCTGGACGCCTAGCCCGGTATCCGGATCACCGGTAGGTCACCGTCGCCGTACCGGGGTTCGCCGGTCAGGATCGGCGCGTCGTGCTCCAGGCAGGCCAGCACCGTGGTGGCCAGGTCGGCGCGGCCGGTGAAGCCGCGCCAGTAGGCCAGTTCCTGCCAGGCCTCCCCCGCGGTCGGCAGCACCGCGCAGGCGGCCAGGGCGAGCAGCCGGTGCAGCGCGGCGCGGTCCTTCGGGTCATTCACCACCGCCAGGGTCTCGGCGGCGGTCACGGCGGTCACCCCGAACCGCACCCCGTCGGCGATCACCTCGTGCAGCGGCTCCCCGACGTGCACCGATCCGGCCAGGTAGGCCAGCAGCGCGGACCTGTCCAACACCAGCCGCACCGGCAGGCCGTCCCCCGCGGTCACGCGGCCGGCGCCTGCGCGGTGCCGGCGACGTCGTCGTCCCGGACCGCGCGGCGCACGCGGTCGCGCACGGCCTCGTAGCGCTCCGACGGCCACGCCGCGTCCACCGCGGCGCGCGTCGCCCTCGCCCGGGCCACCCCCTCGTCGGTGACCTGGATTCCCTGGTGGGCCAGCTCGGCGGCCAGCGCCTCCCGGCGCATCAGCGCCCGGGCGGCGTCCACCAGATAGGCGCTGGCGTTGGGTTCGCGTTCCAGCCGCTCCGCCACGTCCGGCGGGACGGAGATCGACAGTTTCCTCACCGACCCGGTCATACCCGGGAGGATACTCCGGTAGCACCCACTTCCTCGCGGCGCGACACACGTCACACCCTCTAGAGCGTCCTAGGATATTAGGTGGATGGCTCTGCGAGCCGGCCGGCGCCACCCGGGCCTGGTTGACTGGGGACATGAGCGAGATCGTCCTGATCCGGCACGGCGAGACCACCTGGAGTGCCAGCCACCGGCACACGTCGTACACCGATCTGGAGCTCACCCCCGACGGCGAGCGACAGGCCCGGGCGCTCGCCGGGGTGCTGCTCGGCCGGCGGTTCGTCAAGGTGATCTCCAGCCCCCGGGTCCGGGCGCTGCGCACCGCGCAGCTGGCCGGCCTCACCGTGGACGCCACCGACGACGACCTGGCCGAGTGGAACTACGGCGCGTACGAGGGTCGGACCACCGTGGACATCCACTCCGACCGTGCGGACTGGAACATCTGGACCGACGGCTGCCCCGGCGGGGAGTCCCCCGAGCAGGTGGGCGAGCGGGTCGACCTGCTGCTGGCCCGCGTCACCCCCCTGCTGGAGCGGGGCAGCGTCGGCCTGGTCGGGCACGCGCACAGCCTGCGGGTGGTGGGCGCCCGGTGGATCGGCCTGCCCCCGTCGGGCGGCGGCAAGCTGCGGCTGGACACGGCCACGGTGAGCGTGCTCGGCTACGAGCACGGCCGGGAGGTCATCCTCCGCTGGAACGGCGGCTGAGCCGTACCTCAGGAGTCGCCGTTGCGGGCGCGGCGGGCCGGTTCGCCGACGCCGACCTTCGGCGGCCGCCCCTCGTACGGGGTGGACAGCACCACCGTGGTGCGGGTGGTGACGTTCGCGGCGGTGCGGATCTCCTGCAGCACCCGCTCCAGGTCGGCCGGGCCGGCGACCCGCACCAGCAGCAGGTAGAAGTCCTCCCCCGCCACCGAGTAGCAGGAGTCGATCTCGGGCAGGTGGGCGAGCCGCTCCGGGGCGTCGTCGGGCTGCGACGGGTCGAACGGGCGGATCGCCACGAACGCGGTCAGCGGCAGGTCCAGCGCCTCGAACGACACCCGGGCCGTGTACCCGCTGATCACGCCGCGCTGCTCCAGCCGACGGACCCGCTGGTGCACCGCGGAGACCGACAGCCCGACCTTCTCGGCCAGATCGGTGTACGACAGCCGGCCGTCAGCGGTCAGCGCGGCGACGATGGCCCGGTCGATCTCCTCCACGGCACGCAACCTACCTGGTGAAGCGCTTCCTGGCGACGACCGGTCGCCGAGCGTGACGCTCAGCGGGCCGACCGGTCGCGCACCGCATCCGCGGCGAAGTTCAACACCTCGGCCATGTCCTCCTCGTCGAGGAAGGGCAGGTCGGTGAGGATGTCCGTGACGGACATCCCCTCCGCCATCATCGCCAGCAGGGTCGCCACCGGGATCCGGGACTGCCGGACGCACGGCGCGCCGCCCATGACCTGGGGGTCGATGGTGATCCGCGGGAATGCCACCGGGACAGGCTAGTGCGATGTCCACTAGTTCGCCGGGTTGGTCGTCAGGGGAAAAGGGTCGGTTGGCCCGCGGAGGCCCGCCCCACCACCCGTGGGGAGTCGCTCGCCTACGACGGCGAGGATCCACAACGCCCACCGGAAACCCGGTGAACGTCAGTGGACACCGCACTAGCCCTTTGCCAGCGCCCGGGAGATCACCAGCCGCTGGATCTGGTTGGTGCCCTCGACGATCTGCAGCACCTTCGCCTCCCGCATGTACCGCTCCACCGGGTGGTCGGCGACGTAGCCGGCGCCGCCGAGCACCTGCACCGCGTCGGTGGTCACCCGCATCGCCATGTCGGTGGCGAAGAGCTTCGCCTTCGCCGCCTCGATCGAGTACGGCCGGCCGGCGTCGCGCAGCCGGGCGGCGGAGAGGGTGAGCGCCCGGGCGGCGGAGATCTGGGTGGCCAGGTCGGCCAGGTTGAAGCCGAGCCCCTGGAAGTCGATGATGGCCCGGCCGAACTGCTGGCGCTCCCTGGCGTAGCCGACCGCGTAGTCCAGCGCCGCCTGGGCCAGCCCGACCGCGCAGGCGGCGATGCCGAGCCGTCCGGAGTCCAGAGCGGACATGGCGATGGTGAAGCCCATCCCTTCGCCGCCGATCAGCCGGTCGGCCGGCACCCGGGCGTCGTCGAAGGCGATCTGCGCCACCGGGGAGGCGTGCAGCCCCATGGTCCGCTCGGCCGCCTGCGGGACGATGCCGGGCGTGCCCCGGTCGGCCAGCAGGCAGGAGATGCCCTTGGGGCCGGGCTCGCCGGTGCGGCAGAAGATGTTGTAGAAGTCGGCGACCCGGGCATGGGTGATCCACGCCTTGGTGCCGGTGACCACGTACGCGTCGCCGGCGCGGACCGCCTTCGTGGTCAGCGACGCGGCGTCCGAGCCACCCTGCGGCTCGGAGAGGCAGTACGCCCCGAGCAGCTCCCCGCCGACCATGTCGGGCAGCAGTTTGCGCTGCTCGGCGGTGCCGAACTGGGCGACCGGGTAGCAGGACAGAGTGTGCACGCTGACCGCCTCGGCGACGGCGAGCCAGCGGCTGGCCAGGATCTCCAGCACCTGGAGGTAGACCTCGTACGGCTGGGCGGCGCCGCCGTGCTCCTCCGCGTACGGCAGGCCGAGCAGGCCGGCCCGGCCGAGGGTGCGCAGCACCTCCCGGGGGAACTCGGCGCGCTCCTCGAAGCCGGCGGCCTTCGGGGCGAGCTCGCGGTCGGCGAGTTCGGTGGCGAGGTCCAGCAGGTCGTGGGCCTCGTCGGTGGGGAGGATCCGGTCGACAGTCATAGCGCGATGAGCTCCGTGGGGGTGGTGTTGAGCCGTACCACGCCGTCCGTTGTGCAGACGACGATGTCCTCGATGCGGGCGCCGTGCCGCCCGGCGAGATAGATACCCGGTTCGATGGAGAACGCCATGCCGGGTTCCAGCGGCCGGGGGTTGCCGGCGACGACGTACGGCTCCTCGTGCCCGTCCAGGCCGATGCCATGGCCGGTGCGGTGCAGGAACGCGTCGCCGTACCCGGCGACGGTGATCGGCTCGCGGGCGGCCGCGTCGACCGCCTCGGCGGTGACGCCGGGCCGGACCGCGGCGACGGCGGCGCGCTGCGCCGCGTGCAGCACTGCGTAGTAGTCGGTGAACTCGGCCGGGGGCGGCCCGCCCGCCACGTAGGTGCGGGTGGAGTCGGAGCAGTAGCCCGACGGCATGGTGCCACCGATGTCGACGACGACCGGCTCGCCGGCGCCGATCGGCCGGTCGGAGGTGCCGTGGTGGGGGCTGGCGCCGTTCGGGCCGGCGGCGACGATGACGAAGTCCACGGTCGCGTGGCCGGCGGCACGGATGGCCGCGGCGATGTCGGTGGCCACCTCGGCCTCGGTGCGCCCCGGGCGCAGCCACTCGCCCATCCGGGCGTGCACCGCGTCGATCGCCGCGCCCGCCTCCGCGAGGCCGGCGACCTCGGCCGGGGACTTGCGGATGCGCAGCTCCCGCAGCACCTCCCCGGCCAGCCGCTGGGTGGCCTCGGGCAGCACGGCGCGCAGGGCGAGGACCTGCTCGGCCCACATCCGGTCGGCCAGCCCGACCGAGGCGACGGGTCCGCCGAGGGCGGCGGTGACCAGCGGGTACGGGTCGACGCCGTCGGCGTGGTCGACGATGCGGACGCCGGTGGCCGGGGCGGGCGACGCCTCGGCGGCCGGGCGTTCCAGGGTGGGGACGATCAGCGTCGGCTCGCCCTCGGCGGGGAGCACCAGGCAGGTCAGCCGCTCCCCCGCGTGCGCGTGGTAGCCGGTCAGGTAGCGCAGGTCGGAGCCGGGAGTCAGCAGCAACGCGTCCAGGCCGGCGGCGGCGGTGGCGCGCTGCGCGGCGGCCAGCCGGTCCGGCGGGTACAGCTCCTCGGTTCCCACCCCGCCAGCTTAACGGTCGTTTGGTCGGGGACCTACTCCGGTTCGCGGGGCCGGTCAGGCCCGGGCGCCGCCGAGGCCGAGCAGGACGGCCAGCCCCAGGGCGCTGCGCGGCGCGTACGGCACCCGCCAGAGCCCGCCGTGCGCCGCGGCGTACGCCTCGTCCTGCCACGGGTGCGCCAGCGCCGGGCCGTCGGTGCGCAGGTCGTGCACCAGGAGCGCGGCCATCAGGGTGTTGCTGGTCGCCGGCTCGAACACCTCGATGCCGAACCGGTGGGCGCCGGCGTACGCGGCGGCGAGCGCCCGGTTGCGCAGCACCGAGCGGGTGCGGGTCGGCGGGGCGACCGTGAACGACACCGTCGAGCCGGCGTCCCGGGCCACCGTGGCCCGCCACCGCTGCAGCCGCTTCGCGAGGGCGTAGTTCGGGCCCTGCTGCGGGACCAGGCTGTCGTTGATGCCGGGATCGGCGCCGGGCGGATAGTTGCGGTGCAGCAGCCGGCCCCCGGAGACGACGCGCAGTGACCGGCGCGCCCACCCACGTGCCGCGTAGCCCCGCTCGGCGTGCCGCACCGCCTCGGCCGGGACGGCGAAGACGTCGGTGGGGGTGGCGAGAAAGGCGAGTGCGACGTCGTCGCGGTGCTGCTGCAGGTGACCGGTGAGCGCGTCGACCGCCATGGCGACCCGCACGTTGGTCGCCCCGTCGGCGTACACGTAGTTGCCGAGCACCAGCCGGCCGTCGATGCCGCGCAGCCAGTCGGCGACCTGCGGCAGGCGGTGCAGCAGGTCGGCGCCCGCGCGGGAGGCCAGCGCGTGGTCGTCGTCGGCGGCGGTGCCGGGCCGTACCGGCAGCCGGAGGCGGCCGCCGTGGCGACGGGCGGTCTGCAGCACCCGCCGCCAGAGTTCCGGTCGCGGCAGGTCGACCGCCACGACGTCGCCGCCCCAGCGCAGCAGGGACGGCAGCGGGCCCATCTCCGCGCCCGCGCCGAGCACGACGACCCGCTGGTCGCGCAGGTCGAGCCAGTCCGGGTTGGCGAGGACCGCGCCGACCGCCTCGGCGCAGGACGGCTCGACGACCCCGGCGGTGACCCAGGCGTCGAGTCGGCGGCGCAGGTCGTCGCCGCGCAGCCGCTGGCCCCGGTAGGGCAGCGAGAATTCCCGCTCGACCGGCCCGCCGCCGGTGACCGTCGCCGTCTCCAGGGCCGCGTGAGCGGTGGCGGTCGTGAAGGCCTCGTCCAGCCCGGTCTCGCGGCCGTCGTCACCGACCACGGTCATCCGGGCGTGCAGCGAGGCGAGCCCGTCCCGGGCGATGCTCAGGGCGGCGTCGCGGGAGAGCAGCCCCGCCTCGACCAGCCGGCGGAAGTGTCCCAGGTAGCCGTGCCGCCAGTTGGTCTCGTGCTCCGCCGAGCGCGCACCGACCGGATCGACGGCGCGCAGCGCGTCGGCGACGACCGCGCGCCCGAGCGCGCTCGTGCTGCGCCCCTCGCCGGTACGGGGGAACACCACCCCGGTCGGTCCCTCCACGGCCACTGCCCCTTCCCTCGGTGGCGCCGGAGGCGTCCCGACGCGGATGCCACTCTGCCCCATGCCGGCGTGACCTGCAGGGCGGGCCGGTGGCCGCGCTGCGGGCGGCGCACCGGCGGCCCGGATTCAGCTGCTCAGCCAGCGGTGGATGCAGTGCAGCAGGTCGTCGGCGTCGACCGGCTTGGTGACGTAGTCGCTGGCGCCGGAGGAGATGCTCTTCTCCCGGTCGCCGCGCATGGCCTTGGCGGTGACGGCGATGATGGGCAGCTCGGCGTAGCGGGGCATGGCGCGGATCGCGGCGGTCGCGGCGTACCCGTCCATCTCCGGCATCATCACGTCCATCAACACAAGGTCGATGTCGTTGTGGCGGATCAGCGTCTCGACGCCCGTGCGGCCGTTCTCCGCGTAGAAGACGTCGATGCCGTGCAGCTCGAGGATGTTGGTCAGGGCGAAGACGTTGCGGGCGTCGTCGTCGACGACGAGGACCTTGCGACCGGCCAGCGCCCCGGCGAACGGGTCGCCGGCGAGCGCGTGGTCGGCGGCCGGTGGGGTCAGCGGCACGACCCGATCAGGGCTGTCCGCCGACAGGTGCAGGGCGATGCGCTCGCGCAGGTCGTCCAGGCTGCGCAGCACCTCCAGCGGCCGGTCCTTGGCCAGCGCCTGCAGCAGGGTTTCCTGGCCGGCGGTCAACGGCTGCCCGTGGTAGGCCAGCACGGGCAGGCCGCGCAGGCCCGGGTCGTCATCCAGCGCCTTGAGCAGGGCGGTACCGCCGTCGGTGGACACGTCGAGGTGCAGGACGAGCAGGTGGTGACGGTGCGCGGTGAGGGCCTCGACCGCCGACGCGGTGTCCACCGCGGTGGACACGTTCACCGCGTGCTCCGCCGGCCCCGCGGCGACGCCCTGGGCGAGCATGGTGAGCAGGCCCTTGTCGTGGCGTTCCAGCACCAGCAGGCGCCGCCGGTCGGTCCGCCGGTGGCCGTCCGCCTCGGCCGGCCCCGCCGGGTGCCCGGCCGCCAGGACCGGCGCGGTGTCGGCGACGAACGGGCCGACCGCGGAGGCCGGCAGGTACAGGGTGAAGGTGCTGCCCTGACCCAGGACGCTCTGCGCGGTGATCTGACCGCCCAGCAGGTGGGCGATCTCCCGGCTGATGGACAGGCCGAGGCCGGTGCCGCCGTACCGACGGCTGGTGGTGCCGTCGGCCTGCTGGAAGGCGTCGAAGACGGCGGTCAGGTGCTGCTCGGCGATGCCGATCCCGGTGTCGATCACCCGGAACGCGATGACGCTCTCCACGGGCTCGACGCCGCCGGGCAGCTCGTCCGGCCGGGCCCGCTCGATGCGCAGCTGCACCTTGCCCTTCTCGGTGAACTTGACCGCGTTCGAGACCAGGTTGCGCAGCACCTGGCGCAGCCGCTGCTCATCGGTATGCAGCGCGGTGGGGACGTCCGGGCCGGTGACGATGTCCAGTTCCAGGCCGCGGGGCGTGGTCAACGGACGGAAGGTCGCGTCGACGTAGTCCCGCAGGACCGACAGGTCGAACGCCTCGGGGTTGATGTCCATCTTGCCGGCCTCGACCTTCGACAGGTCGAGAATGTCGTTGATGAGCTGCAACAGGTCGGTGCCGGCGGAGTGGATGACCGTGGCGTACTCGACCTGCTTGCTGGTCAGGTTTCGGTTCGGGTTCTGCGCCAGCAACTGGGCGAGGATGAGCAGCGAGTTCAGCGGCGTACGCAGCTCGTGGCTCATGTTGGCGAGGAACTCCGACTTGTACTTCGAGGCGAGCGCGAGCTGCTGGGCGCGGGCCTCCAGCTCCTGGCGGGCCTGCTCGATCTCGGAGTTCTTCGTCTCGATGTCGTGGTTCTGCCGCGCCAGCAGCGCCGCCTTGTCCTCCAGCTCGGCATTGGAACGCTGCAACTCCTCCGACCGGGCCTGCAGTTCCTCCGACCGGGCCTGCAACTCGGCCGCGAGGCGCTGGGACTCGGTGAGCAGCACGTCGGTGCGGGCGTTGGCGACGATGGTGTTGACGTTGACGCCGATGGTCTCGGTGAGCTGGTCGAGGAAGTCGCGCTGGATATCGGTGAAGCGGCTCATGCTGGCCAGCTCGATGACGCCGAGGACCTGGTCCTCGAAGAGGATCGGCAGCACCACGAGGTGCAGCGGGGCGGCGGCGCCCAGGCTGGAGGAGACGGTGACGTAGTCGGCCGGCACCGCCTCGACCACGATCGCCCGCTTGCTCACCGCCGCCTGACCCACCAGCGAGTCGCCGAGGGCGTACCGGCGGCGGGTGGCGTCGTGGCCGTAGCCGCCGACGACCCGCAGCGCGGTCCCGGTGCCGGTGTCGTCGACCAGCAGGAAGGTGCCGAGCTGTGCGGACACCAGGGGTGCCAGTTCGTTCATCACCAGGCCGGCGACGACGTCGAGGTCGCGGTGACCCTGCATGAGGCCGGAGATGCGGGCCAGGTTGGTCTTGAGCCAGTCCTGTTCCTGGTTGGTGCGGGTGGTCTCGCGCAGCGACTCCACCATCGAGTTGATGTTGTCCTTCAGCTCGCCGACCTCGCCGGGGGCGTCCACGGTGATGGACCGGGTCAGGTCGCCGGTGGCGACGGCGCTGGTCACCTCAGCGATCGCGCGTACCTGGCGGGTGAGGTTGCCGGCCAGCTCGTTGACGTTCTCGGTGAGCCGCTTCCACGTACCGGAGACGCCCTCGACCTCGGCCTGGCCGCCGAGGCGGCCCTCGCTGCCCACCTCCCGGGCGACGCGGGTGACCTCGGCCGCGAAGCTGGAGAGCTGGTCGACCATCGTGTTGATGGTGGTCTTCAGTTCGAGGATCTCGCCGCGCGCGTCGACGTCGATCTTCTTGGTCAGGTCGCCCTGCGCCACGGCGGTGGTGACCTGGGCGATGTTGCGCACCTGGCCGGTCAGGTTGTTCGCCATCGAGTTGACGTTGTCGGTCAGGTCCTTCCAGGTGCCGGCCACGTTGGGCACCCGGGCCTGGCCACCGAGGCGCCCCTCGGTGCCCACCTCGCGCGCCACCCGGGTCACCTCGTCGGCGAACGCGCCGAGCGTGCCGACCATCGTGTTGATGGTCTGGGCGAGCACCGCCACCTCACCCTTGGCCTCCACGGTGATCTGCCGGCTCAGGTCGCCCTGAGCGACGGCGGTGGCGACCAGCGCGATCGAGCGCACCTGGTTGGTGAGGTTGTTCGCCATCTCGTTGACGTTGTCGGTCAGGTCCTTCCAGGTGCCGCCGACGTTGGAGACCCGGGCCTGGCCACCGAGGCGCCCCTCGGTGCCCACCTCGCGCGCCACCCGGGTCACCTCGTCGGCGAACGCGGAGAGCTGGTCGACCATCGTGTTGATGGTCTCCTTGAGCGCCAGGATCTCACCGCGGGCGTCGACCCGGATCTTCTGTGTCAGGTCACCCTTGGCGACGGCGGTGGTCACCTCGGCGATGCTGCGCACCTGGGCGGTGAGGTTGTCCGCCATGACGTTGACCGACTCGGTGAGGTCCTTCCAGGTGCCGGAGACACCCTTGACGTCGGCCTGGCCGCCGAGGCGGCCCTCGGTGCCCACCTCCCGGGCGACGCGGGTGACCTCGTCGGCGAACGAGGACAGCTGGTCCACCATCGTGTTGATGGTGTTCTTCAGCTCCAGGATCTCCCCGTGCGCGGTGACGGTGATCTTCTGCGACAGGTCGCCCCGGGCGACGGCGGTGGCGACCTGGGCGATGCTGCGGACCTGGTCGGTCAGGTTGCCGGCCATCGAGTTCACCGAGTCGGTGAGGTCCCGCCAGGTGCCGGCCACGCCGCTGACCTGGGCCTGACCGCCGAGCCTCCCGTCGGTGCCCACCTCCCGGGCCACCCGGGTCACCTCGTCGGCGAACGAGGACAGCTGGTCCACCATCGTGTTGATGGTGCTCTTGAGTTCGAGGATCTCGCCGCGGGCGTCGACGGTGATCTTCTGCGACAGGTCGCCCCGGGCGACCGCGGTGGTGACCTGGGCGATGTTGCGGACCTGGCTGGTCAGGTTGCCGGCCATGAAGTTCACCGAGTCGGTGAGGTCCCGCCAGGTGCCGGCCACGCCGGGCACCTCGGCCTGGCCCCCGAGGCGGCCCTCGCTGCCCACCTCCCGGGCCACCCGGGTCACCTCGTCGGCGAACGAGGACAGCTGGTCCACCATCGTGTTGATGGTGATCTTCAGCTCCAGGATCTCGCCGCGCACGTCGACGGTGATCTTCTGCGACAGGTCACCCCGAGCCACCGCCGTGGCGACCTCGGCGATGTCGCGGACCTGGTCGGTCAGGTTGCCGGCCATGGCGTTCACCGAGTCGGTGAGGTCCTTCCAGGTGCCCGACACCCCGGGCACCTCGGCCTGACCGCCCAGCTGCCCCTCCGTGCCCACCTCCCGGGCCACCCGGGTCACCTCGGAGGTGAACAGCGACAGCTGGTCGACCATGCCGTTGAAGACGGTGGCAATCTCCCCGAGCAGCCCGTCGGCGTCCTCCGGCAGGCGGGTGCCGAAGTCACCGTCGCGCACCGCCGTCAGGCCGGCCAGCAACTGGCGCAGGCCCGGGTCGGCCATCGGAGCGTTCGCGCCCGTCGCCACCTCGCGTCGCCGCGGCACCGTCTGCTCGACCATCATTACCGCCCCATGCGCAGCAGCCGAACGGCAGGAACCGTCCGGCACAACATCAACCGCGCAAGTATGCACATCCGCCAGGGTTCCCGCAGCGGTGCCACTGGCGTGGTGAGCTGGGCGTGCGAGGCGATGCGGCTCGCCCGCGCCGGGCACGAGGACGACGTCGCCCTGCTCGTCGGCCCGTCGTCGGCCCGCCGACCGGCGCGGCCCGCAGCGGGATCAGTGCGGCGGGCGCGGCGCGCTCTGCCGCCGCAGCAGGTCGAGCATCTCGTCCACCGAGCCGGCCGGGTCGGTGACCGGGAACTGCACCGCGCGCACCACCGCCGCCGGGTCGACCAGCAGGGTGAGTCGCTTGAACCGGTCCATCCCGCCGGCGCGGAAGGTCGGCAGGAGCAGCCCCGCGGCGAGGCGTCCATCCTGGTCGGACAGGAGCGGGTACGGCAGCCGGGCGTGGTCGGCGAACGCGGCGAGCTGGTCGGGGCGCTGGGTGCTGATCCCGCGTACCTCGGCGCCGGCCGCGCGGAAGAGGTGGTGGCGGGCGGCGTACGTCATCGACTCGAGGGTGCACCCGACGGCGCCGGGGATGTCGCCCCAGCCGGGCGGAAGTCCCTGGCCGCCGGGGGCGAACGCGCCCGGGAAGAGGTGGAGCACGCTCCACCGGCCGGGCACGGCCGGTGGCTCCGCGCCGCCGTCGTGGCGGCGCATGGTGAGCGCGGGCAGCCGCCGGCCGACGAGGTGCTGGACCCGGCGGGCCTCGGCGGAGGCGGCGTCGGCGGTGGCGGTGAGGTCGCCGTCGCCCATCACGTGCCGGGTGCCCCAGTCCTGCAGGGCGACCAGCACCGGCAGCAGGCCCTCGCCCTTGGCGGTGAGCAGGTAGTCGAAGCGCGGCGGGTGGTGCGAATACGCCTCGCGACGCAGCACCCCGTGCGCGACCAGCGCGGTCAGTCGCTCGGTGAGCGCCCGGCGGCTGACGCCGAGCTCACGTTGCAGCGCGTCGAAGCGGGTGGTGCCGCCGGCGATGTCGCGGACGATCAGGAACGTCCACCAGTCGCCGAGGACGCCGACGGCCTGGGCGATGCCGCAGTCGGCGTCGGCGAGCTCGGACCGCCGCACATCCCACCCCCAAACCCAATCGACACCACGACTATAGTCCGTTCCAGATTGGAACTCACTGGCTCGCGGACGGGGGTTGGCGGCGATGACCGTCGGGCAGGGAGCCGGAGTGTTCTGGCGCTGGTGGACCGCCGGCACGACCAGCTCGGTCGGGTCGGCGGTCGGCGCGGTGGCGCTACCGCTGACCGCGCTGACCGTGCTGGACGCGACCGCCTTCGAGATGGGGCTGATCGCCGCCGCCAGCTACGTCGCCTGGATCGTGATCGGGCTGCCCGCCGGCGTCATCGTGCAACGCCTGCCGCTGCGCGGCGCCCAGGTCGGCGCCGACCTGGCCCGGGCCGCCGCGGTCGCGTCGATCCCGCTCGCCTGGTGGCAGGGTTGGCTGACCGTCGCCCAGCTCATCGTGGTGGCGCTGGTGGTGAGCTTCGCCAACGTGCTCTTCGACGTGGCCAACTCCACCTTCCTGCCCGGCATCGTCGGCCGGGAGCAGCTGCACGCCCGCAACAGCCTCACCTCGGCCACCCACGCCACCACCCAGCTCAGCGGCCCCTCGCTGGGCGGGCTGGCGGTGCAGGCGCTCGGCGCGGTGCCGACGGTGCTGGTCGACGCGGCCAGCTACCTGGTCTCGGCGGCGCTGCTGCTCACCCTGCCGGCCCGCCGGGTCGACGCCCCGGACCGGTGGCCCCCGGTCCGGGAGATGATCGGCGAGGGCTGGCGCTACGTCACCCGCCACCCGGTGATGGGCCCCGGCATGTGGGCGGCCACAGCGGTCAACTTCGTCTGCGGGGCACAGCTCGCGGTCTACCCGCTCCACCTCGTCCGGGAGCTGCACGCCCCGGCCGCCCTGGTCGGTGTGCTGCTCGCCGTGGAGGGCGTCGGATCGCTGGTGGGCGCCGCGCTGACGCCGTGGATCACGAACCGTTGGGGCACCGCCCGGTCGCTGGTGGTCGCCTGCTCCGTCGCGGTGGCCGGTGCGGCGCTCGTCCCGTGGGGCGCCGGCTGGCCGGCGTACCTGATGTTCGCAGTCGGCAACGTGGTCTTCGCCGGCGGGGTGGTGGTGCTGAGCGTCACCACCCGCACCTACCGGCAGACCGCCAGCCCGCCGGAGCTGCTGGCCCGGGTGATGGCCACCGTGCGGTTCGTCTCCTGGGGCGCGATCCCGGTCGGCGGCGTGGTCGCCGGCGCCCTGGCCGGAGTCGCCGGCACGCGGGGCACCCTGTTCCTCTTCGCCGTCGCCACCCTGCTCGCGCCGCTGGCGCTGCTGCTCTCCCCCGTCCGAGGCCTGCGCGACCTCACCGACCTGCGGGTCGACGAGCCGGCCCGGCCGGTCGAGCCGGTCGGCTGACTCCCGCCGACCGCCGACGTGCCGCCCGTCAGCCGGGCAGCACCGCCGCCGCGACCCGCCGCGCCCGGTCGGGACGGGTGAGCACGTCCACGCCGTCCACGTACTGGTCGATCGCGCCGACGGGCGGCCGCGCGCGCAGCGCCGGGTCGCCAATGGCGGCGCGCAGCGCGGCGGCGAACCGGCCGGCGTCGAGCACCAGGAACGGCCGCTGGTGGAACGGGCGCGCCCGCGGGTCGACCACCGGCGCCAGCCCGACGTCGTTGGTCCAGCCGGCGAGGGCCTCCAGGGCCCGGACCAGGCCGGCCTGCCGGTCGGCCCAGCCGGCGGACCCGAGGGCCTCGGCCAGCGCCGTGACCACCGGCGCCGCCGTCGGCAGCCGGGCGAACAGCGTGCCGAGCCACTTGTCGTACGGGGGCCAGCGGCGGTGCAGCAGCAGGCCGAGCCGCATCAGGTCCCTCGCCAGGCCGGCGGTCACCACCCGGCTGCCGAGGTCGTCGCCGACCTCCGCGCACCGGCCGGCGAGGTGCTCGGCCTGGCCGACCCGGGTCCACCCGGCGGCCAGCACGTACCGCCAGACGTCGTCGGGGTACCAGGACAGCCGGGCCCGGGCAGCGGCGAGCGCGCCGTCGAGCCCGTCGTGGAAGACCGCCCCGCCGGTCAGCTCGGCCAGCCGCTGGGTGGGCACCGACAGCCAGTCCTCGGCCGTGACCGCCGTACCCGGTTCGAAGCCGAGCCGCCCGCGCAGCCAGCCGCCCAGCTCGTCGACGGTGACCCCGTGCCGGTCCCCGTCCGCGTGGACGACGCCGAGGCGGGCGTCGGTGTGGCCGGCGAACCGGGTCGGCCAGCCCAGGAACTCGGCCGGCAGGTCGGCGTCCAGCACCGCGCGGACCGCCGCCACGTCATCCGGCCCGGCGACGAAGAGCTGGGCACGGGGACCCCAGTCGTGGTCGGTGGAGCGTGCGGTGTCCAGCCCGAGCAGCTCCGAACCGCCGTCCAGCAGGCCGGCGGCGTGCCGCAGGTCCGGCAGGCGGCGGGCCAGCAGCGGACCGATCACCTCGTCGTGGAAGCGGCGGCTGAGCGTCAGACCGGGCACGAACGCCATGCCGGCAGTCTGCCGGGCCACGGCCGGCGCCACCCACCGGTTATCGGTCCGCCGGGCGGTCACCGCCGATAGCCTGGACCGGGGCGGCTCGGCGGAAGGCGGGGACGGTGGCACAGGACCGGCCGGCGGTACGCAGGCGCCGGCTGCTCTGGGCCGGCATCCTCGCCCTGGTCGGCCTGGTGCTGCTCGCGCTCGGGCTGACCATCGCCGACGGCGCCCTCGCCGGCATCGAGGTGGCGGTCGCGATCGCGCTGCTGGTGGCGAGCTACGCGGTGCAGTCCGTGGCCCGCCGCGAAACGCTCTACCGCGACGACGCCGAGCCCTGACGGCCGGCGGGACCGCGATGATCCGCATCCGGTCACCGAGATGGCGGCATCCCGGACGCTCCGACACCCCCACGTCGCCGGTACGGAGTCGGTCGGATCAGGCCGCGCCGTTGCCAAGCCGTCGGAGGGTTGTGCCAGGCTGTCCGGTGTGGCAGACCAACCCCCGATCCTGCTGATCGACGCGCCCAGCCTCTACTTCCGGGCCTACTTCGGCATCCCCGAGTCGGCCGCGAGGACCGAGGACGGCCAGCCGGTCAACGCCGTCCGCGGCTTCCTCGACATGCTCGCCCAGCTGATCCGCACCCGCCGGCCGGACCGGATGGTCTGCGCGCTGGACCACGACTGGCGGCCGGCGTGGCGGGTGGAGCTGCTGCCGTCGTACAAGGCGCACCGGGTCGCGCCGGAGGGCGGCGAGGTGGTGCCGGACACCCTCTCCCCGCAGGTGCCGGTGATCCTGGAGGTCCTGGAGGCGATCGGCATCACCGCGACCGGTGCGACCGGCTACGAGGCGGACGACGTGCTCGGCACGCTGTCGGTGACCCAGCCGGGCCCGGCGGAGGTGGTCTCCGGCGACCGGGACCTGTTCCAGCTGATCGACGACCGGCGCGGGGTGCGGCTGCTCTACATCGGCCGCGGGGTGGCCAAGCTGGAGGACTGCGACGACGCGGCGGTGCGCGCCCGCTACGGCGTGCCGGCCGACCGGTACGCCGACTTCGCGGCGCTGCGCGGCGACCCGAGCGACGGGCTGCCCGGCGTGCCCGGGGTGGGCGAGAAGACGGCGGCCCGGCTGATCGACCGGTACGGCGGCCTGCCGGGCATCCTCGACGCGCTGGACGACCCGGGTTCGGGCTTCGCGCCGGGGCTGCGGGCCAAGCTGGTCGCGGCCGGGGACTACCTGGCGGTCGCGCCGAAGGTGGTGCGGGTGGCGCTCGACGTACCGCTGCCGGCGCTGCCCACCGCGCTGCCGACCGCGCCCGCGGACCCGGACCGGCTGCTGGATCTGGCCCAGCGGTGGAACCTGGCCGGCTCGTGCCGACGCCTGGTGGACGCGCTCGCCGCCCGATAGTGATCAGACGGCGCGGGTGATCAGACAAGCCGGGGGATCAGACGGCCCGGGGCCGCAGTCGGCCAACCGCGGCCCCGGGCCGGGCCGCGTCAGCGGCGCAGGGTGTCCCGGCGGGACGGGAAGGGCGTGCCCGGCTGGCCCAGGGTGGAGCGGGCGCGCAGCCCCACCGGGTCCGGCCCCGGCCCGGGCGTCGCGGCGGCCGGCTGCACCCCGTCCCGCCGCGCGTCCAGGTACGCCGACCCCGCCCGGTCGTCCTCGGTGGGCGCGGCCAGCAGCGCGTAGACCAGCCCGACCACCACGAAGATCACCGCGAGCACGATCGGCACCAGCAGGCCGCTGACCTCGGCGCCGGCCAGGTCGCCCCGACGTTCGTGCAGGTGCACCGAGAGCGCGCTCATCCCGGTGAAGTGCATCCCGTTGACGGCGATGCCCATGACCAGCGCCGAGGCGGCGATGGCCAGCCCGCGCCGGACGGTCATCGACAGCCAGAGCGCCACCGTGGCAGCCACCACCGCGATGAGCACCGACAGGGCGACCCGGATGCGGCCGTAGCTGAGGGCGCCGTCCAGCCGCATCGCCGCCATGCCGGTGTAGTGCATCGCGGCCACGCCGAGGCCCGTGAAGAGGCCGCCGGCGAGGAGCCGCAGCGCGTTGAGGCGGCCGGTGCCGATGATGGCCAGCCCGATGCCGACCGCCACGACGGCGATCACGGTGCTGGCCGCGGTGATCGGTACGTCGTAGCGAATCCTCGTCCCTTCGACGCCGAAGCCGAGCATCGCCATGAAATGCATGGCCCAGATTGCCGTGCCGCCGATGGCCAAGGCGGCGAGCAGCCCCCACCAGGCCCGCTGGCCGGCGCTGGGCGCGGTGCGGATCCGCCCGGCGCAGACCAGCCCGAGGGCCGAGCCCAGCACGGACAGGGCGTAACTGAGCGCGGGCGTGATCCACCCGTACTCGAAGTGATGGATCTGCGCCATCGCAGTCGTCCCCCCCGTTGATTACCGTCGCGCAACAAGGCGTCCGAGCCATGATCGGGGAGGTGGATGAGCAGGCGCAATCGTACCCCCGGTCGAATCCGGGATACCCGTCGCGGTGACGCTGCGATGCGACGATATCCGGCCAGCGGTGGCCGGAAGATCAGGCGGAGGTGTGGTAGGCCAGCACGCCCCGGTTGACGGCCGCGATGGCCTGCCGGGCGGTGGCGCGCAACTCGGTCGACGCGCCGCCGGAGTCGGCGAGCTGACCGAGCAGGTCGACCACCTGCCGCGCCCAGCGGACGAAGTCGCCGGCCGGCATCTCCCCGTCGATCTGGTGACCGCTGGCGAGCACCTTCGCCAGCGCCTCACCGCGGGCCCACCGGTAGATCGGCCAGGCGAAGCCGAAATCCGGCTCGCGGGTGACGGTGAGCCCGCGGTTCGCCTCGTCGGACTCGATCTCGCCCCACAGCCTGAGGGTCTCGTCGACCGCGTCGGCGACCGCGCCGCGTGGCAGCGACGCCCGCTCGTCGACGTCCCGGCGGGCCTCGAAGACCACCACCGACACGGCGGAGGCCAGCTCGGCCGGGGAGAGCCCGTCCCAGACGCCCCGGCGCAGACACTCGGCGACCAGCAGGTCCGCCTCCGTCCAGATCCGGCCGAGCATCCGGCCGGCGTCGGTGACCCCGCCGTCGGCCGAGAGGTAGCCGCGGGCGGTGAGCAGGGCGACGATCCGGTCGAAGGTACGGGCCAGGGAGCCGGTGCGGCCGGAGACCCGCTGGCGCAGCTCCTCGGTGTCGCGTTCGAGCCGGCGGCGCCGCTCCGCCCAGCGGGCGTGCTCCTCCCGATCCGCGCAGGCGTGGCAGGGGTGGCGGCGCAGCTCGCCGCGGAGCTGGCTGAGCCGGTGGTCCTCGCCGTCGGCCTGCCGGGACCGGCCGCCGCGACGCCCGCCGTGCTGGTCCAGGCCGGTGCCGCTGACCTCGGCGGCGAGGTCCCGCCGGGCGGCCGGCGAACGGTGGTTGAAGTGCTTCGGCACCCGGATCCGGGTGAGGACCTCGGCCGGAGTGGTGAAGTCGCCGGGGCTGACCCGGCCGGCCCAGCGGTCCTGGGTGAGCACCAGCGGGCGGGGCTCGCCGAAGCCGCCGGTGGCCGGGTCGAGGACCACCGCCAGGCCGGCGCGCCGCCCGGAGGGCACCCGGATCACATCGCCGACCCGCAGCCGCTCCAGCGACGCCACCGCGGCCGCCTTGCGCTGGGTCTGCCCCTGCCGGGCGATGGCCCGTTCCCGGTCGGCGATGGCCACCCGCAGCGCGAAGTACTCGTCGAAGTCGCCGTGGTGGCAGGCCGCCTCCGCGCCGTACGCCTCGATGGTCTCGGTGTTGCGCTGCACCTGCCGGGCCAGGCCGACCACCGACCGGTCCGCCTGGAACTGCGCGAACGACGACTCCAGCAGCGCCCGGGCCGGCTCCGCGCCGACCGTGCCGACCAGGTTGACCGCCATGTTGTACGACGGCCGGAAGCTGGATCGCAGCGGATAGGTGCGGGTGGAGGCGAGCCCGGCGACGTGCCGCGGGTCGGTCTCCGGCGACCAGACCACGACGGCGTGCCCCTCGACGTCGATGCCGCGCCGGCCGGCCCGCCCGGTGAGCTGGGTGTACTCCCCCGGGGTCAGGTCGACGTGCGCCTCGCCGTTGTACTTGACCAGCCGTTCGAGGACGACGCAGCGGGCCGGCATGTTGATGCCCAGGGCGAGGGTCTCGGTGGCGAAGACCGCCTTGACCAGCCCGCGGACGAAGAGCTCCTCGACGACCTCCTTGAACACCGGGAGCATGCCCGCGTGGTGGGCGGCCAGGCCGCGCTCCAGGCCGTCGAGCCACTCCCAGTAGCCGAGCACGGTCAGGTCCTCGCCGGGGATGGCGGTGACCCGGCTCTCCACGACCTGGCGGATCTCGGCGCGCTCCTCCGGGGAGGTGAGCCGCAGGCCGGCGGCGAGGCACTGCTGCACGGCGGCGGCGCAGCCGGCCCGGCTGAAGATGAACAGGATCGCCGGGAGCAGCCCCTCCCGGTCGAGGCGGTCGACGATGTCGGGGCGCATCGGACCGCGCCAGCGGGGGCCGCGCCGCCCGCCGCCGGGGCCGGCGCTGCGGCCCTCGCCGAGTTCCAGGCGACGCATGGTGTCCCGGGTGTAGCGGAGCAGCTCCGGGTGCACGTCGTGCTTGCGGGCCGCGTCGGCGTCGTGGAACAGATCGAACATCCGCTTGCCGACCAGCATGTGCTGCCACAGCGGCACCGGCCGATGCTCGCTGACCACCACCGCGGTCTCGCCGCGCACGGTGACCAGCCAGTCGGCGAACTCCTCGGCGTTGGAGACGGTCGCCGAGAGCGACACCAGCGTGACCGAGGGGGGCAGGTGGATGATCACCTCTTCCCACACCCCGCCGCGGAACCGGTCGGCGAGGTAGTGCACCTCGTCCATCACCACGTACGCCAGGCCCTCGAGGGTGGCCGAGCCGGCGTAGAGCATGTTGCGCAGCACCTCGGTGGTCATCACCACCACGGGCGCGTCGCCGTTGATCGCGTTGTCGCCGGTGAGCAGCCCGACCTGCTCGGCGCCGTAGCGGTCGACCAGGTCGTGGTACTTCTGGTTCGACAGCGCCTTGATCGGCGTGGTGTAGAAGCACTTGCGCCGGGTGGCTGGCGGTTGCTCGCCGTCGGCCGCCGCGGGCTCCCCCGGGACCCCGCGCAGCGCCAGGTGTACGGCGAACTCGCCGACGACGGTCTTGCCGGCGCCGGTCGGGGCGCAGACCAGCACGCCGCTGCCCCGCTCCAGGGACTGGCACGCCTCACGCTGGAAGTCGTCGAGATCGAACCCCAGGTCAAGGGCGAACTCGTCCAGCGCCGGGAACTGTGAGGCCTGCGCGGCCCGGCGGCGCGCCGCGGCGTACCGCTCGGCGGGGCTCGACATGCCTCCAAGATTAGTTGGTGCCGCGCGCCGCCACCCGCCAAGGCCGTCCGGCAGGACGGTCGGAGCGGGTCGGTAGGGTGCACGGCGTGCCGGATCATGCCGAACCGCCCCATGCCTCGCGCGGCGCAGTCCGCCCGAGCGCGTCCCGCCGCCCGGTGGAGGCGGTGCTCTTCGACTTCCACGGCACGCTGGCCCAGGTGGAGGAGCCCCACGACTGGGTGACGGCCGCCGCGACGGCGTGCGGGGTGACCCTGGAGCGGATGCGGGTCACCGCGCTGGCCGACCGCCTGCTCACCGCCGGCCGGGCGGGCGGGCCGCTGCCGGCCCGGGTGCCGCCCCGGCTGGCCGAGCTCTGGGCCGACCGGGACCTCTACGAGCACGCGCACCGGGGGGCGTACACCGGGCTGGCCGAGACGGTGGACGCCGGCATCGACGGGTTCGCCGCGGCGCTCTACGAGCGGGTGCTGGTCCCGGAGGGCTGGGTGCCCTACTCCGACACGGCGACGACGCTGGCGGCGCTTCGGCACGCCGGGGTGAAGGTGGCGGTGGTGAGCAACATCGGCTTCGACATCCGGCCGCACTTCGCCGCCTGGGGTCTCGACGCGCTGGTCGACGCGTACGCCCTGTCGTACGAGGTGGGGCGCTGCAAGCCGGACCCGGGGATCTTCCTGCGGGCGTGCGGGATGCTCGGCGTGGACCCGGAGCGGGCGCTGATGGTGGGCGACACCCCCGCCGACGCGGGAGCGGTCCGCGCGGGCTGCGCGGTGCTGGTGCTGCCGTGCGCCGACCCGGGCCGCAGCAACGGCCTGGGCGCGGTCCTCGACCTGGCCGTGCGCCACTGACCAGCTCGCTAACACGAGCGTGTTACTCGCGCTACCAGTCGCCGCTAACAGTCGGGGGTTATCGTCGCTGTCGTGACTGAGACGTCGGCCCGGGACCGGATCGTGCGGGCCGCCGCCGCGCTGCTCGCCGGGGGCGGACGGCCGGCGGTCACCACCCGGGCGGTCGGCCGGGCCGCCGGGGTGCAGGCCCCGACGATCTACCGTCAGTTCGGCGACATGGCCGGACTGCTCGACGCCGCGGCCAGCTACGGCTTCGCCGCGTACCTGCACGCCGAGGCGGCCCGCGAGCCGGCCGACGACCCGGTGGACGACCTGCGCCGGGGCTGGGACCTGCACGTCGGGTTCGGCGTGGCCAACCCGGCCTTCCACGCCCTGATGTACGGCGACCCGCGCCCCGGCGTCCGCCCCACCGCCGCCCGGGTGGCCGCCGACATCTTCGGCCAGCTGGTCGTCCGGGTCGCCGAGGCGGGCCGGCTGCGGGTCGGCGTGGACCGGGCGGCGGAGATGGTCCACGCCGCCAGCTGCGGGGTCACCCTCACCCTGATCCAGGGCGGCGACCCGGGCCTGTCCCTCGCCACCCGGGAGGTGGTGCTCGCCTCGATCTGCGCCGACAGCCCGGCCGCCCGCGCGGTACGCCCACCGGACCGGGCGGTCCGGCACGCCATCGCGCTCAGGGCCGCGCTCGCCGAGGTCGCGGGCGACCTCAGTCCCGCCGAACGGGCGCTGCTGGCCGAGTGGCTGGACCGGCTCACCGGCGCCGTCCCCGGACCGCCCGCCGGCTGACGAGCCGGTCGGCTCAGCCGCGCGCCGTCTCGCGGACCAGCGCGAGCAGGTCGGCCACGGCCGGGTGGGTGAACGGCTGGCGCCAGGCCAGCAGCACCTCGACGTCGGGGGCGTCGGTGAGCGGCCGGTAGGCGACGGTCGGGCCCGGATACGTGGCGGCGGTCGCCGCGGTCGTGACGCCCACCGCCCGACCGGCGCCGATGGCCGCCAGCCAGTCGTCAGTGTTGGCCACCGCCACCACCGTGGCCGGGGCCCGCCCCGCCGGCCACAACGCCAGGGTGGTGGTGCCGAGGTCGGCCATCGCGAGCGGCTGGTCGGCCAGGTCCGCCAGGGTCAGGCTGGCGCGCCGCGCCAGCGGGCTGTCGGCGGCCACCGTGGCGACCCGCGGCTCGGTCAGCAGCAGCTCGGCGTGCACGTCCGGCAGGTCGACGGGGTGCCGCAGCACGGCGACGTCGACCCGGCCCTGGGCGAGCCCTGCGGTGCGGTCGTCGATGCGCAGCAACTCCAGCGGGATGTCCGGATGGCGCTGCCGCCACCGGCGCAGCAGCACGACCGTCCGCTCCCCCAGCGCCGACCAGGCGTGACCGAGCCGGATCGGCGCCCCCGTGAGGCGCGCCGGGTCGAGGACCGCGTCGACGGCGGCCAAGGCGCCGGCCGCCCGGTCCCGGTACGCCCGCCCGGCCGCGGTGAGATCGAGGTGATGGGTGGACCGGTCGACCAGTCGTACCCCGAGATGGTCCTCGAGCTGGCGCAGGGTCCGCGACAGGGCCGGCTGGGTCAGGTGCAGCCGGGCTGCGGCGCGGGTGACGCTGCCCTCCTCGGCGATGGCGAGGAAGGCGCGCAGGTGCCGCAGCTCCACGGTCATGAGCGGGAAGCATAACCGCGGGCAGACCGGCATTTCCGCTCCCCGCCGGCGGGGCCTAGCGTCGCAGGCATGACCCAGACCATGCCGCCGGACGTGTCGGCCGCCCCCCGCGCCTCGACGCGCCCCCGGTACGGCCGCGGCACGGCGGTCGGGCTGGTGCTCGGCGGGGCCCTGTCGGTGCAGTTCGGGTCGGCGGGCGCCGCCCTGCTGTTCCCGCGTACCGGGGTGGCCGGCGCGGTGACCCTGCGGCTGGCCATCGGCGCCCTGCTGATGCTCGCGGTGTGCCGGCCGAGGCTGCGCGGGCACGATCGCGCCGACTGGTCCTCGGTGATCGCGTTCGGCCTCGCCCTGGCCGGCATGAACTCGATCTTCTACCAGGCCATCGAGCGGATCCCGCTGGGCCCGGCGGTGACCCTGGAGGTGCTCGGGCCGCTCGCGCTGTCGGTGTTCACCGCCCGTCGGGCGGCCGCCTGGTGCTGGGCCGGGCTGGCGCTGGCCGGGGTGGCCCTGCTCGGCCAGGGCGGCTTCGACCGGCTCGACCCGGTCGGCGCCGGTCTCGCGCTGGTCGCCGGCGCCCTGTGGGCGGCGTACATCGTCTGCTCGGCCCGGGTCGGCGGCCGGTTCCCGGGCGCCGACGGGCTGGCCCTGTCCCTCGGGGTGGCCGCCCTGGTCACCCTCCCGATCGGCCTGGTCGACGCCGGGACGCGGCTGTGGCACCCGGCCGTGCTGGGGCTCGGCGCCGGGCTGGCCATGCTCGCCTCGGTGCTGCCCTACACGTTGGAACTGCTGGCCCTGCGCCGGCTGCCCACGGCCACCTTCGCGGTGCTGATGAGCCTGGGCCCGGCGATCGCCGCCCTCGCCGGGTTCCTGGTGCTCGGGCAGGAGCTGCGGGCGTGGGAGGTGCTCGCCATCGGCCTGGTCATCGCCGCCAGCGCCGGTGCGGTCCGGGCCGGCAGATCGCCCGGACCGCCGGCCGACATGGTCGCCGACGGTCCGGGGCGGCCGGTCGGGGATGCGCCGGCCGCGCGGGATGGCACGCCGGCCGAGCGACCCGACGTCAGTGCAGCAGCCGGACCGCCGCCGGCACGGCGGTGATCCGCACCGGCAGGTCCAGCGCCCGCTCCCCGTCGGCGTACGTGGTGATGCCCTCGGCCGCCAGCTCCACCGTGCGGGCCCGGTAGCTGCGCACCAGCGGATGCGTCACGTGGGTGCCCTGGTAGAGACGCGGTTTGACCCGCATCAGGGTGCGCCGGTCGAAGCGCCCGCCGACCACCACGTCGAGCAGGCCGTCGGTCGGGTCGGCGTCCGGGCAGATCCGCATGCCGCCGCCGTAGCTGGCGCAATTGCCCACCGCGACGAGGACCGCGTCGAGGCGGTGCTCCTCGCCGTCGAGGCGCAGCGTGTAGGCGCGCGGGCGCAGCCGGGCCAGCTCGACCAGGATCGCCAGGTCGTAGCGGCGCGGGCCGCGCGGCCAGCGCATCCGGTTGGCCCGCTCGTTGACGATCGCGTCGAAGCCGGCGGCGAGCACCGCCCCGTACCAGCGGTCGCCCCCGCGGGCGGTGGTCATCCGGGCCAGGTCGACCGGGCGGCTGCGCCCGGCGCGCAACGCGTCGGCGATCACCGCCACGGCCGCCAAAGGGTCGGCCGGGAAGCCGGTGTCGACGGCGAAGTCGTTGCCGGTGCCGGCCGGGACCGGCCCGAACGGCACGCTCGTGCCGGCGACCGCCTGCAACGCCCGGTGCACGGTGCCGTCGCCGCCGACCGCGACCACCGCGCCGGCACCGCCGGCCACGGCGGCATGGCACGCCGCCTCCGCCTCGTCGGGGGTACGTGCCTCGAGCAGCTGGACCGGACGTCCGGCGGCCGCCAGCCCGTCGAGCAGCCGGGGCAGCAGGCCGCGGTGCCGGCCCCGGCCGGCGGTGGGGTTGGCGAGCACGGCGACGGGGCCGGTCGGGCGGTGATCTTCTGCGGTCACGGCGAGCACCGTACCGGCCCGGCGGACGCCGCTCACCAGGAGCGGCGTCCGTCGGTCGCAGCTGTGATCAGAAGGTGATGCGGACCTTCAGCGCGGTCCGCTCGTCCATCGCCCGGTAACCGTCGGGCACCTCGTCCAGGGTGACGGTGCGGTCGAAGACCGGCGACGGGTCGATGGTGCCGTCCAGGACGTCGGCGAGCAGCTCCGGGATGTAGGCGCGGGCCGGGGCGACGCCACCGCCGAGGGCGACATTGCGGCCGAACATCTGGCCGATGTCGACGCCCGCGCTGCCGCCGTGCGGCACGCCCACGTAGCCGACCGCGCCGCCGTCGCGGGTGATCGAGATCGCCGTACGCATGGACTCCCCGGTGCCGACGGCCTCCAGCACGGCGTGCGCGCCCTGCCCCTTGGTCAGCTCCTTCACCGCGGCGACCGCGGCGTCGCCCCGCTCGGCGACCACGTCGGTGGCGCCGAAGGAACGGGCGATGTCGGTGCGGGCGGTGTGCCGGCCGAGCGCGATGATCTGCTCGGCGCCGAGCCGGCGGGCGGCCAGCACGCCGCAGAGCCCGACCGCGCCGTCACCGACGACCGCGACGGTCGCGCCGGGGCGGACCCGGGCGGCCAGCGCGGCGTGGTGGCCGGTGGACATCACGTCGGAGAGCGCGAGCATCGCAGTGAGCAGCCGCTCGTCGCCGGCGGCCTCGGCCGGCAGCTTCACCAGCGTGCCGTCGGCGTACGGGACACGCACCGCCTCGCCCTGCCCGCCGTCGGAGCCCTCCGATCCCCAGAACCCGCCATGCGGGCAGGAGGTGTGCAGGCCCTCGCGGCAGAAGTCGCAGACCCCGTCGGACCAGACGAACGGCGCCACCACCAGGTCACCGGTCCGCACCGAGATCACCTCGGCGCCGGTGGCCTCGACCACACCGAGGAACTCGTGGCCGATGCGCTGGCCGGGCTGCCGGCTGGCCACCCCGCGGTACGCCCACAGGTCGCTGCCGCAGATGCAGGCATTGACCACCCG
This sequence comes from Micromonospora sp. DT47, assembly GCF_049844475.1. Classification (NCBI taxonomy): domain Bacteria; kingdom Bacillati; phylum Actinomycetota; class Actinomycetes; order Micromonosporales; family Micromonosporaceae; genus Micromonospora; species Micromonospora sp. DT47. The sequence goes on along the minus strand of NZ_JBNCLC010000009.1, from coordinate 201,382 downwards.
CACGACGGCGTCGGTGGGCTGGCGTACGGCGGCGTCCGGAACCTCCTCGACACGGATGTCGTTCGGTCCGTGGATCACGGTGGCGCGCATGTGACCGTCCTTCGGGGGTGCGACAGGGGTGGGACGGCCGCGGCCCGTGCGGGGCGGACGACCGCCAGCACGACGCTAGACCCCCGTCTCGGCGCGCGCCCACCCGTCGGGCGGCCGCGGTGGCCGGGCTCACCCCGGATCGGCCATGGCTGACCCGTACGGCTCACCGCCGCCTGGCCGCGCGACCCGGCACCGCCGGCCCGGCGCCCGGCCCGGGCGCGGGGCCCGGGCCGGCGCGGGTCAGGCGGTTGCCATCTGGCGGACGTGTCGGCCCTCGGCGAACTCTTCCACCATCTTGTCGCAGAACGCCGGCAGGTCCGCAGGGCTGCGGCTGGTCACCAGGCCGTTGTCGACCCGGACCTGCTGGTCGACCCAGATCCCGCCCGCGTTCTGGATGTCGGTGCGCAGGCTGGGGAAGGAAATCACCCTCCGGCCGTCGACGATCCCGGTCTCGAACAACGACCACGGTCCGTGGCAGATCGCCGCCACCGGGTTTGTCGGGCTGGAAGAACGTCCGGACGAAGTACATCGCCGCGGGGGTTCATGCGGAGCCTGTCCGGGTTGACGGTCCCACGGCGCCCGCCTGCTCCGCGGCGGTTCGGGCTGGGTGTATTCGACCTCTTCGCCGCCGTCCGCGGCGAGGATCGCGATTTCGTTTACCGGCCAGCGGCTCCTGGGTGTTGGCTGATGATGCGGCCTCCTCAGGTTGCGTCGCCCCATGGCGGCGGCAGGACTCGTCCCCGTCGCCTTCCCGGTGCCGGAGCCGGCAAACGACTGCGTCGGCGTCGCCGGCCGCTCGACCGATCCCGTTGATCGGGCACGACGGGAGCCCGCCTCGACGGTCCACGGCGCAGCGCGACAAGCCTGACTGGCCGGAGATCAAGGCGATGGATGCGCCCTCCGGGGCGTCAAGGACGTCGAGGCGGGTATGCGCCGGGGCGGGCCCGAGGGAGTTCTGGGATGACGCACGACGCTTCCGGTGACCATCCTCGCCCCGGCTGGCGGTGGTGGTCGCGGGATCGGTGACGGGATCGGCGGCGGGCCGTGGGCGGGGGACGGCCGTGGTGTCGGCGGGCTGGCGTGCCGGCGGGGGGCTGGGTGTGGGTGCGCCGTACCCCCGTGGTGCCTTGACAACATGCGCGACCGGGCGGCCTTCGCCCATGACACGCGCGGCGGGCAGCCCCGCCGCGGCACGACGACGTCCTCACACAGGCGCGTCTCTGTTTACGCGGACCTTCGAGGGGTAAGCGGCCGACAGCCCGGAAGACCAGTTCTTCGATGGGAGCTTCACGATGAACTCGATTTTCCGCAGGAGCCTACTGTCCCTCGCCGTGGTCACCGGTGGCGCCGTCGCCGGTCCGGCGATCGCCGGACAAGCCGTCGCCGGTCCGGAGACCGCCGCCCAAGCCGCCGCCGGTCCGGAGACCGCCGCCGAGCTGGTCAGGAGCAATTCCTCCGTCGCGGCACAGCCCCACCCTCCGCCAGACCAGGGCAAACGGGTGCTTCACTACGACTACCAACGGCAGCCGAACTCCTACTACTGCGCCCCTGCCGCAACCCGGATTGCCTTGTCCACGAAGGGCAAAATTGTGAGCCAGCGCGAGGTGGCCAAAAAGCTCGGTACCACCGAGGCCGGCACCAACTCGGTCAACGACACTACCCGGGTCCTCAACGAGCTGACCGGCGGTGGCTACGAGACCACCGAGATCGAGGGGGCTGAGGCGAATCCGGAGCAGGTGGGCACGCTGCGCACCGACGTAGTTGAGGCGGTTGACGCGCAGCGCGGCGTGGTGGCTAACATCACGGGCACCGCCGTAGACACCCACGGCAACCAGTACTCGTACGAGAGCGGTCACTACGTGAGCGTCGTTGGTTACCGCAACGGCGGTCACACCATGAGAATCGCCGACCCGTACGACCCGACCAAGCATTACTGGATGCGCGACGAGAAGGTCGCTGACTGGATCGCTGAGCGCGGCTACTCCAGCTGACGCTGGCCTCTGATACGGTCGCTGGCCGGGTTCCGAAGACGGTCCCGGCCGCGGCCTTAACGCGCTCGCAGTCGGTCCCCCTCTTGCCCGCTGAGAGCAGGAACGCAGGCAAGCTTGGTATTGCCCCCACCGCCGGACAGGACATTTAGGCCGGTTCATATCCACAACTGGGCGCATGGGCACGACCGCGCTCCGAGGGAGCGCGCCCGGCTCTGATGTCGGGTGCGGACCGGCGGGACAGCCGCTCCACAAGCGGTGCTGGTGGAGCGACGTCAGTCCAGGGTCCCCCTCAGCGCCGGCCAGGCGGTCACCGTGTCACTGTCGACAAAGGCCAGATCGATCGCCGGATCGCTGAACGTGATCGGGATCGGCGTCGTAATCTGCATTCCGTCGGGGAGCGGCAGGTCCGGGGCGAGCATGATCTTGATGCCGAACAGCCATCCGACGAAACGGGTGGCATAGAAGTTGACATTGCCGCTCACCGTCAGCCGGTCGCTGGCGAACCGCATGGTAATGCCGGCCGGGCCGGGCGCGCGCAGCAGGAAGTCGTGGATGACGGCCCGTTCCATGCTGAACTTCACCGCCTTGAGGGTGCCGTCGACGGTGGGCAAGTCGACGATCCCCTCGAACCGGAGCCCGATCATGGTCACCTTGGAGCCGGTCAGGTTGGACGGGGTCGCGGCCACCACCGGCTGCCCCGGCTCGGCGTTGATTCGCGGCAAGGGCTTGCCGGCCCGGACAGTTCCGGTGGGGCTCGGGGTCGGATTCGGACGGGCGCACTCGAGAGCGGAAACCTTCGGCGTGGCGTTGGCCAGCCTGGTCGCGGACGGCTGGGGGCGTAGCGTGACCGAGGGCACCGGCTGCGCCGGGGCCTCGGTTTCGTCATCCCCGCGGTTGCCCGAACGATCGCCGATCCCGCCGAGCGTGAAGGTGTTGCCGTCGTCCGCCTCGGCGTTTCCGCCGGAGCCGGCCGAGGGCAAGCCGTTCGGGCCGGCGGACGAGGCCCGGCCTGCGCTTGGCAGACCGCTCGCTGCCTGTGGCGTCGGGCAGGTCGGCCCGTCGAACGCCAGGACGGCGAAGGTGGACGCCCGTACCGGGCTGATCCCGGCGAGCCCCAGGGCGGTGGAGATTCCGAGCAGCCCGAGCAGAACCGTGAAAAATCGCGGAACGCGTTGTCGCGGCCTTGGCGGCTCCGCCTCCAGCCCTCCGACTCGCCGGAACGTCCCGGGCCCACCGATCTCTTCGTGCGCAGCCAACGTCGGCTGGGCCACACACGGCCCGATGCCGTCCCGCCCAGACATCAGCTCGTTGACGAGGGCCGGCTGCTCGCGCTCGGGGCTGTGTCGGGGGCCGCCAGGTCACCGCCCGCACCGGCCGTCGGCTTGTCCCGTCCCGTCGCGTCGTCTGGCGTCTCCTTCCGCGCCGTGCCGTCGCCGGCCGCCTCGTCGCGCACCGTTGCGTCGCTGGCCGACTCACCGCCGGACCGGGCAGCCGGGTGGACGTTCGGCACCCAGGCGAAGCCGAGGGCGCTGCCCACCATGCCGAGCAGCAGACCGACGAAGAAGCCGCCGAGGTTCACCCCGATCAGCGAGAACAGCGCGGTCACCGCAGCGACCATGGCGTAGAGGATCCGGTGTTGCGGCCTGAACCACATCAGTAGCCCGGAGGTCACCAGGATCGTAGGGATCAGCCAGGAGAGGAAGCCGGTTGGCCCCATCTGGAAGGCGAGACCAGCGGGCGACATCTGGGTGGTGCCGAAGATCTGTAGACCGGCCAGTGCGGTCAGCAGGCCGCCCCAGAAGGGCCGTGTCCGCCGCCAGCGGCGGAAGCCGCGCGAGCCGGCGCGGAACCGCTTCGGCTGGGTGTGTTGCTGTTCGGCATTCGTCACGCACGCCTCCTGCCGGATGAGGGGTCGAGAGCAGGGAATGTGCCGATGAGGGTGCCGTCCGCGCGCCCACGTCAGCGTCCTGCGCGACGACGCTCGCCGCGGTGGTCAGCTCAGAAGCATTCCCTCGCGGCAGCGCCGACATTGACCTTCAGCTTCAGCCCGGTGAGGTTGAACGTCCCGGCGTGGGTGGAGCGGGCCACTTGGCGGAGATTCTTGATCGTCACCGTCGCGGCCTGCTGGCCGAAGGCCTTCCTGGCGCCCTGTGCGCCGTCGGGACCACCCTCGAGGGTCGACGCGTCCTGGCCGATGTTGATGTTCGTGAACTCGGCGTCACCTTCGAGCGAGTCGACGTCGATCAGCAGGTCGCTCGCGGTGGCGGGCCTGCCGCCGCCGCCGGCGTTAATGGTGAGCACCACGGGCGCGCCGGGCACCTTCGCCGATTGGCAGAGATCGAAGAGCCTTGCGTTGCGAATACCGGTGACGGCGACCGGGTGCTCAGTTCCGTCGATCTCCTCGGCGATGCCGCCGTACTGGACGAAACCCTCGCCCCGCAGCTCGGAGGCGGAGACCTTAAACGTCTGGCCGGAGACGGCGAAGGAGGCAGCCAGCGCGCCGTTTGCCATGCCCATCACGATCGCGCCGGCGATGACGGTCGCCGGTACCATCAGGGCTGCGAAACGGCGCCAGCGGGTACGACCTGTGGCCTCGAACCGATCCTGCACGATTCCTCCTCGGGGCGGAACTCGCTCCGGGTGGCCGGGCGGATGTGACGGCCCTGAACCACAGCTCGCCACCCGTGTGTTGGCAGGTGCTGAACGTGCGTGGTCCCCCCGGCGCGGTCACAAGGCCCTGCCCACCTGACGCTAACACCAGGCGGACGCTCCGGGGTGGATTCGTCACTGAAGGCTATGGGTCGATGTTGGTCTCGACGGCAGAGGCTTCAGGGACGACCGGAGAGACATACCGTTGCGGCTGCTCATCCATCGCCCCGTTACGACAACACGCGCGGGCTTGCGTGCCCGGTTGTCGGGCCGTCCGCGCTTCTTCACCCCGCCGTACGTCCTCGGTGTGGTCGAGGTCGCTGCCCTGCGTCTTGGGCGGGCAACAGTGGTGAAGGGCGTGCTGGCTGCAGCTTCCTAGCTGAAGTTCGAAGCCTGGTCGACGCGTGGGCGGAGTTGTGCGGTTTCCCGGCATTCGAATGCGAACGGGTAACGGGCGAAGGTCGCGCCCCCGTCCGCGAGCCGCCGCCGCTTCCCCAACGGCGCTGCTGGCCCCGTGTTCTGCCTCGGAATCCGGCACGGCCGTCCGACAGTGGACGACCTCGCTGAAATGCATTCTTAAGCCTTCGAGATCCCCTTCGAAGGACCTGTCCCGCAGGTGCCGACAGTCGGCCTCACCAACCGGGACACGCGGTTTGTTTCAAGACACTGCTCGCCGTGTTCGGCCAGACCGGACTTCCCCGCTACCACCTGCGACACCTCCGTCCCGGAGGCCACGACTTATCGCGATGCCCTGCGCCGTCGCCCAACCACGAAGGATGATGCCTGTGGCAACTCCGCTCGGCATTGGTGGGACGGGGAATAGCGCATGCTCAGATCAATCTGCTAGCCCCCGACCGGGACGTCGCTCTGATACCGGTTGAAAGAACGAGGGGTCTGATGCGTACGAACAAAGAATGGTCTTCACGTCTCCGAGCGCCCTGGCAATCAGCCGGCGCCGACCCCCGCCATCCCCGCGGAAGTGGGATTCCTGCCACGAAGCTTACTGAAATCCACCGCGACGCCCCGTTTTCGCATAAACGGAGAGGTTGGATATATGTATGCACGCAAGCAGCGCTACTTCTTTCCCACGCTGGTGTTGGCGCTCATCTTGCCAGCCCTGTTGACAGCGCCCATCGGAGCCAACGCCGTTGCGACGCGTCCCGATCCCTGCGCGAATCCGACGACTGGTCGGGAAGCAGACGCGGTCGGTAAAAAGTTCATGGTGGCGGCTGCCCATCCTCTCGCGGTTCAGGCCGGTTGCAGGATTCTTGCCCGGGGTGGCACGGGTGCGGATGCGGCAGTATCCGTCCAGGCCGTCCTCGCTGTTGTGGAGCCACATGCCTCCGGTTTGGCTGGCGGCACACTCATCACCTATTGGGATCCTGACAAGCACACCGTTCGGTTCTTCGACGGCATGTCCAGATCCCCCAAGACCGTGACGCAGAACGTCATGACTCCCACTGATCAGGAGCGCCAGGCGCTTCGGACTGACCGCTTCCCGTACGCGGCGTCTGCAACCGGGCGGGCATTCGCTGTTCCAGGCACTCTGCGAGTGCTCGCGGATGTGCATGAAGCATACGGTGTCCTGCCGTGGGATGAACTCTTCGACGACGCCATCCGGCTGGCTGCGGATGGCTTCCCAATGTCCGAGAACCTGAGCAGTGGCCTCGGGGAACGCTTCAATGGGAGGAAGCGCTGCAACTACCCCGACCTTCGCCCCCGTTACTGCAACGGTGACAAGCCGAAGGCGGCGGGGACGACGATTCGCAACCCTGACATCGCGGACGTCCTGCGGGAGGTTCGGGACGAGGGCGCGGACGCGTTCTACGACCCGAACGGCAGGATCGCACCGGCGATCGCACGCCATGCGGCCAAGGGCCCAATCAAGCTCAAAGGCAACACGGCCGGTCCGGTAACCATCCCCAGTCTCATGACTGCGGATGACTTCGCGGACTATACGGCCACAGAGCGCAAACCGCTGTGCAGGAAGGTGTTTGGCGTGATCGTATGCAGCTCAGCGCCGCCAGCCTTCGGAGGAGTGTCGGTCCTGGAAATGCTGGGGATGCTGGAACGCGGCGAGGTAGGCAAGACGGACCCCGGCTCGGCAGACCGCATTCATCTGGCAGTCGAGGTCAGCCGGTTGGCGAACTTCGACCGCCGCGCATACATAGGCGACCCGGAATTCCATGACGTGCCGGTGGCCGGGCTACTCGACACCACTTATCTCGACAAGCGCTTCTCCCTCTACTCCCCTGACCGGGCAATCGACCCGATTGAACCAGGGGACCCTAAGGGAGTTGCGCCTCCCGCACCATCTGTCAGCGACGTCCCGAGCACTATCGACGTTGGCGATCCGACGAGCAGCATAAGCATCGTCGATGCCGACGGCAACGCCGTGTCCATGACTACAACCATCAACACCCACTTCGGGTCGCACCTGGAGGCACGGGGGATGATTCTCAACAACGCAATGAGCAACTTTACGGACACGTCGTCGGTCTCACCGGGCAAGCCGGTGAACGTCATGGAGCCCAAAAAGCGACCCACGGCGTCGATGGCACCAACGATAGTGCTTGACAAAGACGCGAGGAAATTGAAGCTTGTGGTGGGCGCTGCCGGGGGCTCCCACATCCCGGATTACGTGACACAGGCACTGACAGGGGTAATGGTCGACGGCATGCGCCCGGCGGAGGCGCTCGATCAGGGACATTTCAGCGGACAGGACATCACCCGCAAATGTGGGAAGGCAATTGGCGCTCCCTCTGAGCTTGAAGCGGGCAGGCGGGTCGGCGCACTTCTGGCTGAACTGGCGGTACGCGAGCATCCATGCCCCAGGCTAGTGGCACTAGACAGCGGTCTCACCGCTATCGAGGTCGAAGGGAATCAGCTTTTCGGTGCGGCGGACAAGCGCAGGGACGGTAGCGCGATCGGGCGTTGACTCTCCGAGGGAAGGTGGCCCTCTGGCCCTCCCTGCTGACTACAGAACCGGCCGGCGGCGGCCCACCCTAGCTGCCCGGGCAGATTGATCAGCCCACCTTCGCCGACGTGCCCCGATGGCGTCTCGACTCCGGGCGAGTCGCATGCCGGTTGTTCGGCTCAAGAAAGGGCAGGCCCACATGCGCCTATCCGCCGTCCGCGTCGTGCTCATCACCGCGCTGGTCGTCGCCCCGACGGGCGTGTCATCGCTGCGCGGTGACATCCTTCGCGAGCGGCTCTCCTCGCCGCCAGCGGTGGCAACTGCGCAACCGGGGCCGGGCACACCGTCCCAGGTCAGCATCCTAGGCTCCGGGGACATCCTGGTGCACCCGCCGACCTGGCGGCAGGCACGGGCGGACGCCGAGGCGGCCGGCCGCGCTGGCTACGACTTCGACCCGATGTTCGCCTCGGTCCGCCCGGCCGTCGAATCGGCTGACCTGGCCATCTGCCATGTGGAGGCCCCGATGGGGCCTGGCGAACCGAAGGATTTTCCGCGCTTCAACGCCCCAGAGGACCTGGCCGACGCGGTGAAGACCGCCGGCTATGACACCTGCTCCACGGCCAGCAATCACTCGCTGGATCAAGGCGAGCAAGGTGTGTACGACAACCTCGGCGCCCTCGACGCTGCCGGCCTGCGGCACACCGGCACCTTCCGCAGTGCTGCCGAGCACGCCACGCCGACCATCTACCAGGTTAACGGTGTCAAGATCGGTCACCTGTCCTGGGCGATGCACTTCAACGGCCTAGAACCGCCACCCGGCAAGGCGTGGCTGGCCAACCGGATCGACGTCCCCGCGATCCGCGCCGCCGCCGAGGCCACCCGCAAGGCCGGCGCGCAGATCATCGTGCTCTCCGCCCACTGGGGCACCGAAATGAGTCACATAGCCAACCGCGAGCAACTGCTCTGGGCCAAACAGCTCATCGCTGACCCGAACATCGACCTGATCATCGGTCACCATGCTCACGTCGTGCAGCCCTTCGAGCGGGTTGGCGACAAATGGATCGCTTTCGGCGTGGGAAACACCCTTGCCCGCCACGACTTCCCCAACGACTCCAACCGGGAGGGAGTCCTGGCCAAATTCACGTTCACTGAGCAGCCCAACCGACGGTGGGTCGTCACGCGCGCCGAGGCCATCCCGGTGTGGCTCTCCCTCAGACCGACCATCCGCATCCTCGACCTGGCCCGCACCCTCGAGGGCATGCCCGGCGGGGACGATCGCCGCACCATCTACACCGCGGCCCAGGATCGGATCACCGGCTACCTCAACAGCCGCGGCGGGATCGCCGCCGGGCTCCGTGTGAGGCGCTGACAAGGCTTCTGCGGAACCGAGATGGCGGCCCGGTGCGGCCGAGTGCACGTGGACGCCAGCGACGGGTCCTTCCACTGCCGTGAAAAGGCGGCGCTCGGGAACCTCGCGACCCGATGGGCGCCCAGCACCATCCAACGGGGTGCGGACCCTACGAACAGCGGGGCCGGCCAACCTGCCGTCACACACGCCCCATAACCCCTCGAAACGGCTCGCCGAACGTCCGCCCACGTCGGGTTCACCTCGGCGGGGTGAGGCTCCCTCATCCCGCCCAGTTCGACGATCTAATCGTGCCGCCCCATGCGCTCGCGAAGCTGGGCATGGCGGAATGTCCACGCCGCGCTCGAGTTCATCCCGGCGGGGTGACGTTGCCTCACCCCGCCGAGTTCGATGATCGAGATTGAGCGTGCAACTTCCGATGTTCCCGGAAGGGAAGGGGTCGCCGTGAGAAGAAAGAGCAGAGGCGAACAGCCTGCGCCCGACCGAAGGACGGGTCAGAGCCGGTTTCGCGGACGCGCTCCGGTAGCGGCAGCAAACCCCGCCGAGACGCAGGAGCAAATCCTTCCCTGGCGGCGACGGGCCCTTGACCAGCAGCTACCGACCACCGGGTTTCCCGCGGGCTCCAATAAGCCATCGCTGGTGTATATCTGGGCGACCATGGTGCTAGGCGCGGCCATTGTGCTGGGGTTTGCTGTCAACGGTCAACGGGGTGTGCCGCCGGCCGTGGTCGATTCGCAGCGGGACAACGTGTCAAAGGTCGCCTCCAGCATGCGACTGACCATCAACCACTCAGTCGAGGACCTCGATCAGCGGATCGCGGCCCGGTCCCCATCCACGCCCGACCCTGAACTCTTGAAACAGTTGGTGGGGGACGGGACGGATTGGAACGGGGCGGCGATCGTGGAGACCCCCTCCCGTCGCCCGCTGGCGACCGCCGGCAGCGGGGTGCCCTTGGAGCTGCTGCCGCCAACACTGCCGGTCAAGGACACGTTCCCGATCACCACCCCCAACGGGCCGGCGCTGGTCCGCAGCACCGCGTTGGACGCTTCGCGGACCCTGCTGGCGACGCAGCCGCTCGACATAGACGAGCTACGGCTAAACCCCGACGCCAGACAGGGCGTCTTCGTGATCACACCGGATGGCAAGAGCACCCTGATGCAGGGGGTTAGCGCCGTACCCGACGTCCATCTACCGGTGGTGTTCCGCGGGCTGGCGCAGTCCGGGTCCAGCGAGGGCCACCCAATCAGGGTGACCGAATGGCTGAACAAGCAGCTGGTCGTCTCCTCTGCTCCTGTGGGGGAGACTGGGGCGACGGTCGCCACCTTGATTGTCGCGGACGAGACGGTCGGCACCTCTGCCATACACGGTTTCCTGCTCGGCCTGACCCTGCTGGCGGTGGCGGTGCCGAGTTTCCTGCTGATGCGGCTAGCGCTGTTCGGCCCCGTGCGGTCGCTGCTACAGCGCGCCAAGGACAACGCCTGCGGCGCCGTCCCCACCAGACGGCACCCGCTGCGCGTCGCGGAGGCCCACCGTATCGCCCGGGCGCTGGCCCTCACGTCCGGAGATCCCTCGTCTCCTACCACCCGCCGTGGTCGGTGGCGGTGGCGGTGGCGGTGGCGACCGACCGTGACGCAGGGCCTGGCTCTGGCCACCGTGGTGGCTCTGCTCTGGCCGGCCGCGGCCGTGGCCTACACACTCCGCGCGCCTGAGCCGCCGATACCCGATCAGCTTGTCAGGGACGAGGAGAGCAGGGCCGAGGCGGCGAGCAATGTCATGGGTAAGGCGCTGAACAACGGTTTGCAGACAGTGACGCGCATTTCCCAGGCGGCCGAGGCCACCGACCCGGCGCAAATGACTCCCATGCTGAAGCAGGAGTTGGCCGACAAACACCGCTTTCGCGGCCTATACCTGATGGACCCGAGCGGATCGGTGGTTAGCTCCGCGGGGCGTGAGCCGCTGCGGAAGGAGCCGCTGCGCGGTGAAACCGGCATCGCTCTGGACGGCGATACCGCCCGCCTCCCGGTGGTATACGCCTTCCGAGTCGCTGCCAACGGCGTCGCGGTTGTCGGTGAGTTCGACATCGACTACCTGCTGGAGATGCTGCGTGAGGTGGACGGGCAGGTACGGGTCGTCGACGAGGAATTGCGCACAGTGTTCGACTCAGAGGGTTTCCGCGCTTTCCAGGAACTGGAGGGTTCGGCACGAGTTGCCGCAGGCGAGGCCTTGAAGGGCGGCACCGTGGGGATGGCGAAGACGCCCGAGGGAAGTCCGACTCTGGTCGCCGCCGCTGGCCTGAACAAGCCCAACACGGTTACTCCTTTGAAGTGGTCGCTCGTGGTGGAGCAGGACCTGGCCGGGCTACGGCTACCGGAGAGCGACGGACGGCGTTGGACTCTGTTGGTCGCCGGGGCTGTAACAGGCATCGTGCTGCTCACGCAGGTGTGGCAGTACTACGTCTTCTCACGTCCACTGCGTCGGCTCGCCGACGAGGCCGACAGAATCGGCGACGGCTCGGTGGAGGAGCCGATCTCGCCGCACCGGCACGACGACATCGGGGCGTTGGCCATGTGCCTGGAGGTCTGCCGGCAGGTCCGGCACACCGGCTCCAGCCGGTTGGGTGGTGCGAGCCGGCTGCGCGGCACGGAGCAGGACAGCACCGTCGTGCTCCCACAGCTCCCCCAGCAAGCAGACGCTGATCGGGCCGCGCCATTGTATGGAGATCGAGCCGATCTCCACCCCGACGACCGAGACGAAAGGGGTTGACGTGGCATATCTTTACGTCGTTTTCGTTCTCAGCTGTCTGGGTCTGCTCGTCGCCGGGGTCGTCGAGCAGCGCAACCACAATGGCAACCTGGACAAGATCCCGGACCGAGTTTTGGTCAATGGCATCCGAGGCAAGAGCTCCATCACGCGGCTCTGCGCCGGCGCCCTGCGCGGCGGCGGCCGGGTGGTGGTGGCGAAGACCACCGGGACCGCTGCCCGATTCATCTTTCCGGACGCCACAGAAGAGCCGGTGCACCGCAAGTTCGGCATCGCGAATGTGGTGGAGCAGGTCGGCATCGTGCGTCGGGCCGCCGTGTATCACCCGGATGTCTTGGTCATGGAGTGCATGGCGGTGATGCCGGCGCTGCAGGAGGTCAACCAGAGCAAGCTAATCCGATCGAACATCGGGGTGCTGTGCAACGTGCGCGAGGACCACCTCACCGAGATGGGCCCCACCCTGGATGATGTGGCCCGGTCTCTGAGCCGATCAATGCCGGCCGGAGGGGTGTGCATCACCGCCGAGCGGGACCGACTGGCGATCCTGCAGGAGGAAGCCGAACGGCGTGACTGCCACCTCATAGCGGTGGATCCGGAGTCGGTGACCGACCGTGAGATGGACGGATTCGGCTGGATCACCTTCAAGGAGAACGTCGCCATTGCTCTGGCCGTTGCCGAGCAACTGGGTGTCAACCGGCAGAACGCGCTCAAGGGCATGTGGGAGGCACCACCTGACCCGGGTGTGCTCTCCGTGGCACGGGTGATGAACGGCACAAAGCGCTTCCGGTTCGCCAACATCTTCGCCGCCAACGACCCGGAATCCACCTTCATGAACATCAGGCAACTGGAGGACCAGCAGCTCATCACCCGTCCGCTCACCATGGTGATCAATTGCCGGCCGGACCGAATCGAACGTAACGGTCAGATGGGCGAGCTCAGCGGCCGGGTGCGCCCCGAGAACATCGTCCTGATTGGTGAGGTCACTAAGAGTGCGCGTACGACAGTGCCGGCGGAACTTCAGGACCGGGTCGTCGACCTGGGGGGCAAGCCCGATCCGGGCAGCCTGCTGGAGGGCGTGACGGCGGCAACGCCGGACGATGCCTCGATCATCGCGGTGGGGAACATCCACGGACAGGGTGAGGTGTTGGTCCATCAGCTAGCGACACTGCCGGGCTGGACCTGCGAGGATGGCTCGCCATCCGCCTCCACGCTTCGTATGCCGACCGAAGAAAGGACGCAACGATGACGTTCGGCGGAGAACTCAGTGCTCAGCTTGCCACCGCGAGCCTTGGGATCGGGCTGGTGTTCGCGCTGATGTGCTACTTGACCACCAACCTCTCGCCCGGCGGCATGATCACGCCTGGCTGGATTGCGTTGACACTCATCGAGGATCAATTGCAGGCTGTGATCATCGTGGGGATGACCCTTCTGACCTATCTCATCGCTCTGCTGATGCAACGCGTGGTCATCCTCTACGGAAAGCGGCTGTTCGCGGCGATCGTGCTGGTCAGCGTCCTCCTGCAATTGACTCTGTTCGTCATCGTCCAGCGTGACCTCCCGCTACTGTTCGCCCACCAGACCCTAGGCTTCGTTATCCCAGGACTAATCGCGTACCAGCTTGTGCGTCAGCCGCCCAAGGCCACCATCCTGGCGACCATCATCGTGACCGCGGTCACATTCGGTGTTGCTTTCAGCGGCGTTGTCGCCGGCTTCGTGCCGGTGACCTGACCGATCACCTGGAACCGAGTCGCGAAGGGAGAAGCGGACATGAAGTACCGGAGGTACCTCCGCACCCGGGCTGCACTGCTGAGTATCGCCGGGTTCGCCATGCTGGTCGCCGCAAGCACGGTCACCTATGTCGTCGCGCGACCGTCGCCGACAGACCAACCGGTGTTGACCCTGGGCGCGGCGAAGGCGTCCGGCGGCCAGGCACGCGGTGCTTCGGGCTACACATACCAGCGGTCGACCGGACCAGATCGTACGGAGATCATCGACTCCTCTGGAGAGCCCGTCGCGATCATGACGGACGGCGCGCGGACCGCGCACATCGACGGTCCGCCCCGGACTTTTGAAGAGCCACGCTTTACCGATGCGAAGATCGAGACAAAGATGTGGGTTCGGCTCACACCCCAGGCGTGGCATGCGGGCGCCGAACAAGAGAAATGGTTTATCGACTGGCTCGCCGCGGCCCGCAAGGACCGCTCGCCGGACGTGTTGGCAATCGCCTTCGAATACGTCGACGGAGCCCCGGTGAAGAAGGACAACCAGGGACAACAGTATTCGGGTGACGCCTCGTTCGGACCGCCGGACCCCGCGGATCCCGATGGGCGTCAGGAGCGCTCAGACTTCTACGACTACCTCGGTCTCCCGTGGTCGTTCCTCGACGGCAAGGCCGCCGTGCCCGAGCCGCAGCGCGCGCTGGCCCTGGACTGCTCCGGCTACCTGCGGATGGTCTACGGTCACCGGCTCGGGTATCCGCTGCTCGGAACGAACACCCCGGGCGAGGGTCTCCCCCGTCGGGCATACGCGATGGCCGAGGTGGGCCCAGGCGTTCAGTTGATGCCCAATTCCGGCCAGCGGACCCGAGGGATCGACCGCCTACTCCCCGGCGATCTGCTGTTCTTCAACGCCCAGCCGATACCCAACCGCCAGATCGACCACTCAGGCATCTATCTCGGCATCGACGACGGCGGGCATCACCGATTCATCTCCAGCCGGTCCCAGACAGACGGTCCCACCATGGGCGACCTCTCCGGCGAACCCCTGCTGGACGGTGTCGGGTACTGGCCGGATCGGTGGCTGACCGCCCGCCGGATCTGATCCGCCCACCGACCGTCAAGGGCTACCCCGGCCGGCCCCGCACCTGCCTGCGCCCGGCCAGTTCGCGGCGGCACGGCGGTTGGACATCGGGACGACGATGTCCAACCGCCCGACCGGCTCCGCCAGTTCCCGGCGGGCGGGCGTAGACCTGGGGATTCGGGGAAGCCAGCGCACCTCGACGCACACGCGAGAGGTGGAACCGGTCACGACGAGCGGCCGCCAGCGTCAGATTGCAGGGTGAGGACGGATGAAGAGGAAGAACACGCTGAGCGCGCGGTCCGTGACGGACTCCCTCGGCATCGAACGGGAGAGCCAGGACCGCGGGTCGGAGGGGACGGCACGACTGCTGGGGTGGTTCAGTCTCGGACTGGGCGTGGCCGCCCTCGCCGCCCGGCAACGGGTCAGCCGGCTCGCCGGCATCGACGACTCCCGCACCGCGCAGACCGTACTGCGAGTCGCCGGGGTTCGGGAGCTGGGTCACGCCGCGTCGCTGCTGATCCCCCGCCGGGCGGGGTGGGCGGCGTGGACGCGGGTCGCCGGCGACGTCATGGACCTCGCCGCCTGCGGCCAGGCGATGCGGCACCGGCCGGGCGACCGACGGCGGCGGCTGGTGTACACGACCTCGGCGGTCGCCGGGATCACCGCGATCGACCTGTACACGGCGGTACGGGCTACCCGGCGCCGGCCCAGGCCCGACGGCGGCCGGGTACACGCCTCGGTGACGGTCAACCGCGGCGCGGAGGAGACGTACCGGTTCTGGCACGACTTCGAGAACCTGCCCCGTTTCATGTACCACCTGCGGGAGGTGCGGACGACCGGTGACCGGCGATCGCACTGGACGGCGAAGGCGCCGGTCGGGCGGAGGGTCCAGTGGGACGCGGAGATCGTCGACGACCGCCCGAACCAGCTGATCAGCTGGCGTTCGATCAAGGGCGCGAGGGTGCCGAACTCGGGATCGGTGCGGTTCGTGCCGGCCGGCGACGGGCGCGGCACGGAGGTGCGGGTCGAGATGGAGTACGCGGTGCCGGGCCGGCGGTTCGGCGCGGCGGTCGCCAGGGCCTTCGGCGAGAACCCGCAGCAGCAGATCTGCGACGACCTGCGGCGGTTCAAGCAGGTGATCGAGACGGGCGAGATCACCCGTTCCGACGGCAGCCCGGAAGGCTCGAGCATCCAGCAACAGGCCAAGCAGCGTCCCGCGCGGCCGCTGGCGACGCTGCGGATGGGTTGAGGAGGAGAGGAACCGGATGAAAGCCAACTGCTGGATCGCCCCGAACGACGTGGCGGTCGAAGAGGTTCCCGACCCGCAGATCCTCAACTCGCGGGACGCCATCATCCGGATCACCTCGTCGGCCATCTGCGGCTCGGACCTGCACTTGTTGCAGGGATACATGCCGGCCATGAAGAAGGGCGACGTGCTCGGCCACGAGTTCATGGGCGAGGTCGTGGAACTGGGCCCCGGCGTAGGCGACGGCATGCGCGTCGGCGACCGGGTCGTGGTGGGCTTCCCGATCGCCTGCGGCAACTGCGCCTCCTGCCAACGCGGCCTCTACTCGATCTGCGAGAACTCCAATCCCAACGCGGGAATCGCGGAGCTGGCGATGGGTCACTCCCCCGCCGGCATCTTCGGCTACTCACACCTGATGGGCGGCTACGCGGGCGGACAGGCGCAGTACGTGCGGGTGCCCTTCGCCGACGTCGGCGCCATCAAGATCGAGGACGATCTGCCCGACGAGAAGGTGCTGTTCCTGTCCGACGTCCTGCCGACCGGCTACATGGCCGCCGAGATGTGCGACATCACGCCCGGGGACGTGGTCGCCATCTGGGGCGCGGGACCGGTCGGCCAATTCGCCGCCGCCAGCGCCTTCCTGCTCGGCGCGAAACGGGTCATCGTCATCGACCGGTTCCCGTACCGGCTGTTGATGGCGCGGGAGAACACCGGCGCGGAGACCGTCAACTACGAACAGACCGACGTCCTGGACGAGCTGCGGGACATGACGGCCGGGCGCGGACCGGACGCCTGCATCGACGCGGTCGGCATGGAGGGGCACCACGCGTCGCCGGCACTGCACGCGTACGACAAGGCCAAGCAGGCGATGAAGGTGGAGACGGACCGGCCGCACGCGCTGCGCGAAGCGGTGTTGAGCTGCCGCAACGGCGGCACCATCTCGGTGGTCGGCGCGTACGGCGGCTTCGTCGACAAGTTCCCGATGGGCTCGTTCATGAACCGCTCGCTGACCATGCGCTCCGGGCAGGCGCACGTGCAGCGCTACATGCGGCCGCTGCTGGAACGGATCCGCAAGGGTGAGATCGACCCGAGCTTCATCATCACGCACACCATGCGGCTCGACGACGCGCCGGAGGGCTACGACATCTTCAAGAACAAGCAGGACGACTGCGTCAAGGTCGTGCTGAAGCCGTAACCGCCTCAGGGCCGGCCGGCGCGCCGGCCGGTTACCGGAGGCCGGCGGCGATGGCGTCGACGAGCAGCGCGCCGAGGATCCGCGCCAGGGTGGCCTGGGCCGCCTCGACGTCGAGCCCCATCGCGTCGCGCATCATCGACCAGGCCGACCAGGTGCTCGCCACGGTCAGGGCGTCGAGCAGCTGCTCGCGTCCCTCCCCCGCGTGCGTCAACTCTGGGCCGAACACGGTCTCGATCTCGCTGCGCACCCGGGCGATGTTGCCCTCGCGGTTGCGCCGCAACTGGGGCGAGAACGGCTCGCGCAGCGCGGAGGCGCGGGCCGAGGGCGCCAGCACCTCCAGCATCTGGACCCGGAGGGCGCAGAACTCCCCGATCCGTCGGGTGAGCGGTAGCTCCGGCGGGATCGGACGGAACAGCGCCTCCTGCCGCTCGCTGACCCGTCGCCCGGTCGCGGCGAACAGCGTCTCCATGTCCTTGAAGTTCGTCCAGAGGGTGCGCAGCGACACCCCGGCCCGTTCGGCGATGCGCTCCCCGGTGGGCTTGAGGTCCCCCTCGTCGATCAGCGCCAGGTGCGCGTCGACGATGGCGCTGCGGGTGCGCTCGCCTCGCGCCGCTCGCCCGTCCACCCGGGCCGGCGCGTCGGCGTCCACGTCGATCATGTTGACGGTCCGTTTCCTCTCATGTAGCAGAAGTAAGCACATGATCGGGTGTCCTACCTTGCGGTGGGACGGTCCCGGTCTTGCCCGCGGTGGCGGTGCCGGGTTGACGTTTCACGGCCACCAGCCCCGCGGGCGGGGTCTTACGGTCGGCTCCGCGTCCGTTTCGCGTCTCCGGGCCACTCCCGGCGACGGTGGCGGCCAGGGCGGCCAGGTTCCGTGCGGCGTTGAGGTCCCGGTCCAGGGCCAGGCCGCAGGTGGTGCAGGTGTAGGTGCGTTCGGACAGGGCCAGCTTGGTTCTCACCGCGCCGCAGCCTGAGCACGTTTTCGAGGAGGGGTACCAGCGGTCGGCCACCACCAGGTGGCCGCCGTACCACTGTGTCTTGTAGGCGAGTTGCCGGCGGGTCTCGGCGAAGCCGGCGTCGGCGATCCGCCGGGCCAGCCGGCGGTTACGCAGCATCCCTGCGACATTCAGGTCTTCCACCACGAGCGTGCCGTAGGTGGTGGCGAGGCGGGTGGTGAGCTTGTGCAGGCCATCGCGGCGCAGGTTCCCCACCCGCGCGTGCGCCCGGCCGAGCTGGCCGCGCGCCCGCTCCCACCGTTTCGAAGGATCTCGGCGGGTACGCCGATCGGGGCCGGTCTTGCGGGACAGGCCACGGCTGACTCGGCGTAGCTTCCGCAGAGCGGCATCGAGATGGCGCGGGTTCGGCACCAGGTCGCCGGTGGACAGCACCGCCAGGTGCCTCACCCCAAGGTCAACGCCGACTGTCGCACTCGGACGGGCGGGGGTGCGTTCGACGCGCTGGACCTGGCAGGTGAACGACACGTACCAGCGGCCGCCGTCGCGGCGCACCGTGGCGGACAGGATCCGGGCGGTGCCGGCCTCTAGGCGGCGGGCCAACTTCCGGGCCGACTCGTGCAGCTTCAACCGGCCCAGCCGCGGCAACACCACATGCTTACGGTCCGGCTCGATCCGGATGGCGCCGGTGGTGAACCGCACCGACGGTGTGCACCGGCGGCGGGACTTGAACCGGGGAAAACCCACCCGCCGGCCGGCCCGCTTACCCGAACGCGAGTCGGCCCAGTTGTTCAGCCCACGGGCAAGCGCGTCCAAGCCGGTGTTGTACGCCTCCTTCGAGTAATCCCGCCACCACGGCGCCACCTCGTCCTTCGCCTCGTTCCACGACCGGCGCAGCGCAGGCAGAGACCAGCCGACCGTTGGAGTGAGCTGATCCTCGGAAATGCCGTAGCTGCGTTCGGCGGCCCGCTGATCCATCACCGCCTTGACCCGGGCCAGCGCCCAGTTGTACGCCTTGCGAGCAGCCCCGGCATGAGCCAACACCTCCCGCTGCTGCGCCGGGGTCAGGTCCAACGCGAACCGGTACGCCTGGATGACGCTCAGCCGATCCCGCTGCCCCATGCCAGGCACACTAACCACCCAGTACGACACTCACCCCAGCCAGCCGCGCCCGCAGCACCGCGCCGCCGAACACCTGACCCACACGCCGCCACGACGCACAACCCACTCTCTCAAGGTCACCAACCCATACCAACGCCTACTCGACCAACAACAGCTGACAGCCCCTGTCGGTACGGCCGGCCCCACCGGAGAAACGGCACCGGAAGTGTAGACGCCGCCCGGCTGGCACTCCCGGGCCTGACGGGCCGCCACGCCACCGTGGCGGCCCGTCAGCGACTGCCCCGCCGGGCCATCGCGGGTCAGGTCGTCGGGATCGCGTCAGCCGGCGGCGCGCTCGGCGCCTCGGTGAACTCCTTGACCTCGCCGTCGCCGTCGTCGGTGGTCCAGGTCGGACCGAAGTAGCTCTGCACGCCGCCCTGGATCTTGTTCATCCGGACGCCGCTGTAGCCGGCGTGGACGTCCCCGCCGTACCGGAACGGGGTCAGGCCGGGCCCGGCGAAGCCGCCCTTCTCCACCGCCGCGACCAGCTTCTCGCGGGTCAGGTCCTTGCCGGTGGCGAGCAGCGCCTGCACGAACGTGTACGCCATCGAGTAGCCGTAGACGGCGTTGCCGTCGACCGGGTTGGCGGCGTTGTACAGCTGGTGGATCTTGGTGAACTCCTGGATCCACGGGTTGCTCGCGTCGTTGGCCATCGGCAGGTAGTTGTCGGCGATCAGCCCCTCGAGGATCGCCTTCTTGTCGCCGAGCTGCTTGGCGAGCGTGGTGTAGTCGGCACCCACGTTGGACACCACCCACTGCGCCTTGAACCCCTGACCGGCGGCCTGGCCGAGGGCGAGCGCGGTGAAGCCGGGAATGCTCGCGGAGATCACCACCTGGCAGCCGGCTGCCTTCAGCGCGCCGATCGCCGGGCCGACCTGCTGGTTGGTGGTGGTGTAGGTCTGCTTGGCCGACACCGGTCCGAGGATCTTCTCGACTCCGACGAGGGAGTCCCGGCCGAAGTCGTCGTTCTGCCCGAAGTGGCACACCTTCGCGCCGGGGAACTCCTCCTTCACGAACGTGGCCAGGATCTTGCCCTCGACGGTGTAGTCGGGCTGCCAACCGAAGGTGGTCGGGTACTTCTCCGGCTGGTTCCAGTTACGGCTACCGGAGGAGACGAAGAGGTCGGGCACCTTCTGGGCCTTGACGAACTCCAGCACGTTGGTGTGGGTGGGGGTGCCGAGCCCGCCCAGGAGCGCGAAGACCTTGTCCTGGAGGACGAGCTTGCGGACGACGTTGTCGGTGTTCGCGGGGTTGTAGCCGTCGTCCATCACCTTGTAGACGATCTTCCGACCGTTCACGCCGCCCTTGCTGTTGACGTGCTCGAAGTACGCCTTGGTGGCGGCGGAGATCCGGGAGTAGCCGGGAGCGGCGGGGCCGGTGAGCGGCTGGTGGGTGCCGATGACGACCTCGGTGTCGGTGACGCCCGGGACGTTCTCGGCCGCCTTCTGCTCGTCGTTGGCGCAGGCCGACACGCCGACCAATAGCGCGAGGCCGGCAGCGGCCGCGAGTGCGCGGCGTGCGGTGAGGTGCATGGTTCTCCTGTCCGGTGCGACGGGTGCGAACGGGTGTGGTGGAACCGGATGGGTCAGCGGCTCGGGTCCCGGCGACGCGGCCCGAGACGTGCGGTGAGCCTGCGGACGACGCCCTGCACGCCGCCCGGGGCCAGCAGCATCACGACGATGAGGATCAGACCGAACAGCGCGAGGGCCAGGTTGCCCTCCAGCCGTTGGGCCAGGCCCGACGGCAGGGTGAAGGTCTCGGTGACGAGGCTCGGCAGGTCCTGCAGCGCCACCAGCAGGACCGCCCCCCAGACCGCACCGGCGAGGCTGCCCAGGCCGCCGATCACGATCGCCATCAGCAGGAACAGCGACAGGTCGAGCGAGAACTTGCCCGGGGCGACGGTGGCGGTCAGCACCGCGTACACGCCCCCGCCCAGGCCGGCGCAGGCGGCGCTGACCACGAAGGCGAGCACCTGGTTGCGGGCGACGTGGATGCCGGCCAGCCGGGCGGCCACCTCGTCGTCACGGACGGCGCGCAGCGACCGACCGAACCGGCTGCGTACCAGGTTCGCCATGAGCAGCATCGTCACCAGCGCGGCGAGCAGCCCGACCCAGGCCAGCCAGCGCTCCGGCTGGAAGTACGCGCCGAGGAACGCCGGCGGCGTCTCCGCCGGAAAGCCCAACCCCTGCTCGCCGTTGAAGACGCCGGTGAAGATCGTGGTGATCGCCGGGACCAGCGTCGCGACGGCGAGGGTGACGCCGGCCAGGTACGGCCCGCGCAGCCGGGCGGCGGCCAGCCCGATGACGAGGCCGGCCACCGCGGTCACCACTACGGCGAGCAGCAGGGACAGCGGCAGGATCCACCGACCCGGCACCGCCCGCTCGGCGAAGGCCCGCTGGGCGAGGGCGACGGTGTACGCGCCGGTGGCCATCAGCGCCCCGTGCCCGAGGGAGAGCTGGCCGTTGAGCCCGACCAGGACGGTGAAGCCGGCGGTCACGCAGAGGAACGCGCAGACCCGGGCCACCTGGAGGTTCTGGTACGGCGGCAACTGGTTGGTCACCAGCACGACCGCGGTGCCGGCGAGCACGGCCAGGATCAGGTGGCGCAGCAGGGTCGACCCGCGCACTCCGGTGGTGCCCGGCGGGCCGGGCAGCGGCCGGCGCAGCGGCGACGACCGGGTGGGCGGTGGATCGACCGTGGACGGATCGGACCGGGTCGTGGTCACACGTGCCTCGCTCTCACGCCGGAGAAGAGCCCACCGGGACGGACCAGGAGGATCGCCAGCAGCAGGACGAGGATGGCCAGCGGCGTGGTGTCGGGGCCGAGATAGCCGGTGACGTACGACAGGATCAGGCCGACCAGCAGGCCGCCGACCACCGCCCCGGCCGGGCTGTCCAGGCCGCCGACCACCGCGGCGGTGAACGAGATGACGAAGACCAGGTCCATCGCGTGCGGGTGCAGTCCCAGCCCGGTGGGAATCACCAGCATGCCGGCGAGGGCGCCGACCGCGGCGGCCAGCGCCCAGCCCACCGTGAGCATGCGGGAGACGTCGACGCCGAGCAGCCGGGACACCTCGGGCGCGAACGCGGACGCCCGCATCCGCAGACCGATCGGCGTACGGGTGAACAGCAGGGCGAGCAGCACCACGACCACGATGACCGCGCTGAGGACCCACAGGTCGTACGGGGACATCGCGGCGATCCCGCCGATGGACAGCGCGTCGGTGTCGAAGGGTGCGGCCGCCGGCCGATACTCGTTGCCGAAGACCATGCCGAGCACCGCCTGGATCAGCAGCACCAGGCCGAGGGCGACGATGACGTCGTTGAGCGGGTTGGCGTGGCCGACGAAGCGCATCAGCACCCGTTCCACCAGCGCGCCCAGCGCGAGGCCGGCGAGGACGGCGGCGCCGAGGCCGAGCCAGTACGAGCCGGTGGCGGAGGCGACGGCGTAGCCGACGTAGGCCGTCGCCACCGCCATCGCGCCCTGCGCGAAGTTGACCAGGCGGGCCGCCCGCCAGATGAGCACCAGGGCGAGGGCGAACGCCGCGTAGACGGCGCCGGTGGACAGCCCGTCGAAGGTGAGGAACAAGAACCGGTCCAACCGCGGATCCTTCCTACTCCGGCGGGCTGTCAGAACCCGAGGTACGCGTGGCGGAGCTTCTCGTCGTCGCGCAACTGCGCCGCCGGGGTGGCCATGACCACCCGGCCCAGGGACATCACCACACCCTGGTCGGCGATCCCGAGGGCGCTGCGCACGTTCTGCTCGACGAGCAGGACGGTCAGGCCGCTGCTGTCGCAGAGCTGGCGCAGCAGCGCCATGATCTGCGCGGTCACCCGGGGCGCGAGCCCGAGCGACGGCTCGTCGAGCAGCAGCAGCCTGGGGCGGGCGATCAGCGACCGTCCGACGGCGAGCATCTGCCGTTCCCCGCCGGAGAGCTGGTGCCCGGCGTGCCGCCGCCGACGGGCGAGCGGCTCGAACAGCTGGTACACCTCGTCCTGTGCCCGCCGGGCGTCGGCCCGGTCGCGGCGCCACAGCCCGCCCAGGCGCAGGTTCTCCTCGACGGTCAGCTCCGCGACGATGCCGCGACCCTCCGGCACGTGCGCCAGGCCGCGCCGCACGAGGCGTTCGACGGGTACGCCGCGCAGGTCCGCGCCGTCGAAGCGGACCCGGCCGCCGGTGGGTCGGAGCAGGCCGGACAGGGTTCGCAGGAGGGTGGTCTTCCCGGCGCCGTTGGCGCCGAGCACGGCGGCGACGGTCCCGGTGGGCACGCTGAACGTGACGTCGCGCAGCACCGGGACCGGGCCGTATCCGGAGCTGAGCGCGTCGACCTCCAGGATGGCGCTCACGATCCGGCCCCCGGGCCCGGTGCCTCGGTTAGGACGTCGGCGCCGAGGTACGCCTCGGTGACCAGCGGGTCGTCGCGCACCTGCTCTGGTGTCCCGGCGGCGACGACCCTGCCGAAGTCGAGCACCACGAGCTCGTGGCAGACGGACATGACCAGGTCCATGTGGTGCTCGACGAGCATGATCGAGCAGGCGCGGTCCGCGCGGCGGGGCAACGCCGTGATGAGCTCGCCGAGCTCGGCGATGTCATCGGCGCTCAGACCACCGGCGGGTTCGTCGAGCAGGAGCAGGCGGGGTCGGGCGATCAGGGCGCGGGCGAGGGCGACGCGTTTGCGGACGGCGTACGGCAGGGTGGCGGTGGCCGCGTCGGCGTGCCGCGCGACGCCCAGCTCGGCGAGGAGGTCGAGCGCCCGTTCCCGCAGCAGCCGTTCGTCGCGGTCGCTGCGCGGCAGGCCGAACAGCGCGGCGGCGAAGCCGGCCCGGGCGGCGTGACTGGCGCCGGCCATCACGTTCTCGCAGACGGTGAGGCCCGGGAAGAGGCCGACCCCCTGCAGCGTGCGGGCGATGCCGACGCGGGTGAGTCGGTGCGGACGCGGCCGGAACGGCTGGCCGTCGAGGGTGAGCGATCCGGTGGTCGGCGGGACGAAGCCGCAGACCACGTTGAACAGCGTGGTCTTCCCTGCGCCGTTGGGGCCGATCACGCCGACGATGTGGCCGGGCGGCACCCGCAGGGAGACGTCGTCGAGCGCGACCAGCCCGCCGAACCGCACGCCGACGTGGTCCAGTGCCAGGGCGATGCCGTCACCGAGGGTGCCGGAGGGTGCTGGGCTCATCTTCACCTCGTGGAGGACGCGGCGACGGGGGATGCGCTGGGCGACTCGGGCGAAGCATGGTCGGTTTGTTACACCGGGAGTGTACTTTTCAAGCGGAATTCGTCAATGGGTTCGTTGCGACCCTGTGACGTCACGGTGTCCGATCAGGACTTTCTGGTTTCGTGAAGATCGATCGCGGCCTCGCGGACCACAACTACTGCACTTGCTGTGCAGGGTTCGTGCCGCGCGGATCCGGGGCCACCCGACCCGCAGCAGGCTGACCGGTGGCCAGGATCCGACCTGGGCGTAGCTGAACGTCAGGTCGTTGATGTGGCAGAGCGGCTTGTCCGGGTGCTCCCGGAGGATGGTCGCGAGGTTGAAGCTCATCCGGCTCCTCCTGTGCGGCGGGTCGCGGTTCATCGATCGATGTGACAGCCGGTCTACGCCCTGCGCCCCGCGGAGGTCAAGGCATGACGAGGCCGCCGTCGACGGGGACGGTCACACCGGTCACGTACGACGACGCGTCGCTGACCAGCCAGATCAGCGTGGCGGCGAGTTCCTCGTGCTCGCCGAGGCGGCCGGCCGGCGCCAGCGCCTTGACCATCTCGAAGGTGGCCGGCTCCAGTTGGTCGCTCATCTCGGACTGGAAGAAGCCGGGAGCGATGCAGTTGACCCGGATGCCCTTGCGGCCGGTCCACTGTGCGGCCAGGTCGCGGGTCAGCCCGATGACGCCGGCCTTGCTGGAGGCGTACGCGGCCTGTGGGATGCCGCCGGGGCGCAGGCCGATGACGCTGGAGATGTTGACGATGGCGCCGCCGCCCGTCGCCGCGCGGGCGAAGGCCTGGGCCATCCAGTAGCTGCCCATCAGGTTGACGTCGACCACCGAGCGGAACTGCTCCGGGGTCTCCCGGGTGGCGGGCACGGCGGTGCCGACGCCGGCGTTGTTGACCAGCACGTCCACCCGCCCGAACTGCTCGACCGCGGTGGCGATCAGCGCCTCGCAGTCCTCCGGCCTGCTGACGTCGGTGGCGCGGGCCGCGTACCGCCGGCCGGCCGCCTCGACGAGCGCGCCCGTCTCCGGCAGGCGCTCGGCGCGGCGGGCGCCGAGCACGACGTCGGCGCCGGCCTCGGCGAGCGCGCGGGCGAACGACACCCCCAGGCCGGAGGAGGCGCCCGTCACCACGGCGACCTTCCCGTCGAGGCGGAACCGGTCCATCACGCTCACCCTGGTGCTCCTCACGCTCACTGTGCTCTGGACGCCATACCGACCAGCCGGTATGTTCGGCGTCCGGCGACGGTAGCGAGTCGCGGACATGCGCGTCAATGGGGAGAGGCAACGATGGACTTCGAACCGACCGCACGGGGAGCCGAGCACCTGAAGCGACTCCAGGAGTTCATGGACGACCACGTCTACCCGGCCGAGCCGGTCTACGCGGCGCAACGGGCCGAGCTCGCGGCGGCCGGCAGGCTCCACCACCTGCCCGCCGTCGTCGAGGAGCTCAAGGCCGAGGCCCGCCGCCGGGGGCTGTGGAACCTCTTCCTGCCCGACGTCTCCGGGCTGACCAACCTGGAGTACGCGCCGCTGGCGGAACTGACGGGCCGCTCGATCGAGCTCGCCCCCGAGGCGACCAACTGCGCGGCGCCGGACACCGGCAACATGGAGATCCTGCACATGTTCGGCACGGCCGAGCAGCAGGAGCGCTGGCTGCGTCCGCTGCTCGACGGCGAGATCCGGTCCGCCTTCGCGATGACCGAACCGGACGTCGCCTCCAGCGACGCCACCAACATCTCCACCCGCATCGAACGCGACGGCGACTCGTACGTCATCAACGGCCGCAAGTGGTGGACCACCGGCATCGCCGACCCGCGCTGCCAGATCATGATCGTGATGGGCAAGACCGACCCGTCCGCCGACACCCACCGGCAGCAGTCGATGATCCTGGTGCCGGTGGACACCCCCGGCGTCGAGGTGGTGCGCTCGCTTCCCGTCTTCGGCTACCACGACCAGCACGGCCACGGCGAGGTGACCTTCTCCGACGTCCGGGTGCCGGCGTCCCACCTGCTCGGCGAGGAGGGCGGCGGGTTCGCCCTCGCCCAGGCCCGGCTCGGCCCCGGGCGCATCCACCACTGCATGCGGGCCATCGGCCTGGCCGAGCGGGCGCTGAGCCTCATGGTGCGCCGCGCCACCACCCGGGTCGCCTTCGGCCAGGAGCTGGCCCGGCAGGGCGTGGTGCAGCAGCAGATCGCCGAGTCGCGGATGGCGATCGAGCAGGCCCGACTGCTCACCCTCAAGGCGGCCTGGATGATCGACCGGTACGGCGCGAAGGCCGCCCGCACCGAGATCGCGGCCATCAAGGTCGTCGCCCCCCGGGTCGCGCTGGAGGTGCTCGACCGGGCGATCCAGGTCCACGGCGGGGCCGGCGTCTCCGACGACTTCCCCCTCGCCTCGATGTACGCCGGCGCCCGTACGCTGCGCATCGCCGACGGCCCGGACGAGGTGCACGTTCGCGACGTGGCCCGGCGCGAGATCCGCCGACAGCTGGAGTCGCGGTGACCGTGGCGCCGACCGAGCCGGCCGCCGCGGCCGGACGGCGGCGGGCACCGCGCGGCTCGGCCCGGCAGAACATCGTCGCGGCCGCCACCGAACTGTTCGCCCGGCGCGGCTACGAGGCGACCAGCGTGCAGGAGATCGTGGCGGCGGCGGAGGTCACCAAGGGGGCCCTGTACCACTGGTTCGGGTCGAAGTCCGAGCTGCTCACCAGCATCTACCGGGAGCTGCTCGCGGAGCAGACCTCCCGGCTGCGGGCGATCGCCGACGGTCCCGGACCGGTCGAGGAGCGGCTGCGCGCCGCAGCCCTCGACGTGGTCGAGCACACCGCCGAGCACCTCGACGAACTCACCGTCTGGGCCCGGTCGGCGCACCTGCTCGACGACGAGCAGGCCGAGGCCACCCGCCGCGAGCGCCGGCGCTACCACGACCTGTTCCGCGACCTCGTCCGCGAGGGCCAGGACAGCGGCGTGGTCCGCACCGACGTCTCCGCCACGGTGATCACCCACGCGTTCCTCAGCGCCCTGGGCAACACGCACACCTGGTTCCACCCGGACGGGCCGCTGACCTTCGCGGAGGTCGGTCACCAGCTCGTCGCGCTGTTCGTCGGTGGCCTGCGCGCGCCGGCGAAACCGGAACGGGCGGCGCCCCGCGCCCCGCACGGGCCGAACCCGGTCGGCGGCGGCGCCGGACGCCCGAGGCCCGTGACGAACTCGTGAGCGACGACGAGCCCTCCGGCACCGCTCGGGAGACCGCCACGGGCCGGTGCGGGCAGAGCTGCGCCGAGGTGCTGGCCCGCCAGGCCGGACTGCGCGACGCGGCTCGCGCCGAGGCGGCGGCGAAGCGACACGCGGCCGGGCGGCGCACCGTACGGGAGAACCTCGCCGACCTGATCGACGACGCAAGGCGTACGGGCTCGGCGCCACGGCGATGGCCGGCGGGAGCTTCCACCCGTCATGTCTCACCCTCGCCTGGCCGACCGGCGAGGTCGGCGCCATAGGGCTCGAGGGCGCGGTGCGGCTCGGGCACCGCAGGGAACTGGCGGCGATCACCGACGACCCCGAGCGCCAGCGCCGGTACGACGAGCTGGTCGCCCTCGCCTACGCCCGTGGCCGAGCACTGTCCGCCGCGGCGAGCTCGACGACGTCGTCGACCCGGCCGACACCAGGGAAGGACTCATCGCCGGGCTGTCGTGAACGGGGCTCACCAGGCGCAGGGGGCGTAGTCCTTGAGGAAGCAGCCGTAGAGGTCCTCGCCGCGTTCGCCGCGAACGATCGGGTCGTACACCCGGGCTGCCCCGTCGACGAGGTCCAGCGGCGCGTGGAAGCCCTCGTCGGCCAGCCGCATCTTGGTCGGGTGCGGGCGCTCGTCGGTGATCCAACCGGTGTCGACGCTGGTCATCAGGATCCCGTCGGCCAGCATGTCCTCGGCGCTGGTCCGGGTCAGCATGTTCAGGGCCGCCTTGGCCATGTTGGTGTGCGGGTGCCCCGCACCCTTGTACGCCCGGCTGAACTGGCCCTCCATCGCCGACACGTTCACCACGTACGTGCGCCGGGCGGGGGACGCGGCCAACGCCGGTCGCAGCCGGCTGACCAGGACGAACGGGGCGGTCACGTTGCAGAGCTGCACCTCCAGCAGCTCGACCGGGTCCACCTCGTGCACCCGCTGCACCCAGCTGTTGACCGGCCCGAGGTCCGGGGCCAGGCCGCCCGCGTCGACGGCGGTGGAGGTGGCGATCCGCTCGGGCGAGGCGGAGCCGCTGGTCAGCGCGAGCGCGGTGAGGGCGTGCGGGGTCATCGCGGGTCGCCCGCCGGGCAGCGCGGCGGTGTCGCCCCGGCCGCCCGCGCCGGAGAAGGTGAGCAGCTCCGGCAGCGGCCCGTCCGGCAGGGCCGCGGATTCGGCGGCGACGAGATGGGCGTAGGCGCCGGGGGTGCGGCGTACGGTCTGTGCGGCGTTGTTGATCAGGATGTCGAGCGGCCCCTGCGCGCTGACCGAGTCCGCGAGGGCCATCACCTGGGCGGGGTCGCGCAGGTCGATGCCGACGATCCGCAGCCGGTGCAGCCAGTCCCCGCTGTCCGGCATCGCGGTGAACCGGCGGACCGCGTCGTGCGGGAACCGGGTGGTGATCGTCGTGTGGGCGCCGTCGCGCAGCAGCCGCAGCGCGATG
This sequence comes from Micromonospora sp. DT47, assembly GCF_049844475.1. Taxonomy (NCBI): domain Bacteria; kingdom Bacillati; phylum Actinomycetota; class Actinomycetes; order Micromonosporales; family Micromonosporaceae; genus Micromonospora; species Micromonospora sp. DT47. Next base: position 172,385 of record NZ_JBNCLC010000009.1, on the reverse strand, counting down.
TACATGCCGATCTTGGCGCGGCCGCCGGTCAGCAACGCCCGTCGGCCGGTCAGGTCGGTGCGGGCGTCGCGACGTTCCCGGTTGAGCGCGGCGCAGGGTGGGCAGAGCTGGTGGTAGAAGGCGTCCACCTCGCGGTAGCGCTCCTTGCAGCTGTAGCAACCGCGCGGGTTGATCAGCGTGCCGGCGGTGGCGCCCGGGGTGGGAGGGGCGAGCGGGATGCCGCGGGTCTCGTCGTCGATGCGGCCCGGCGCGCCGGTGGCCGTGGCCGCCGTCACGGCCTGGTCGTGGGCCAGGATGGCATCGCGCCGTTCCTCGCGCCGCCGCTGCTTGATCATCTTGTACAGCTTCGCGGTGGCCCGCTGCACCCGCACCACGTCCGGGTGCTCGGGCGGCAACGCCTCCAACGCCTCGAAGACGCTCAGGCAGGTCCGCAGCTGGTCCTGGTCGATGCCCACGGACTCCACGTTCCGACCTGATTGTGCGACGTTGTCCACCGTCATTCCCGCTACCGTCTCGTCCTCGTCCGCTGGGTCGACCGACCGACCGACCCGGGAACTGTACGCACCGCGGCGCGGCCGGCGCGATGCCCCCGGACGGCGGGGGCGGTGAGGTGGCCCACCACCGCCGGACGGCCGGTCCGGCTTCGGCCGCCGTCGCATGCCGGTGCGGTGACGTCCGCACCGGTCGGCCGCTGCGACTCGCCGACGGGACCGGAGCGCCCCACTGCACATCCTCGCGGTGGTGATCTTCTGGCTGCCGGGCTGGTCCGGGGCCGCACGCTCCGCCAGCCGGACTGAGCGCGCGGGAAGTGGCCCGAGCCCGGGTGGTCGGCCCGCGCGCCGGAGCGGGGTCGGCCCGACGATCAGCGCGCGTACCAGCCGGTGGCGTCACGCCGTGCGGTGCCTCATGCGGCACCGATCGCCTCGTACCGGGCGGAAACGGGACCGACCGGCGGGGTGGCCGCGTAGCGTATGCGACACGGACGGCAGGCAGGAGGCGGACGTGACGGAGCCGGAGGAAGACCGGGAGAAGACCGGGAAGACCGACCGGGTGCTCTACTCCCCCGACGGGGATCCCCACCACACGATGGCGCAGGCGCCCCAGCCCGACGAGCACCGCCCGGTGACCGTCACACACGACGACCGGACCGAGGTCGTCGACGACGAGCAGTGACCTGGCGCGGAGACGTGGCAGCGAACGCGGTCGACGGCCCGGCGCTGTCGGTCTACCTGCCCGAGCTCGCGCTGGCGCTGAACACGGTCAGGCTGCGGCACGCCGACCTGGGGCAGCTGCCCGCGGCGGTGCACGCCGCGGCAGAGTCGGTGCGGATCTACCGCGACCCCGTCCGGGTCAACGCGGTGGCCTTGAGCCGGGTCGCCACGCTCAGCCAGCCACCCGTTCCATGTCGGAGGGCGCCCGTAGGGTTGCCGGCGTGGTCACCGTCGCCGATGTCCGGGCGCTGGCCCGGACGTTGCCCCGGAGCAGCGAGCACCTGGTCCGCGACCGGGTGAAGTTCCGGGTCGGCTCCATCGTGTACGTCGCGTTCTCCCGGGACGAGCAGACGATGGGTTTCGGCTACCCCAGGGAGCAGCGCGACGGCCTCGTCGCCGCCGAGCCGGACCTGTTCTTCCTGCCCGGCGCATCCGACCTGCGGTTCCACTGGGTGTGCTGCCATCTCGCCCGGCTCGACCCCGACCACATGACCGAGCTGGTGACCGAGGCGTGGCGGATGGTGGTGCCGAAGTTCCTCGCCCGACAGCGGCTGGGCGACTGAGGCCGGCATCGACCGCCCTGCATGTGACGGGTGCGCCGCACGACCGTCGTGCCGGTAGGATCGCCGTGCCGTCCCCGAGCGCACGGAGGTCACGATGGCCGACACGACGTCGGAGCCACTCCCGTCGAGCAGGTCCCCCCTGACGGATGACGTCCCGCCATCGTCGCGGATCGACCCGACCGTGCCGCACGCCGCCCGCCGTTACGACTACTGGCTCGGCGGCAAGGACAACTTCGCCGCGGACCGGGAGTCGGGTGACGCGGTCGCCGCGGCCTACCCGGCGATCCGGACCACGGTGATCGAGAACCGGCGGTTCATGCAGCGGGCCACCCGCCACCTCGCCGCGCAGGCCGGCATCCGACAGTTCCTCGATATCGGAACGGGCATCCCGACCAGCCCCAACATGCACGAGGTCGCCCAGGGCGTCACACCGGAATCGCGGGTGGTGTACGTGGACAACGACCCGATCGTGCTCGCGCACGCCCGCGCCCTGCTGACCAGCGCACCGGACGGGGCCACCGCCTACGTCGACGCCGACCTGCGCGACCCCGAGCGGATCCTGTGGCACCCCGACCTGCGCGCGACCCTCGACCTGCAGCGTCCGGTCGGTCTGATGCTGGTCGCGATCCTGCACTTCCTCACCGACGGCGACGACCCGTACGGGGTGACCCGCCGGCTGATCGAGGCCATCCCCTCCGGCAGCTATGTGGTGATCTCCCACGCCACCACCGATCTGGTGCCGCACCACATCGCGGCCACCGCGGCACCCACCACCACGACGAGCATGATCGACATGGCCTTCCGGAGCCGGGAGCAGTTCGCGTCGTTCTTCGACGGCCTCGAGCTGGTCCACCCGGGCATCAGTCCGGTGACCGAATGGCGCCCGGACGACCCGCCGGAGCAGCGTACGCCCGTGGCCCAGGCGTCGATGTACGCCGCCGTCGCCCGCAAACCCTGACCGCCGCCGCGGGCGCGCTCACGGAGCCTGGGTGGCGAGGAGGTAGTCGTCGGCTTCGGGGCTCCACCGCAGATGGACGGCGCCGCTGGTGGCGGCGGCCTTGCAGAACTGAAGGAAGCTGCGGTAGCCGAGCTTCTTCTCGCTGAAGTCGGGCCGTGCCCTCCGAAGCTGGTTCTTCAGGCCGGACAGGGCCACCGTGCCGTCGCTGCCGGCCAGCTCCTGGACCACGGCGCGGAGGAGCCCGAACGCCACCTCCCGGTCGCCGTGTTCGGGCAGGGAGACCTCCGGGTCGCCCTTGGCGGGCCCCTCGGTCAGCTCGATCACGTTGCGCTCGGCGAGGTGCCGCAGCAGCTCCCCGAAGGCGCGGAACCCGTAGTCGGACTCGCTGAACGTCGGATCCTTGCGCAGCAGGGTGCGCTTCAGCGTGGAGGCGGTCACCGCGCCGCTGGAACTGCCCTGCAGACCCGCCACGGTCTGGGCCACGAGGACGGCGAGCGTGTCGACGTCGCGTACCGGTTCCTCCACCACCGGCTGCTGCTCGGGTTCCTGCTCCACCTGCGGCGCCTCCGCGCCCGGCAGCCGCGCCGGACGGCCGCGCCGAGCCCGCGTCGGCGCGATGTCGACCCCCTCCAGGCGGTCGTAGTAGAGGAACTCGTCACAGGCCGGCGGGAGCAACGCCGAGGTGGACTTCTCGACCCCGACGCCGATCACCCGCTTGTTGAGCTCGCGGAGCTTGTGCACCAGCGGGGTGAAGTCACTGTCGCCGGTGCAGATCACGAACGTCGAGATGTACGAGCGCTCGAAGGCCAGCTCCACCGCGTCGACAGCCATCTTGATGTCGGCGGCGTTCTTCCGCGAGGCGCCCATGCGCTGGGTCATCTCGATGAGCTCGACGTGGGACCGGGTGAGCATCCGGCGGTCCTCGTCGAAGTACGACCAGTCGGCGTACGCCCGGCGCACCACCACCCGCCCCCGCTCGGCGAGGGCGTCGGCAATGGGGCGCAGGTCGAAGGCCATGCCGCCGAGGTGTTCGCGGGCGCCCAGCGCGAGGTTCTCGTAGTCGAGGAATAGGGCGATGCGGTCTTCTTGATCCACGCGCGCCAGCCTACGCCCGGGGCGGGGGTGGTAGCCGGCAACCGCGCGGGCCAGTCGTCGGACGAGCGGCCGTCAGCGCGGCCAGGCGTACGCCAGCGGCAGCGGAGTCGGCTGGCCGCTCCAGGTGCCGGTCAGCGTGGCGCCGGTCGGCGTGGCGCCGGCCAGCCCGTCGCCGCCGTCGAGGCGGCGGACGACGGCCAGTTCGACGGAGTCCGTGACGACGCGCGTGTGGTCGTCCGCCAGGACGCGACGGGGCGCGCCGACGGCGGGGACGCCGGCGTCCTGGGCGCCGCTGCCGGTGACGGTCATGGTGGGCTCACGGCGGACGAGTCGGCCGTCGACCTCGAGGAACTCCTCCGCCTGGCCCTTGCCCGCGAAGATGGCGCTGGCCAGCGCGGCGGCGTAGACCGGGTCTCCGCACGCGTCGTACACCCAGCGCCGGCCGAGCACCGAGTGCTCGGTGGTACCGACCAGCCAGTCGTCGCCGCCCTCCAGTGGGGCGCCACGGTACGTGAGCGGCACCTGGTGGACCGGGCCGTCGCCGGCGCTGACGAGCGTCGTCTCGATCCCGACCTCACCGGCCGGGTCGTCGAACCGGTAGGCCGCCACGCGCACGATGTCACCGGCGGCCGGCCCCTGGTACCAGGGGCGGCCGGGCAACCACCGCGCCACCAGTTCGAGCTTCGTGGGTCGGAGTTCCGCCCGGTGCAGCAGTGCCATGCGCGGAATCGTAGAGGACCCTTCGCGCGCCGCGCCCACCCGCTCCGGAGCCGCCACCCGACGACCTCGCGCGTCGAGGTCATCGGGGAAGACGAACCCGAGGATCCGCACCAACGGCGTCGTACCTGCTCACTGTCAGGGCAGCGCAGCGCCGCGGGCGGTGGTCCAGAGGCGGTACCACTCCTCGTGGGTGAGTTCCGGTTCCCGCCCGGCGGCGTCCCGGCAGGCACCGATCCGTTCCGGACGGGTGGTGCCGATGACCGGCGCCACGCCGGCCGGATGGCGTTGCAGCCACCAGAGCAGGATGGTTTCCGGCGTCGTCCGCTTCCGGGCGGCCAGGTCGGCCACGAGCCGCGCGGTCTCCTGCTCGGCCGGGGTGCTCCCGCGCCCGGTGAAGCGGCCCTGCGCGAGCGACCCCCAGGCCTGGAGCTGGATCCGCTCGGTGACGCAGTACTCCACAGTGCCCAGCGGGAAGCCGTTCCCGGTGGCGGCCGAGGTGTTCACCAGGACGCCGGCCTCGACCCAGTCCCGGCGGTGCAGGCTCATCTCGAGCTGGTTGACGACCAGCGGGACGTCGAGCCGCGCCCGCAGCTGCGCGATCTGCGGGGCGCTCATGTTGGACACACCGAACTGGCGCACCAGGCCCTGGCGGCGCAGCGAACCGAACGCCTCGGCGATCTCGTCGGGGTCGGCCAGCGGGTCGGGCCGGTGCAGCAGCAGCACGTCCAGCACGTCGGTACGCAGCCGCTCGAGGCTCTCCTCGACCCGGCGGACGATGCTCGCCCCACGCAGGTCGTAGTATCCCGGGCGGTCACCCTCGGGGAGGCGGATCCCGCACTTCGACTGCAGGACGATCCGGTCCCGCAGGCTGGGCGTCCGGGCGAGCACCTCACCGAAGACCGCCTCGGACTTGCCGTGCCGGTAGATGTCCGCGTGGTCGAACGCGGTGATCCCGGCGGCCAGCGCGGCCGCCACCGCCGCCTCGGCCTCCTCGACGTCGCGAGGACCGTACGGTGCGGTGTCCCAGCTCCCGCCGAGCCCCATGCAGCCGTAGAGCAGCCGGTGGGTACGGACGTCGGTGTGCGGTGTCATGTGCCGTGCTCCCGGGATCGTGGCGGACGCGATCGGTCAGTTCCTCAACGCGTGGGCCAGCATCTCAGCCGCCTGCTCGCCCTGCTCACTGAGCACGCCCCGGCGCGCCTCACGGTCCACCGAACCCGGTCAGATCCGGGATTCCGCCGCGCGGTGTCCGACTTCGTACCAGCATGTCGGGTGGCGCACGGGCACCGGACGGATCGGAGCCGGACGGCCACCACGGCCGGCGGGGGGAGACGCGCCGCGGCCGGGGAGGCGGGAGTACGCCGTGGAGGCACTGGTCCTGATCGTGGTGCTCGGCGCCACGGTGCTGGTCGGCACCACGATCGGCGGACGGTACAGCGTGGCCCCGCCGGTCCTGCTCATCACGATGGGTGGCCTGCTCGCCCTGCTGCCGCCGCTGTCGGACGTCGTCCTCGCACCCGAGGTCGTGCTGCTGCTGTTCCTGCCGGCCGTGCTCTACCGGGAGAGCCTGGTCATCAGCCTGCGGGAGATCCGGGCCAACCTGCTGGTGATCGCGTCCCTGGCGGTGGCGCTGGTCGGGGTGACGATGGTCGGGGTGTCGCTGGTCGCCCAGCAACTGGGGTTGAGCCCGGCCGCGGCCTGGGTGCTGGGCGCGGTGCTCGCGCCGACCGACGCTGCGGCGGTCGCCGGCCTGGCCAAGCGGATGCCGCGCCGGATCCTGACCACGCTCCGGGCGGAGAGCCTGATCAACGACGGCACGGCGCTGGTGCTCTTCTCCGTCGCCGTCGGCCTGATCGCCGGTGGCGCCGCGCCGGGGGTGCTCGGGTTCCTGGGCCAGTTCGCCGGCTCGGCGGCCGGCGGGGTCGGCGCCGGGCTGGCGATCGGCCTGGTGGTGGTGCTGATCCGGCGCCGCCTCGACGACCCGCTGCGGGAGGGCGCGCTGAGCGTCCTCACCCCGTTCACCGCGTTCCTGCTCGCCGAGGTGGTCCACGCCAGCGGCGTCCTCGCGGTGGTGGTGGCCGGCCTGGTCCTCTCGTACGCCGGGCCGCGGATCATCCGGGCCCGCTCCCGGGTGCTGGCGTACGCCTTCTGGGACCTGTCCACCTTCCTGATCAACGGATCGCTCTTCGTCCTGCTCGGCATGCAGATCCCCCGGGCCGTCGAGAGCGTCACCACCAAGTCCGTGACCCAGGCGGTGACCATCGCGGTGGTGGTGACCGGGGTGGTGATGGCGATCCGGTTGGTGTGGGTGCAGCTCTTCTCGTACGGCCTACCGGTGGTCCGACGCGGCCCCCATGTGGACCGGCGGGTACGGCTGGCGGCCGGTTGGGCCGGCTTCCGGGGAGCGGTCTCCCTGGCCGCCGCGCTCGCCGTGCCGGTGACCACCGCCACGGGCACCCCGGTGCGGGAACGCGATCTGATCATCTTCTGCACCGCGGTGGTCATCGTGTCGACCATCCTGATCCAGGGCACCACGCTGCCGGCGGTGGTCCGTTGGGCCGGCCTGCGGGGTGACCGGGAACGCGGCGACGAGGTCCGGCGGGCCCGGGTGAAGGCCACCGAGGCGGGCCTGGCGGCGTTGCCGGAGGTCGCCGCGGAGCTCGGCGTCGCACCCGACGCGGTGGACCGGCTGCGGGGCGACTACCAGCGGCACCTCGACGACACGGCCGCCGCGGGCGAGGGCGAGGACGCCGACCGGGCGCGGGAGCTGGACCGCCGGTTGCGGCTCGGCGTCCTGGAGCACAAGCGACGCGAGGTGACCCGGCTGCGTAACGCCAACGAGATCGACGACAGCGTGCTGCGCGAGGTGCAGGCGGCGATGGACATCGAGGAGATCCGGCTGCTCGGGCCGGAATCCGAGGAGTGACGCGGACTCGTCCACCGACTGCCGCCGCCCGCTGGACCTGACGCGGCCGGCTCGATGACCCGCGCCGGACGGCATCGAGGCAGCTCAACGCCACGTGGGCCCGGACCGCGACCGGCCCGGCGGGGCGTCCTCGCCGGGGCGGCTTTTTTGACGGCTTGAAGTTAGCCATGTTTCGTTATCTGGGCGTTATTGACGTGACGGTGGTCACTCGGATTGACTGCGACCGAACCGCTTCCGAAACCGGTTCCGGAACCCGCCCACCATCCCTGCGACCCGGGAGCGTCACGTGCCGATCACCATCGCCGACGTCGCCGCCCGGGCGGGCGTGAGCAAGACGACCGTCTCGCGGGTGCTCAACGGCAGGGGTGAACTCGACCGGGCCACAGAGGCCCGGGTCCGCGCCGTCATCGCCGAGCTGGGCTACGTGCCCAGCTCCCGCGCCGTCGGACTGGCCCGGGGCCGGACCCGGGTGGTCGGCATGCTGGTGCCCTCGCTCACCTGGCCCTGGATGGGCGAGGTGTTGCAGGGCGCCGTCGACGTGGTCGAGACCGAGGGGTACGGCCTGCTGCTGTTCACCTGCAACCGGGGTGACGAGTCGATGCGGCGGTTCGCCTCCCAGGTCTCGGCGAAGTCCTTCGACGGCCTGCTGGTGGTCGAGCCGGAGGGCACGCTGGACTACATCACCGCCCTGCACGAGCGGGGCCTGCCGGTGATCCTGATCGATGACCGCAGCCACCAGCCCGGCTTCCCCTCGGTCGGGACCACCAACGCCGCCGGCGCCCGCGCCGCCGCCGCGCACCTGCTCACCCTCGGGCGCCGCCGGCCCCTGGTGATCACCGGCCTGGCCCGCTTCGGCTGCACCCGGGAGCGGCTGGCCGGCTTCGCCGACGGCTACGCCGACGCGGGCCTGCCGATCGAACCGCCCCGGGTGGTGGAGGGCGACTTCACCTTCGAGTGCGGGCGCGAGGCGGTACGGCGACTGCTCGCCGCCGGCGTGTCGTTCGACGCCGTCTTCGCCCACAACGACCTGTCCGCCGCCGGGGCGCTGCAGGCCCTCCGGGACGCCGGCCGTCGGGTCCCGCAGGACGTGGCGGTCGTCGGCTTCGACGACCTGCCGCTGGCGGGGCACACCCACCCGCCGCTGACCTCCGTACGCCAGCCGCTGCGCCAGATGGGCGCGGCGGCCGCCCGCACCCTCATCTCCCACTTCGACGGCGCACCCCTGCCCGACTCACCGACCGTCATCCCGACCAGCTTCACCGTCCGCGCCTCAACCAGCACCACCTGACCGCTCCACCGCTGTATCCGCCACCCACACCGGCGGGCACCGCGCCCACCGGTGGTAACACCGCACACCCTCCATCCACCACATCCCGCTCGAGGACCTGCGGGAGCACCGAGGGAGACCTCCATGAGAAGAAGGCAGTTCCTCGCCGTCGCGCTGGCCGGCGCGATGGCCACCGCGCTCGCGGCGTGTGGCGACAGCCCGAACGCCAACAAGAAGAACGGCCAGGCGGCCACCGTGCTGAACGTCGGCATGCCGAACGGCCCGCAGGCGGAGAACAACAACCCGTTCCTCACCACGTCCGCCGCGGCCTCGCTGGGCTACCGCTGGCAGATCTTCGAGCCCTTGATGATGTGGAATCCGGTCAAGCCGGCCGACCCGTTCAAGCCGTGGCTGGCGACCAAGGCCGAGTGGTCGCCGGACTACACCTCGGTCAAGGTCACCATTCGCGACAACGCCACCTGGTCGGACGGGCAGAAGGTCACGGCCGAGGACGTCGCGTTCACCTACAACCTGGTCAAGAAGTACCCGGCGCTCAACGACCAGGGCGTGCCCTACACGGACGCGACCGCCAGCGGCAACGAGGTCACGATCAAGATGGCCAGCCCGCAGTTCGTCAACCAGCAGAAGGTGCTGTGGCGGGTGCCGATCGTGCCCAAGCACCTCTGGGAGAAGATCAGCGACCCGACGACCGACCCCGTCAAGCAGCCGGTCGGCAGCGGCCCGTACACCCTGAAGTCGTTCACCCCGGCCACCACGACCCTGACGGTGCGCGGCAGCGGCTACTGGCAGGACCTGCCGAAGGTCAAGGAGCTGCGCTTCACGTCGTACACCGACAACAGCGCGCAGACCACCGCCCTCGCCAACGGCGAGTCGGAGTGGAGCTTCGTCTTCATCCCCAACTACCAGGCCGTCTTCGTGGCCAAGGACCAGGCCCACCACAAGGTGTGGGCGCCGGCGATCCTGGGCATCCACGGCCTCTACCTCAACACCACGAAGAAGCCGTTCGACGACCCGGCACTGCGCCGCGCGATGAACATGGTCATCGACCGCCAGGACATCTTCACCACGGCGGAGGCCGGGTACTTCCACCCGCTGGTGAAGAGCGTGACCGGTCTGCCCAGTCCGGCCGGTGACTCGTTCATCGCGCCCGAGTTCAAGGGCCAGGAGCACAAGGTCGACGTCGACGGCGCCAAGGCGCTGCTCACCGGCGGCGGCTACAAGCTCGACGGCAACACCCTCAAGGACAAGACCGGCAAGGCTGTCACGGTCAAGCTGACCGACCCGGCCGGGTGGTCCGACTACCAGACCAGCCTCGAGATCGTGAAGGACAACCTGTCGAAGATCGGCATCGCCGCGACGATCGACAAGGCCAACCAGGACGCCTGGTTCCGAAACGTCGAGCAGGGCAACTTCGAGGCGACCTTCCGGTGGACCGAGGGCGGCGCGACGCCGTACGACATCTACCGGACCATCATGGACGGCGGGCAGCTGAAGCCGATCGGCACCGCCTCCCCCGCCGGCAACTTCGGCCGCTTCAACAACCCCCAGGCGACCGAGGCGCTGAAGGCCTACGCGAACGCCACCGACGAGGCCGCCCGTACCGCCGCGATGAACACGCTGCAGAAGGTCTTCGTCGAACAGATGCCGATGATCCCGGTCGGCGCGGACAACATCGGTGGCGCGTACAGCACGAAGAACTGGACCGGCTGGCCCGACGACTCGAACCCGTACGGCGCCATGCAGCCCACCCAGCCCAACGCGCTGGACGTGGTCCTGCACCTCAAGCCCGCCGGTAGCTGACCCCCGGCACCGCCTCCCCGGTCGGCCGCGGTCGGCCGGGGAGGCGGAACCCACACTCAGACTGGTACCCGTCGCCCCTCGGTGACATGGCAACCCCAGACAGGAACTCGGCATGACGTTGAGCGAGAGCGCGGCGGCGCCGGTTGACGAGGTGGTGCTGGAGGCCGTCGGCCTGACCAAGCACTTCCCCGTCCGCAGACGGCTGCGTGACCTCTTCTCCCGGACGCCGGCAGTCGTGCACGCCGTCGACGACGCATCGTTCGCGCTGCGTCGCGGCCGGGTGACCGCGCTGGTCGGGGAATCCGGCTCCGGCAAGTCCACCGTGGCCCGGCTGCTGGCCCAGATCTACCCCCGCACCGCCGGCGACATCCGCCTGCACGGCACGTCGACCAGGGTGCGCGGCGGTCGTGCGTTCCGGTCGTACGTGCGACGTGTCCAGCTGATCCTCCAGGACCCGTACGCGTCGTTGAACCCGGTCCACACCGTCCGCTACCACCTCACCCGATCGCTACGGATCCACGGCAACGCGGGGCGCAGCGGAGAGGATCTGGACAAGGCCCTCGCCGATCTGCTCACCCGGGTCAGCCTCACCCCGCCCGAGCGCTTCCTGGACGTGTTCCCGCACGAGCTCTCCGGCGGCCAGCGGCAGCGGGTCGCCATCGCCCGGGCGCTCGGCGCCGACCCGGAGGTGCTCCTCGCCGACGAGCCGGTGTCCATGCTCGACGTCTCGATCCGCCTCGGCGTGCTCAACCTGCTGCAGGACCTCAAGAAGCGGCTCAACCTCGCCATCCTCTACATCACGCACGACATCGCCTCGGCCCGCTACTTCGCCGACGAGACGATCGTGATGTACGCCGGCCGCATGGTCGAGGGCGGCGACAGTGAGACCATCACCCAGAACCCGGCCCACCCGTACACCCGGCTGCTCACCGAGTCGGCACCGGACCCCGAGCGCATCACCGGCGACGGCGCCGGCATCGACGAGGCCGCCGGGAAAGACCGCGGCCACGGCGAGCCGCCGAGCCTGATCAGCCCGCCCGCCGGCTGCCGGTTCCACCCCCGGTGCCCGCACGCCATGCGGCGCTGCACCGCGGACCTGCCGCCGCGGCTGAGCATCGGCGACCGGCCCGGCCATTGGGCGGCGTGCTGGCTCTATGATCCGGCCACCGTCGCCGCCGACGCCCCCGGCTCCGCCGCTCCCGACGCCGACCCGGCCGTGCCGCCACCCCCGGCGCTGGTCGAGCGGGAAGACACCGCCACGCTGGGGGAGGCACGATGAGATTCCTGCTGCAGCGCATGGCCTTCTACCTGTTCACGGCGTGGGCGGCGATCACGCTCAACTTCTTCATCCCGCGGATGGTCCCGGGCGACCCGGTCCAGTCCCTCATCTCGCGCAACCAGGGCCGGATCAGCGCCGACGCCATCCAGTCGTTGCGCGTGCTGTTCGGGCTGGACGAGAACGAGAACGTCTGGGAGCAGTACCTCGACTACTGGGGGCAACTCCTCCACGGTGACCTGGGGCTGTCCTTCACCTTCTTCCCGGCGCCGGTGTCGACGGTGATCGGCGACAGCCTGCCGTGGACCGTCGGCCTGGTCGGCATCACCACGATCATCAGTTTCCTGCTCGGCACCGCGCTCGGCGTCGGCGCCGGCTGGCGGCGCGGCTCGTGGGTCGACGGACTGCTGCCGGCCACGACGTTCCTGTCCTCGGTCCCGTACTTCTGGTTGGGCCTCGTCGCCATCGCCCTGTTCGCCGGCCCGGGAAGCTTCTTCCCGTCCTCCGGCGGCTACGAGCCGGGTCTCGTGCCGGCGTTCGACCAATACTTCATCCCGAGCGCGATCCAGCACAGCATCCTGCCTGCCGCCACCATCCTGGTCTCCTCGATGAGCGGGTGGATCCTCAGCATGCGCAACATGATGGTCACCGTCTCGTCGGAGGACTACATCACGGTCGCCCACGCGAAGGGGCTGTCGGAGCGCCGGGTGGCCCTCAGCTACGCCGCCCGCAACGCGCTGCTGCCCAACGTCTCGGGCTTCGCCCTGTCGCTCGGGTTCATCGTCGGCGGCACGCTGCTGGTGGAGATCGTCTTCTCCTACCCGGGTCTCGGCTACCAGCTCTTCCAGGCGGTGGGCGCCAAGGACTACCCGCTGATGCAGGGGATCTTCCTGATCATCACGATCTCCGTGCTGGTGGCGAACCTGCTCGCCGATGTCGCGTACCTGCTTCTCGACCCGCGGACCCGAAAGAGCTGAGCGATGACAATCTCACCGTCGAGCATCGAGCAGGTCATCCCCGGTCAGGGGGCGATGGCCCAGCCAGCGGCCGCGCCGGGCCGGGCGAAGCGGCGCCGGTTCCGGTTCGTGGCCAATGCCAAGGCCGCGACCGGCCTGGTCATCCTGGCCGTCTACTGCCTTTTCGCGGTCATCGGGCCGTGGGTGGCGCCGTACGACCCGGGCGCGCGCAGCGGCGACGTCCTCCAGCCGCCGTCGACCACGCACTGGTTCGGCACGACCCATCTGGGTCAGGACATCTTCAGCCAGATCCTGGTGGGCGCGCGCGGCGTGATGGTCGTGGGCCTGATCGCCGGCGTGCTGGCGACGATCCTGTCCATCCTCATCGGCGTGACGGCCGGCTACATCGGCGGGGCGGCCGACGAGGGCCTGTCGGCCCTGTCCAACGTGTTCCTGGTCATTCCCGCGCTGCCGCTGATCATCATCGTGACGTCGATCGTCGAGCAGGCCAGCGACACGCTGGTCGCGCTCATCATCGGGTTCACCTCGTGGGCGTGGGGCGCGCGGGTGCTGCGCGCGCAGACGTTGTCGCTGCGGCGCCGCGACTACGTGGAGGCGGCGCGGGCCACCGGCGAGCGGACCTGGCGGATCATCCTGTTCGAGGTCCTGCCCAACCTCACCGCGATCATCGCGTCCGGCTTCGTCGGCACCGTCATCTTCGCGGTCATGTCGGAGATCACCCTGGCCTTCATCGGCATCTCGTCGACCTCGTCCTGGAACTGGGGCACCATCCTGTTCTGGGCCCAGGGCCAGCAGGCCCTGGCCCAGGGCGCCTGGTGGTGGTTCGTCCCGGCCGGGCTGGCCATCGCGCTGCTCGGCACCGCCCTCGCCCTGATCAACTTCGGCATCGACGAGTTCGTCAGCCCCCGGCTGCGCAGCGCCGGCAAGACCCGGATCCGCACCGCCGACGGCCGCACCGTACGGATGCGGGTCGGCTTCACCCCCGTGCTGGCGCCGGCCCGTCCGGTGCCGGCCCCCAGAGAGGAGGTCGCGCCATGAGCGATCCGGTGCTGGAGATCCGCGGGCTCCGCGTCGACTACGGGCTCGGCGACGCCGCGGTGCACGCCGTCCGCGACGTCGACCTGACCCTGCACCGGGGCGAGGTGCTGGGGCTGGCCGGGGAGAGCGGCAGCGGCAAGTCCACCCTGGCGTACGGACTGACCCGGCTGCTCCCCCCGCCCGGCGTGGTCAGCGGCGGCGAGGTGATCTACCACCCGGTCGGCGGCGAACCGATCGACGTGCTGTCGCTCTCCCCCGCCCGGCTGCGGGCGTTCCGCTGGGCCGAGACCTCCATCGTCTTCCAGGGCGCGATGAACTCGCTCAACCCGGTGCACAAGGTCTCCACCCAGCTGCTCGACGTGATCAAGGCGCACGAGCCGCGTACCACCGCCGCCGCCCGGCTCGACCGGGCTCGGGAGCTGCTGCGGCTGGTCGGCATCTCAGCCGACCGGCTGGACAGCTATCCGCACCAGCTCTCCGGCGGGATGCGGCAGCGGGTGATGATTGCCGTGGCGCTGGCGCTGGAGCCGCAGGTGGTCATCATGGACGAGCCGACCACCGCGCTGGACGTGGTGATGCAGCGGCAGATCCTCGGCCAGCTCGCCGAGCTGCGCCAGCGGCTCGGCTTCGCGGTGCTGTTCATCACCCACGACCTGTCGTTGCTGGTCGAGTTCTCCGACCGGATCGCCATCATGTACGGCGGCCGGATCGTCGAGCAGGCGCCCACCGCCCAGCTGTACCGGCACGCCCTGCATCCGTACACCGACGGGCTGCTGCACTCCTTCCCCGCCCTGCGGGGCCCGCGGCGGGAGCTGACCGGCATCCCCGGCTCCCCGCCGGACCTGCGGGCCATGCCCACCGGGTGCGCGTTCCACCCCCGCTGCCCCCGGGCGTTCGACCCCTGCGACACCCGGCTCCCGCCGCTCGGCCCACCCGCCGACGACGGACCGGGGCGGGCCGTCGCCTGCTGGCTGCATCCCGTCGCCGAGCCGGTCCCCCGGTGAGCCGGCCCGCCCCCTCCGCTTCTGACCGACCACCCGCGATCGCGAGGAGAACCATGGACACCGACCTCACCATCCCGGCGACGGCCGGTCAGGCCGACCCGATCGACACCCTGCCGCCGACGTTCCGATGGGGGGTGGCGACCTCGTCGTACCAGATCGAGGGAGCGGTCGCCGAGGACGGCAGGACACCGTCCATCTGGGACACCTTCTGCCGGGTCCCCGGCGCGGTCGCGGGCGGGGACACCGGTGACGTGGCCTGCGACCACTACCACCGGATGCCCGAGGATGTCGGCCTCATCGCCGACCTGGGCCTGGACACCTATCGCTTCTCCGTCGCCTGGCCCCGGGTGCAGCCCGGCGGCCGCGGCCCGGCCAACGCCGCCGGCCTCGCCTTCTACGACCGGCTCGTCGACGAACTCCTCGGCCGGGGCATCGACCCCTGGGTGACCCTCTACCACTGGGACCTTCCCCAGGAACTCGAGGACGCCGGCGGCTGGCCCGTCCGGGACACCGCGTACCGGTTCGCCGACTACGCCGAGCTGGTCTTCGACGCTCTCGGTGACCGGGTGCGGACCTGGACCACGCTGAACGAGCCGTGGTGCTCGGCCATGCTCGGCTACGCCTACGGGGCGCACGCCCCCGGCCGGCGGAACCTGGGCGACGGCATCGCCGCCGCGCACCACCTGCTGCTCGGCCACGGGCTGGCGGTCCGACGGCTGCGGGCGGCGGCCACCCGGCCGGTGGAACTCGGCATCACCGTCAACCTGGCGACCGCCGACCCGGCCACCGACAGCCCGGCGGACCGGGAGGCGGCCCGCGCCGCCGACGGGCTGGGCAACCGCCTCTACCTCGATCCCCTGGTGCACGGCCGGTATCCGGAGGACGTGGTGGCCGACCTGGCCCGCGAGGGCATACGCATCCCGGTCGAGGACGACGACCTGGCCGTCATCTCCACCCCGTTCGACGTGCTCGGCGTCAACTACTACTTCGGTCAGCTCTTCTCCGGAGTGGACGCCGACGGGCGGCCGGAGGACGCCGACGGCCGCCCGGTGCGCCGGGTGGTCCGCCGGGACCTGCCCCGCACCGCGATGGACTGGGAGATCGTCCCGGATTCCTTCACCGACCTGCTGGTCCGGCTCAGCCACGACTATCCGGGCGTGCCGCTGGTGATCACCGAGAACGGCGCGGCGTTCGACGACCGGCCGAACGCCGAGGGCTTCGTCGCCGACGACGACCGGGTGGCGTACCTGACCGAGCACCTGCGCGCGGTGGCCCGGGCCCGGCAGGCGGGAACCGACGTGCGCGGCTACTTCGCCTGGTCGCTGCTGGACAACTTCGAGTGGGCGTACGGCTACGACAAGCGGTTCGGCATCGTGCGGGTCGACTACGACACCCAGCGGCGCATCCCGAAGCGCAGCGCCCTGTGGTACAGCGACACCGTCCGGCGGGTACGCGGCAACCGCTGACCCCGCGCGCGGCGGCCGTCCGGACACCCCGGGCGGCCGCCGCCGCATGCCCTCTCCCCTGCCGCCCCATCTCCTCCCGGCCGGCGACGCTCCGCTCGCCGGCCGGGGCCGCCGTCGGGCGGGTACCCCGGCTGGCCGGATGCGAGGCGCGGCGGCTCAGCGGGCCCGGTACCGCGGGCGGCGCGCAGGATGCGGCGGCTCAGCGGGCCTGCGACCGCGGGCGGCGCGCCGGACGCGGCAGCGGTGTCGCGGCCACCCGGGGGGCGCCGCCGCGCGGCACGCCCCCGTCGCGCAGCAGCCGGGCCATCGGCAGGGTGGCCGCGCCCATCGCGACCGCGTCCGGTCCGAGCTGGCACAGCTCGATCGAGGTCTGCGCGTACGGCTGCCGCAGCGCGTGCCGCGCGGTGGCCTCGCGGATCTGCGGCAGGTACCGCCCGCCCAGCGCCAGGCCGGCCCAACCGCCGAGCACCACCCGCTCCGGGTTGAAGAGGTTGACCAGCGTCGCCACCCCCGCGCCCAGGTAGCCGACCGTCTCGTCGAGCACCTTCCCGGCCGTCCGGGTGGAGGAGCGCAGCAGTTCGCCGAAGGCGCTCTCCTCGTCGCCGCCGGCCGCCGGGCGCCCCCGGTTGGCCTGCCGGAACCGGTCCAGCACCCCCTCCGCGCCGACGTACGCCTCCAGGCAGCCGAGGTTGCCGCAGCGGCAGCGGCGCCCGCCGTACACGATGGTGGTGTGGCCCCACTCGCCGGCGCTGCTGTGCGCGCCCCGGTAGCCGACGCCGTCGGCGACCACACAGGCGCCGACCCCGGAGCCGACCAGGGCGATGACGGCGTGCCGCGCGCCCCGGCCGGCGCCGAACCACATCTCGGCCTGACCGAGGGTCTTCGCGCCGTTGTCGAGGTGCACCGGGATGTCGGTGCCGGCCCGCAGCATGGCGCCCAGCGGGACGCCGTCCCAGCCGAGCGTCTGGGCGTACACGACCCCGTCGGCGGTGCGTTCCACCGTCCCGGACACCGCTACGCCGAAGCCGAGCACCGCGGCGGGGTCGACACCGGCCTGGTCGACGACCGCGTGCAGCCCGTGCAGCAGGCTGGCCACCACGTCGTCCGGGTCGGGCTCGGCCGCGGCGATCGGGTACTCCGCCTTGGCCAGCGCGGTCATCGCCAGGTCGAAGAGTTCGACCTGCACCCGGGTCTCGCCGACGTCCGCGCCGACCAGGTAGCCGTAGCCGGGGGCGACGCGCAACAGCACCCGGGGGCGACCGCCGTCCGACTCGACCAAGCCGGCCTCCTCGACGACGCCCTCGTCGATCATCTCGCCGACCAGGTTGCTGACGCTGGCCAGGCTCAACGCGGTGCTCTGCCCCAGCTCGTAGCGGCTGAGCGGGCCGTCCAACCAGATCCGGGTGAGCAGCACCGAGCGGTTGGCCCGGCGCATGTCGCGCACGGTGGTGCGTCTGGCGTCCATGTCCGCCGTGGTCCTCTCCCTGGGCGCCACCGACCGGCGGCCACTCCCAGGATGCATCAACGCCACGATTAATGCCATGAACCAAGCACAGGCCGAAGTAGGTCGGCAGCGGCGCCTTTAACCCCGACCGGCCGGAGCCGGGACGGGCCGTTGCGACCGGCCCGGACCGGGACGGCCGGCATCCGGCCGGTGGCGGCCCGGCGCGAGGCCGGCCGGCGCGGTCACCGGCGCGCCAGCCACCGGCCGATGACGGTGAAGTCCCCCTCGGTCAGGCCGCGCTGCGGGTCGACGCGATGGAGCAGGGCCCGCCCGGGATGATGAGCGGACACCCAGGCGCGGTCCGCCTCGGTGATCTCGTCGTCGACCCAGACGAACGGCCGGCCCGCCGCCCAGTCGCACAGACCCCGCGTCTTCCAGTGCGGGCCACCGTCCTCCCGGTCCGCGTCCGGCCAGTCCACCACCGGCAGCTCGGGCAGGCCCAGCAGCGGACCGATCACCACGTTCGCGTCCGCCATCCACGTAGTCGCCCAGACCAGGTCGCAGGGCAACGCCCACAACCGGGAACCGTGCGTCGGATCGAGCCGGGCCAGCAGCGGGTTCCCGCGCAGCGCCGGCGCCGGTTCGCGCCCGCCCGGACGGGCCGGCGACGGGGCGCCGAACGGGATGAGCGGCCCGTCGACGTCGAGGAAGAGCAGGGGACGATCCGCGGCGCTGGGCACCGCCGCCACGATAGCGGCAACGGGCGGTGACCGCGTACCCCGTCCGGCGTGGACCGGACCGGCCCGGCGCGCGCCGGTTCCGCGTGGCGGATCGCCCTCTTCGCCGCCCAGGGAGTCGTGGTGACCCAGCCGACCGAGGGCAGCATCAAGGCGTTCTCGGCCATCTGCACGACGGGGACGACATCCGGCTGGCGTAGCACCCGTTCCGCCCGACGCGGGCCAGCGCCCGCGCGGACGGCCGGCGCGCCGGGACCCGAACCGCCGCACGCGGTGAGCGAGCCGAGCACGCTGGTGCTCAGCAGACCAGCGTCGGTACCACCCAGGACATCGCGTGCTCAGTTCAGGTAGGCGGACGGCACCGCTTCGGTGAGCCAGACGCCGTTGGCGCTGCGGTAGAAGACATGCCCGCCGTCGGCCATCGCCGCCGCGTCCACGGTGAGCACCACCACCGCGCCGCCCCGGCGGGCGCCGACCCGCCGGGCCGTCTCCACGTCGGGTGAGAGGTGTACGTGGTGCCGCCCGCCCCGGTGCAGGCCGGTGGCCCGGATGGAGTCGAGCGCGGCGGCGCCGGTGCCGTGGTAGAGCCGTGGCGGGGGCGGCGTCGGGGTCAGTCCCAGGTCGACCGGGTAGGAATGGCCCTGGCTGGCCCGGATCCGCTCGACCCCGTCGGCGCCCCGCTCGACGGCGAAGCGCTGCTTGTCGTTGCCGGCGACCACCTGGTCGAGTGCCGGCCGCCCGACCCGCAGGGCGGTCAGCAGGTCGGCCACGGTGACCCAGCCCCCGTGGTCCGGGGTCAGGCCGAAGCGTCCGGGCTCGTGGCGCAGCGCCAGGGACATCCGCTTGCTCAGCCGTACCAGCGCCCGTTGTTCCACGCCGCCATTCTGGCGCATCGAAGCGGTCGCGCTCGACGGGTTATCGCCCCGCCCGGGGCGGCCCGAGGCGGGGCGTACCCGGTCAGAGCGGCGCGCGGACCGCCGCGGCGAGCGAGGTCGGGCGCCGGCCGATCAGCTTCTCCAGGTCCTCGACGGGCACGGAGAGCTCACTCCGGGCCAGGCCGCGGTCGGCGTCGGCGAGCGCGGCGGCGAACGGCTCGGGCAAGGGCGGCGAGGAGGAACCAGCGGCGGCCCGACCGGCGCGCGAGCGGGGCGGCCATCGAGGGGGGCGGTCATGACCGGCATTCTTGATCATCGAGGCAACCGTGGGATCGCTCGATGGGTACGACGCGACCGGGCCGAACGGCCGGCTGCGGCCGCGAGGGCGGCTCGGTAAGGAGCGGACGTGAGGGCCGTCATAACGGCTGGACGATCGGCCGGGCGGTGCTGCTAGCCTTTGCGGCAGGTCATGAGCGCCAGCATCAAGCCCCGGCTCGCTGGCCGGCAACCCTCCTCCACGGTGGGGTGCTCCGGGTGAAGACCAGGCACCGGTGCAGCACCGGTGCAAGCGTGGCCTGGTTCCCAGGTCAGCACTGACCCAGGAGAACCATGTCTGCTCACTTTTGCGCACCGCCCGTTCCCGGCGCCGCCTGCGCGGCCCCGTCGTACCGGCGAATGACCGGCGTCGCGCTGGTCAAGCGGCGCCACGTCGACCTGATGCGGGTATGCAGCGACGCCTGTCGCCGCCCCGCCGCGCACTAGACGACACCCTTCCTCGAACCACTCCAGCGGTGTGTGCCCACCGGGCGCACCGTCTCGCGGCGTGCCCTCGCGCCCGCCGACCGATCACCCCGGAGAAACCCGTGCGAATCATTCCTGCCCTGTCCAAGGTTGCCGCGCTCGGCGCCGCCGCCGTCCTCGCGGCCACCACGCTGACCGCCTGCGGCGACGACTCCACCAGCGCCGCCGACAACCCGTACGAGCTGCTGCAGCCGGGCGTGCTGCGGGCCGGCACGCTCACCGACGCGCCGCCGAACGTGTATCTCAAGGACGGCACGTTCACCGGCTTCGACAACGACCTGCTCACCGCCGCGGCCGGCAAGATCGGCCTGAAGGTGGAGTTCGTCGGTACCGACTTCTCCGCGCTGCTCTCCCAGGTCAACAACCACAAGTTCGACGTGGGCAGCTCCTCGATCACCATCACCGAGGCGCGGAAGAAGACCGTCGACTTCGGCAACGGCTACGACTTCGGCTACTTCGGACTCGACGTGCCGGCCGGCTCCTCGATCACCAGCTTCGATCAGCTCGCCGGCAAGCGGGTGGTCGTCGTGCAGGGCACTGTCCAGGACGACTACGCCACCGGCAAGAACCTGAACCCGGTCCGGGTGCCCGACTACAACGGCGCGCTCAACCAGCTCAAGGCCGGCACCGCCGACGCGTGGATCGCCCCGGCCGAGATCGGCGACAAGTCCGCCGCCGACAGCGGCGGCAAGATCAAGGTGGCGGCCAAGCAGCTCAGCCCCGCCCCGACCGCGTACGCCGTGGCCAAGGGCAACGACAAGCTGCGCGAGGCGCTGAACAAGGGCCTCGACCAGGTCATCGCCGACGGCACCTGGAGCCGGCTGCAGGCCCAGTACTACCCGGGCCGCCCGATCCCGGCCGACTTCACGCCCGGCAGCGGCACGGTGGCGGCGCCGTCGGCGTCGGCCTCTTCCTGACCGGTACGGATGACGAGCGAGCGGGGCGGACGGTGAACGACTGATGGACACGTGGAGCACCCTGTGGGAGACCTTCTTCGACTGGGACTCGATGCGCGAGGCACTGCCCGAGATGCTGACCGTCGGGTTGCCCAACACGATGATCCTGGCGGTCACCGCCGCCCTGCTCGGCTCGCTGTTCGGGATGCTGCTGGCCATCGCCGGCATCTCCCGTACCCGGTGGCTGCGCTGGCCGGCCCGGGTCTACACCGACATCTTCCGCGGCCTGCCGGCCGCGGCGACCATCCTGCTCATCGGCGTCGGCCTGGCGCCGCTCGGCATGGAGGTCTGGGGGCCCAACCCGTACCCGTTGGGCATCCTGGCGCTGTCGCTGATCGCCGCCGCGTACATCGGTGAGATCTTCCGGTCCGGCATCCAGAGCGTGGAGGCCGCCCAGCTGGAGGGCGCCCGGGCGCTCGGCTTCTCCTGGGGCGAGGCGATGCGCCTGGTGATCGTCCCGCAGGGCGTACGCCGGGTGCTGCCGGCCTGGGTCAACCAGCTGATCGCCCTGATCAAGGACTCCAGCCTGGTCTACTTCCTCGGCCTGGTGGCCAGCCAGCGGGAACTGTTCCGGATCGGCCAGGACTACGCGGCCACCACCGGCAACGAGTCCGCCCTGCTGCTGGCCGGCCTGTTCTACCTGGCGCTCACCGTGCCGCTGACCCACGCGGTGAACTGGATCGACCGGAGGTTGCGCCAGGGCCGCGCGGTCGCCGTCAACCCCTCCGACGACGGCGGGCTGGCCCTGGCCGGCGAGACCGCCCTGCCCCCGGAGACCACCGCGCCGACCCGGAAGGACCCGCGATGACCGCCACCGCCACCACCACCTCGGTCAGCCTGAGCGTCCGGGACGTGCACCTGGCCTTCGGCGCCAACAGGGTGCTGCGCGGCGCCGACCTGGAGGTCGCCCGCGGCGGCACCGCCTGCGTGATCGGCCCGTCCGGCTCCGGCAAGTCCACCCTGCTGCGCACCATCAACCGGCTCATCGAACCGGACCGCGGCGACGTGCTGCTCGACGGGCGCAGCGTGCTGCGCGACGACCCGGACGCGCTGCGCCAGCGGGTCGGCATGGTGTTCCAGCAGTTCAACCTCTTCCCGCACATGAGCGTGCTGCGCAACATCACCCTGGCGCTGAGGAAGATCAGGAAGCTGCCCGAGGACGAGGCCGCCCAGCTGGCCCGGGCCCAGCTGGAGCTGGTCGGGCTGGCCGCCAAGGCCGACTCCCGCCCGGCGCACCTCTCCGGCGGGCAGCAGCAGCGGGTCGCGATCGCCCGCGCGCTGGCCCTGCAACCGCAGGTGATGCTCTTCGACGAGGCCACCTCCGCGCTCGACCCCGAGCTGGTCAAGGGCGTCCTGGCGGTGATGGCCGACCTCTCGGCCGCCGGCATGACGATGGTGGTGGTCACCCACGAGATGGGCTTCGCCCGCGAGGTCGCCGACACCGTCGCCTTCATGGACGACGGCGTGGTCCTGGAAGCCGGCGAACCGGCCGCGATCTTCGAGGCGCCGGAGCACCCGCGGCTGCGCCGCTTCCTCTCCCAGGTGCTCTGACCGTCCCGGCGGCCGCGACCGGGACCGTGCGGAGCGGATCCGGCGTCGTCAGGCGGTCGCCGCGTAGGGGCGGCCGTCGCCGCGCCGGCCCACCAGCCGGCGCCAGTCAACGGCTGGTGGCGATGGCGTCGATCCGGCCCCACCTGCCGGGGATGTCGAGCAGCTCGATCCGGCCGAACCTGGCCGGCAGCGCCGGCTCCACCACCAGGTGATTCCCGTACGGCTCCAGGCCCAGCAGGGTACGCAGCAGCAGGATCGGCGCCCCGGTGGCCATCGCCTGCGGGCTGTTGGCCGTCGGGTACGACACGGGGTAGCCGGTCTGCTCGCGGTCGAACCCGGCGAACGCCTCCGGCAGCCGCCCGTCGAAGTACCGGGCGGCGTCGATGATGCCCTCGGCGATGGCGCCGGCCTCGCGGCGGAAGCCGTACCGGCACAGGCCCCAGGCGATGAGCGCGTTGTCGAAGGGCCAGACCGTGCCGACGTGGTAGCCCAGCGGGTTGTACCGGCCCTCCCCCGCTGCCAGGGTGCGCACGCCCCATCCGGTGAACAGCCGGGGGCCGAGCAGATGTCCGACGACCGCGGCCGCCCGGGACTCGTCGACGATGCCGCTCCAGAGCAGGTGGCCGATGTTGGACGACAGGGCGTCCACCTGGCCGCCGTCGGGGTCGAGGGCGAGCGCGTAGTAACCACCGTCCTCGATCCAGAAGTCCTCGTTGAACCGCCGCTTCAGGTCGGCCGCCTCCCGCTCCAACCGGTCGGCGTAGGCCGGATCGCCCCAGCACTCCCGGGCCAGCCGGGCGCCGCGCCGCTTGGCGTCGTAGGCGTACCCCTGCAGTTCGCAGGTGGCGCGGGGCAGGCCGGGGAGCCGGCCGTCGCGGTAGGAGACCCCGTCGGCGGACTCCTTCCAGCACTGGTTCTCCAGGCCGGTCAGCTCGTTGCGGCGCTGGTACCAGACGTACCCGTCGCCCATGATGTCGCCGTACTCGTCGATCCAGCGCAGCGCGGCGCGCGCCTCGTCCTCGAGCTCCCGGGTGAGGGCGACGTCCCCGGTCCACCGCTCGTACTCGTCGAGCAGGATGACGTAGAGGGGGGTGACGTCCGCGCTGCCGTAGTACGGGGACACCGGTTTCTCCTCGAACGCGGCCGGCTCGCCGTAGCGGAACTCCCGCAGGATCTTGCCCGGCTCCTCGTCCCGGAAGTCGTCCAGCACCGCACCCTGGTCGATCCCCAGCATGCGCAGCGTCGCCACCGCGAGTTCCGGCGCGACGGGCAGCACCTGCAGGCTGGTGAGGATGCTGTCGCGACCGGTGATCGTGGCGCCCCACGGCAGTCCGGCGGCCGGCATCGCCTCGTCCGGCAGGGTCAGCGGGGAGTAGCGCAGACCGGCCAGGTCGACCAGGCTGCGCCGGTAGGTGGCGGTCATCGTCTCCCAGTTGCAGCTCAGGCGCGGGGCCTTGGCCAGCCAGCGGTCGAGATCGTGCCGCAGCTCCGACCTGGACCGCCGATGGCGGCGGTGCAGCCGCTTGCGGACATCCTGCCCGTCGGGGCGCAGCACCGCCGTCTCGATCCGGATCACCGTCGTCCAGGACTCCCGCTGGTCGAGACGGAACCGGAAGGTCAGCCCGTGCTCGTCGACCTCGGCCGGGTCGGCCACCGAGATCACGGTCTCCCGCCGGAACTTCTCCCGCTGGTATCCGAGGCGCAGGCAGCGCCGCTCGACCCGGCGGTCCATCCGGCCCACCGGCTCCCGCCGCTGCTCGACCGCCGTCACCGGGGCGAAGTCGCTGTCCGCGTCGACCCGCACCGTGTAGTCGACCGGGTCCGCGTCGTGGTTGATGATCGTCAGCCGCTCCTCGAACGTGCCGGCGGTGATCGACCGTTCCCGGATGACCGATGCCTTGGCGTCCACGTAGTGCGTCGGCGTGCCCGGCACCAGGAAGAACCGCACCTCGAAGTAGTGCGCGTCGTCGATGGCGAGGGGGCTCAAGCGCTCCCCGTTCACGGTCAGCAGCCACAGCGACAGGAACCGGGTGTCGAAGTCGAAGAACCCGCACGGGTTCGTCGGCGACGCCTCCACGTCGCCGCTGCCGTCGCTCAACACGAACATGTTCCCGTCGAGGATCCTGACGAGATCCGGCCTCACCGCCGCCCCCGCCGGTTGCGGACGAGCGATCGCGGATGGCGCGCGCCGGGCGACGCGGGGAACAGCCGTTCCAGCAGGACGACGAAGCGGAAGTGGCCCTCGGCGGTGATGTCGTTGCGCAACCACGCCGCCAACGGTCTGGCGTCGCCTAGGGCCATCCGGTGGAAGAACGCCTCCTCGGCGCCAATGACGGTGTCCGCGTCACGCTCCTCCCGGGTGACCCGGACGGCGCCGTCGACGATCGAGACGAACCAGTGGTCGGTGCCCCGCTCGTGCGTGAGGTCGAAGCGGATCGTGCCGGTCGTCTTCGGCAGCACTCGTTCATGACCATGGCGAGCGAGGTCGTCGAAGAACCTCCGGACCGTATCCGCCATCGCATCACTCCCGCAGAGTTGGCCGGCGGCTCGCGACACCGGACGCGGCGCCGATCATGCTGGCGTTGGCGCCCACGCGGGATGAGCCCTTGCGGGGAGCCGGGCGGTCGAGCGTCACGCAGCCGTACCGATGCGACTTTCAGCCTAGACACGGCCGGCCGCCGCCGGGCGGAATCGGAGATCCGGGGAACGCCGGCGCCGGCCCGGCGCGGGATGGCCTCGTACGACGTCAGTGGCCCCGACGACGGAGGCGGGCGCCCCTCGCGGAATCCGCTTGCCGCCGCCACCCGGGTCTGCAACGGTCGGACCGACGTCGTGACAGGAGGAGACGCCGGTGCACCCGCAGATGAACCAGGACCTCGCCACCGACGCCGGGGCACACACGATCGTGCTCGTCGAGGGGACCAGCGACCGGCACGCCGTCGAGACCCTGGCGCGTCGCCGCGACCGGTCACTGGAGGCGGAGGGCGTCCGCGTGGTGCCGATGGGTGGGGCCACGAACGTCGGCCATTTCCTGCGGCGGTTCGGCCCGGGCGGCCTGGACGTCCGGATCTCGGGGCTCTGCGACGCCGCCGAGGAGGGCTGGTTCCGCCGCGCCCTCGGCGACGCCGGCCTCGGCGGCACCCTGTCCCGCGGCGAGATGGCGGCGCGCGGCTTCCACGTCTGCGTCGCCGACCTGGAGGACGAGCTGATCCGCTGCCTCGGCACCGACCGGGTGGAGCGGGTCGCCGAATCCCAGGGTGAGCTGGCGTCGTTCCGCCTGTTCCAGCGGCAGCCCGCACAGCGGGGACGCGGCCTGCCCGACCAGTTGCACCGCTTCATCGGCACCCGGTCCGGCCGCAAGCACCGCTACGCCGGGCTGCTCGTCGACGCGCTCGACCCCGACCGGGTGCCCGAACCGCTGGACCGGCTCCTCGGCGGGCTCTGACCCTCCCGGTCGACCCGTCGCCCGGTCGCTCCCGCCCCGCAGGTCGTCGGCGGCCGGAAAACGCAGAGACGCCATCCTCACGGACGGCGTCTCTGCTCGTGCGGGCGCTCCGGCGCGGGCACCGGAACCGCCGGTCAGGTCATGTCGTCGTAGCGGCGCTCGATCGGCGCCGGCGCGGCGACCGGTTCCGGGGCGTCGACCGGGCCGGAGAAGTCGACCCGCGAGGCGGCCGGAACCGGCTCGTCGTCCAGCTTCAGCGGCGACACCTCGTCGTCGCTGAGACCGGAGTAGATCTCCTTGCCCCGGCCCTTGCGCCGGTCGTTGATGAAGGCGACCCCGACCGCGCCGAAGTACAGCGCGGACAGGCAGATGGCCAACGCCGTCATGCCGAACGGGTCCGGCGTCGGGGTGACCACCGCGGAGAAGGCGAAGAACACGAAGATCGCCACCCGCCACCAGCTGAGCAGCTTCTTCGCGCTGGCCAGGCCGACGAAGTTGAGCATCAGCACGATCAGCGGGAACTCGAACGCCACCCCGAACAGCAGGATCAGGTTCGTGACGAACGAGATGTAGCGGGTGACCTCGAGGTTGGTGGCGATGTCGTCACCGGAGACGTCGAGCAGGAACTCGAGCCCCTTGGTGGTGACGAAGAACGCCAGCACCGCGCCCGCCGCGAACAGCGGCGCGGCGAGCGCCGTGAAGACGTACGCGTACCGACGCTCGTGCCGGTGCAGGCCCGGCGCGATGAACGCCCAGAGCTGGTAGAGCCAGACCGGGGCCGCGATGATCAACCCGACCCAGAGGCCGATCTTCAGGTTGAGCAGGAAGACGTCGGCCACACCGAGCTGGACGAATTTGCACTTGTCGGTGAGCGGGTCGATCGACTGCGGCAGATCGCAGTAGGGCTTGGAGAGCAGGATCCGCACCGGCGTGGCCAGCCAGATCCCGAGGCCGAAACCGACCAGGATCGCCAGCGAGGCGCGGAAGAGTCGGTTACGCAGCTCACGGACGTGCTCGATGAGCGTCATGGAGCCATCGGCGGCCCGTTCGAACTCGCTCGGACCGCGCTTACGAAGCGCGAAGGCCACGGTGGTCGGGCCCTTCGGTCAGTTGTCGCGGACGCGCTGCACCGGGTCGACCGGCGGGGCGACCGGCTGCTGCGGAGCCTGCTGCGGGGCGTACTGCTGCTGCGGCTGCGCGTACTGCTGCTGGCCGGCGTGCGGCGGCAGCGGCTGGTGGCCGGCCTGCGCGTCGGCCTTCTCCGCCAGGTCGCGGTCGTCGTCGTGCAGGCTCTTGGTCTCCGCCTTGATGATCCGCAGCGAGCGGCCCAGCGAGCGGGCCGCGTCGGGGAGCCGCTTCGCGCCGAAGAGCAGGATCAGCACGACCACGAGTACGGCGATGTGCCACGGCTTGAGGGCACCCATGGGAAGCTCCAGTCGCTCTGTGTCGAAGGGTGTGTCGCAGCCCATCGTACGTGCGTCGAGAGGCGTTGCCACCCGCCGGGCCACTGCTGGTGGGTCCCGGCCGGTGAAGTCTTGACCACCTCGGAGCGTCCCGTCAACCACCTGGACACGTCCATCCGTGCGCGAAACGGGCACCGATGGCGCAGCGGACGCGCGGTCCACCGACCGCGATCGATCACTTGCCTCGCTTGGCCTTGATCAGTTCCAGTCGCTGGTGGGTCGTCTCGACCTGCCGCTGGAGCGTCTCGGCCCGCTCCTGGAGCACCTCGGCCGTCTCGCGCAGCGCCTCCGCGTCGGCCTGGCGCCGCTGCAGCGCCACCGCCGCCCGGCGCAGCCGGGGCAGCCGCGCCAGCACCGGCCGGACCGCCAGGGCCAGCACGACGAGCGCGAACAGCACCACCGCGAGCACGATCCACTTCACCACGGCGGTCAGCCTACTGGGTGACGGACTCCACCGCCGGGTCGGCCGACTCCGCCGCGCCGCCCAGCGGGGTGGCGTACGCCTCGAGCGCGGCCGCCGCCTGTGCGCGTACCTGATCGGCGAGCTCCGCCGGGGCGACCACGGTGACCTCCGGTCCGAGCCCGAGCACGAAGCGGCGGGCCCAGCCGAGATCGGTCACCCGCAGCGACACCAGCCACTGGTCGCCGTCGCCGTCCTCCACCCGCTCGCACGGGTAGTACTCGGTGATCCACCGCTCCCCCCGGCCGATCCGCACGGTGATCAGCGGCAGGTCCGGGGTGGGACGGAACACCCCGTCGCGGAGGTCGTGCGGGCGGGCCTGCGGCGGCACCACGGCCGGCTCGTCCAGCTCGGTGACCGCGTCGATCCGGTCGGCCCGGAACAGCCGGACCGCCTCGGCGCGGCGGCACCACGCCTCCACGTACGCCCGGCCGTCGACCATCAGCATCCGCAGCGGGTCGATGGTCCGCTCGGTGCTCTCGTCCCGGGCGGCGGTGTAGTAGGTGATCCGCAGCGCCCGGCGGCGCTCCACCGCGTCGCGCAGCTCCCGCACCCGCCGGGTCTCCCCGGGCAGCCGGACCTCCACCGGGGCGCCCACCAGGTCGCCGGCCGCGTTCTCGATCTTCGCGAGGGCCCGTTCAACGGCCTCCCGGTTGGCCACCCCCGGCGTCTCGGCGAGCATCCGCAGCGCCACCACCAGGGCGAGCGCCTCGTCCGGGGTGAGCCGCAGCGGCCGGTCGATGCCGGCGTCGTAGGTGATGGTCACCCGGTCGCCGTCGAAGGCCATGTCGATCAGGTCGCCAGGACCGTATCCGGGCAGCCCGCAGACCCAGAGCAGCTCCAGGTCCTCACGCAGCTGCCGCTCGGTGACGCCCAGGTCGCCGGCCGCCTCGGCGATCTCGATGCCGGGACGGGCCAGCAGGTAGGGCACCAGGTTCAGCAGCCGGGCCAGCCGGTCGGCGGAGGTGCGGGAGGCGCCGCGGGCGGTCGGGCGGGTCACCGGGCACCCCCGGCGACGGCCAGATCGTCGTGCCGGGCGGCGATCTCCTTGAGCCGCTGGATCACCGCGTCGCGGACCTCCGGCGGGTCGAGCACCCGCACGTCCGGGCCGTACCCGACGAGCTGGCCGGCCAGGTGGTCCGGGTCGGCGTACGGCAGGACCAGCCGGTCGCCGTCCGGGCCGGGCAGGCTCTGCACCGCCCAGCGCCGCAGGCCGGCGGCCCGGCCCGGGGCGGCCAGGACGGTGGCCCTGCCGGTCCGCTCGACCGGCCCGGACCAGCGGGCCACGTGGCTGATCAGGTCGACGCCGGCCGGCGGCGCGTAGCCACCGGGCTCGCCGGTCACCCGGACCGTGCCCACCACGCGGGAGAGCCGGAAGCAGCGGGTCGCCTCGCGGTCCAGGTCGTGGCCGACCACGTACCACCGGCCGCGCCAGCAGACCACGCCCCACGGCTGCAGCCGGCGGCGGGTGGGCGCGTCCCGGTCGGGCACCCGGTAGTCGAAGTTGACCTCCCGCCGGTCCCGGGCGGCGGCGGTCAGCGGCGCGAACGACGGGTCGACGGTGACCATCGGCTCCAGGCCGAGGGTGGCCTGCGGGTCCACGTCCACGCCGGCGGCGCGCAGCTTGGCCAGCCCGGAGGAGGCGGCGGCGGCCAGCCCGGCGTGCCGCCAGAGCCGGGCGGCGATGCCCACCGCGGCGGCCTCGTCCGGTTCGAGCGGGATGTCCGGCAGCGCGTACTCCCGGTGGGCGATCCGGTAACCGGGCTCAGCGTCGAAGGCGCTCGCCGTGCCGGTCTCCAGCGGCACCCCCAGCTCCCGCAGCTCGGCCTTGTCCCGCTCGAACTTGCGCTGGAAGGCCTCGTGCTCCTTCGGGTCGTCCGGATCGTGCTCGTAACCGGGCACGGTCGCGGCGATCTGCGCGGCGGTCAGGAACCGTCGCGTGGACAGCAGGCAGATCACCAGGTTGACCAGGCGTTCGGTACGGCTGCGCGACACGCCTGAACGCTAGCAGCCCGCGCGGCGGCCGCGTGCACCCACGCGGGCGCGGCGCGCAGCACACCTTGCCGCGTTCCCGCCGCGCGCCGTCGCCCGGCGGCGTCGACCCCGACCGACTTAGGGTGACCGCATGTCGGAAGGCGAAGTCAAGACCGAGAGCGTCGGCACGGTCGTGGTGGCGGGCTCGGCGAACCTCGCCATCGCGGTGGCCAAGCTGGTCGCCGGCCTGATCTCCGGCTCCGCGGCGATGCTCTCCGAGGCGGCCCACTCGGTCGCCGACACCACCACCGAGGTGCTGCTCTACCTGGCGCTGCGTCGGGGGGCGCGGCCCGCGGACACCCGGCACCCCTTCGGGTACGGCAAGGAGAGCTACGTCTGGGCGTTCCTCGCCGCGTTGTTCACCTTCGTCGCCGGGGCGGGCTTCGCCATCACCCACGGCGTGACCACCATCCTGGTCCACCGGCACAGCGGCGACTACCTCGTCTCGTACATCGTGCTGGCGGTCTCCTTCGCCATCGAGTCGGTGTCGCTGGCCCGGGCGGTACGCCAGGTGCGCAACGAGTCCCGCCGCTGGCGGACCACCCCGCGCCGGTTCCTGCGGCTGACCGCCGACACCACCGTCAAGGCGGTCTTCCTGGAGGACACCGCCGCGCTGACCGGGCTGCTGATCGCCGCGGTCGGGCTCGGCCTGTCGCACTGGACCGGCGACGAGCTGTGGGACGGCCTCGCCTCCATCGCGATCGGCCTGCTGCTGCTGGTGGTCGCCGCGATCCTCGCGCGGAGCAACATCTCGCTGCTGGTCGGCCGGTCCGTGCCGGAGCGGCTGCACCGCGAGATCGAGCGGGAACTCGCCGGCCTGCCCACGGTCGACCGGATCGACACGCTGATGACCATGCTGCTCGGCCCGGAGGACATCCTGGTCGCCGCCAAGGTCGACTTCCGCGACGACGCCACCGCCGCCGACATCGAGGCCGCCGCCGACGAGGCCGAGCGCCGGCTCACCGAGCGCTACCGGGAGATCGGGTACGTCTTCCTCGACCCGACCCGGTCGATGCCCGGCACCGACGGCCGCCGGGCCCGGCGTACTCAGGAACCGGCGGACCAGGAGGTCGACGGCCCCGGCCAGTCCCGACCGGCGCGGCGTCCCGGACCCGCCCATGGCGGACCGGCCGGTCGCGGCTAGCGTGCCGGGCATGGTGCGATGGCGGTCCGGAACGGTCACGGCGGTACGACGGCGGTGGGCCGGCGCGGCGGAACTCGACGTCACCCTGCCCGACGGTACGACGATGCGCGCCCTGGCCTACCCGGAGCTGGTCGGCGACCCGGAGCCCGGCGACCGGGTGCTGCTCAACGCCGGCGCCCTGCTGATGGGGCTCGGCACCGGCGGGTACGCCCTGGTGGTCGCGCTGCCCGACCGGCTGCCGGCGGACCCGCCGCTGGCCGGCGACACCCGCGACGCCGGCCACCTGGTCAAGGCCCGCTACACCCCGCTGCAGCCGATCATGCTCGGGGTCGACGAGGAGGCTTCCCCGCACCACCAGTTGCTGGCCGCGGCGGAGAGCCTGGACGGCCTGCCGGTGGTCACCGCCGACCTGCACTCCGCGCTGCCGGCGATCCTGGCCGGCATCCGCACCGACGCGCCGGACGCCCGGGTGGCGTACCTGCTCACCGACGGTGGGGCGCTGCCCGCCTGGTTCTCCCGCACGCTGGACGGGCTGCGCGACGAGCTGGTCGGCACGGTCAGCGTCGGCCAGGCGTTCGGCGGCGACCTGGAGGCCAGCACGCTGCACAGCGGGCTGCTGGCCGCCCGGCACGTGCTCCGCGCCGACGTCGCGATCGTCGCCCAGGGCCCGGGCAACCTGGGCACCGGCACCCGGTGGGGTTTCTCCGGCGTCGCCGTCGGCGAGGCGGTCAACGCGGTGGCCACCCTCGGCGGGCGGCCAGTGGGCTCGCTGCGGATCTCCGACGCCGATCCCCGGCCCCGCCACCGCGGGGTGTCCCACCACAGCCTCACCGCGTACGGCCGGGTCGCCCTCGCCCCGGCGGAGCTGGTGGTGCCGGACGGCCTGGACCCGGCGCTGGCCGGCGAGGTGGACGTCGCCCTCGCGCCGCTGGCCAGCCGGCACCGAATCGTCCGGGTACCCACCGACGGCCTGGACGCGGCGCTGCGCGCCCTGCCGGTGAAGCTGTCCACCATGGGCCGGGGCCTGGACGCCGACCACGCCTACTTCCTGACGGCGGCGGCCGCGGGCCGGCACGCCGCGAGCCTGGGCGGCTGAGCGGCGGCCGGAGGTCAGCCGACGAGGAAGACGAGGGCGAGCCAGCCCCCGACGATGGCGACCAGCGCGACCGCGAGCACCCAGGTCGGCACGGTGTGCTCGCCACGGCGGTTGCGCGCGATCTCGGCGCGGATCTTCTCGCGGCGGCGCTCGATCCAGTTCAGCTTCTCGGCGCCGCGATCGCGGTCGGAGGGTTCGGAAGTGTTCATCGCGACGCCAGCGTACCGGTGGGCCGGCGGCCGGTGCGCGCGGAGCACCGGCCGCCGGGGACGTCACATGCTGGCGATCAGCCGCTCGACCCGCTCGTCGTACGCCCGGAACGGGTCCTTGCAGAGCACGGTGCGCTGCGCCTGGTCGTTGAGCTTCAGGTGCACCCAGTCCACGGTGAAGTCCCGCCGCTTCTCCTGGGCGTGCCGGATGAACTCGCCGCGCAGCCGGGCCCGGGTGGTCTGCGGCGGGGTCTCCTTCGCCTCGAAGATCTCCGGGTCGGTGGCCACCCGGTCCACCTCGCCACGGCGCTCCAGCAGGCCGTAGAGCCCCCGGCCGCGGCGCAGGTCGTGGTAGGCCAGGTCCATCTGGGCCACCCGGGGATGCGACAGCGGCAGGTCGTGCTTGCGCTGGTAGCGCTCGATGAGCCGGAGCTTGCTCACCCAGTCGATCTCCCGGGCCACCGGGTCCAGGTCGCCGGTCTCCACCGCGCGCAGCACCCGGCCCCAGAGCTCCACCACCCGCTTGGCGGTCTGGTCGCCGCCGCGGCGCTCCACGAACTCGGTCGCCTTGGCCAGGTATTCCTGCTGGATCTCCAGCGCGCTGACCTCCTTGCCGGAGGCCAGCCGCACCTTGCGCCGGCCGGTGATGTCGTGCGACACCTCGCGGATCGCCCGGATCGGGTTCTCCAGCGACAGGTCGCGCATCACCACGCCGGCCTCGATCATCCGCAGCACGAGGTCGGCGGAGCCGACCTTGAGCAGCGTGGTGACCTCGTTCATGTTGGAGTCGCCGACGATGACGTGCAGCCGCCGGTATCGCTCGGCATCGGCGTGCGGCTCGTCGCGGGTGTTGATGATCGGACGGCTCCGGGTGGTCGCCGAGGAGACGCCCTCCCAGATGTGCTCGGCCCGCTGCGACAGGCAGTAGACCGCGCCGCGCGGCGTCTGCAGCACCTTGCCGGCCCCGCAGATCAACTGCCGGGTGACCAGGAACGGGATCAGCACGTCGGCGAGGCGGCCGAACTCCCCGTGCCGGGACACCAGGTAGTTCTCGTGGCAGCCGTACGAGTTGCCGGCCGAGTCGGTGTTGTTCTTGAACAGGTAGATCTCGCCCGCGATGCCCTCGTCGTGCAGCCGCTTCTCCGCGTCGATGAGCAGCCCCTCCAGGATCCGCTCACCGGCCCGGTCGTGGGCGACCAGGTCCACCACCGAGTCGCACTCGGGCGTGGCGTACTCCGGGTGGGACCCGACGTCCAGGTAGAGCCGGGCCCCGTTACGCAGGAAGACGTTGCTCGACCGGCCCCACGACACGACGCGGCGGAAGAGGTACCGGGCGACCTCGTCGGGGGACAACCGTCGCTGCCCCCGGTAGGTGCAGGTGACGCCGTACTCGGTCTCGAGGCCGAAGATTCGCCGCTCCATGATGTGACATTAGCCGCCCGGAGGCCCCGTTCGTCACTGTCACAGCACAGGAGGTGCGGTCCGGTCGATCAAATACCGTCCGAGTACGACATTCCGTCCGGCCGCAGCCCGGCCACGAACGACCGGCAGGCCTCGTAGTCGGGCAGCAGCCCGGACTCGCACGCCTGCGCCAGGGTGGGCGCGGCGTCGTCCCGAGCGGAGAGCTGCGGCGCGTCGGCCGGCCACTCGATCGCCAGGTCGGAGTCGAGCGGGTGCACCGCGTGCTCGCCGGTCGGGTTGTAGGTGGCGGAGCAGAGGTAGCTCAGCGTGGCGTCGTCGGTCAGCGCGCAGAAGCCGTGCCCCAGCCCCTCGGCGAGATAGACCGCGCGGCGGTCGGCGTCGTCCAGCCGGACGCCCTCCCAGCGGCCGAAGGTCGGCGAGCCGACCCGCAGGTCCACCACCACGTCCAGCACCGCCCCCCGTACGCAGGTGACGTACTTGGCCTGGCCGGGCGGGACGTCGGCGAAGTGGATGCCGCGCACCACGTCCTTCGCCGACACCGACAGGTTGCCCTGGGCCAGCCGCAGCGGGTGACCGACCGCCTCGGCGAGCCGGTCGACGCGGTACCACTCCATGAACAGCCCGCGCGGGTCGCCGTGCTGCTGCGGGGTGATCTCCCAGGCGCCCTCGATGCTCAGCGGCCGGATCTTCATCGGGTCACCACCTGGCCGTGCTTCTCGGCCAGCAGGCCGAGCAGGTAGTCGCCGTAGCCGCTCTTGGTCAGCGGCTCGGCGAGCGCCCGTAGCTGGTCGTCGTCGATCAGGCCGGCCCGCCAGGCCACCTCCTCGACGCAGCCGATCTTCATGCCCTGCCGCTCCTCGATCACCCGGACGAACTCGGCGGCCTGCATCATCGAGGTGAAGGTGCCGGTGTCCAGCCAGGCGGTACCCCGGTCCAGCACGGCCACCGAGAGCTCGCCGCGCTCCCGGTACGCCTCGTTGACCGCGGTGATCTCCAGCTCGCCCCGGGCGCTCGGGGTCAGCCCGCGAGCGATCTCGACCACCCGGTTGTCGTAGAAGTACAGCCCCGGCACCGCGTACCGGGACTTCGGCCGGGCCGGCTTCTCCTCGATCGAGAGCACCTTGCCGTCGGCGTCGAAGTCGACCACGCCGTACGCCTCGGGGTTGGCCACCGGGTACGCGAACACCCGACCGCCGACCAGCTCGGTGTTGGCCGCCAACTGCCGGCCGAGGCCGACGCCGTGGAAGATGTTGTCGCCCAGGATCAGCACGACCGAGTCGTCGCCGATGAAGTCCGCGCCCAGCACGAAGGCCTGCGCGATGCCCTCCGGGCGGGCCTGCGTGACGTACTCCAGCCGCAGACCCCACTGGCTGCCATCGCCGAGCAGCCGGTGGAACTGGGGCTGGTCCTCCGGCGTGGTGATCACCAGGATCTCCCGCACCCCGGACATCACCAGGGTCGACAGCGGGTAGTAGATCATCGGCTTGTCGAATACCGGCATCAGCTGCTTGGACACCGCGCGGGTGATCGGCCACAGCCGGGACCCCGTGCCACCAGCGAGAAGGATTCCACGCACCCGGGGAGACTACCGGCACCACCCCGAACCGGACACCGGGGTCGGTTCGACATCCCCGGGCTGTCCTGACGTTTCGCGTACACTTTCGGACCCGTGAGGATCCTCGTCACCGGCGGAGCCGGATTCATCGGGTCGGAGTACGTACGCATGCTGCTGGGGAGGCCCCTGGGCAGCGCCACGGGCGTGCCCGCGCTCGAACCGGCCGCGGTGACCGTCCTCGACAAGTTGACCTACTCGGGCAACCTGGCCAACCTCGACCCGATCCGCGATGACGCCCGGCTGCGCTTCGTGCAGGGCGACATCTGCGACCCCACCCTGGTGGACGAGGTCGTCGCCGGTCACGAGGTGATCGTGCACTTCGCGGCCGAATCGCACGTCGACCGCTCGATCGCCGGCGCCGCGCCCTTCGTCACCACCAACGTGCTGGGCACCCAGACCCTGCTGGACGCCGCGCTGCGGCACGGCACCGGCCGGTTCGTGCACGTCTCCACCGACGAGGTGTACGGCTCGATCGACGAGGGTTCCTGGACGGAGACCTGGCCGCTGTCGCCGAACTCCCCGTACTCGGCCTCCAAGGCCGGCTCGGACCTGCTCGCCCTGGCGTACCACCGCACCCACGGCATGGACGTGGTGGTCACCCGCTGCTCCAACAACTACGGGCCGTACCAGTTCCCCGAAAAGGTCATCCCGCTGTTCGTCACCAACCTGCTCGACGGCGGCACCGTCCCGCTCTACGGCGACGGCGACAACGTCCGAGACTGGCTGCACGTGCACGACCACTGCCAGGGCATCGCGCTGGCCCAGCAGAAGGGCCGCGCCGGCGAGGTCTACAACATCGGCGGCGGCACCGAGCTGACCAACAAGGAGCTCACCGGCCGGCTGCTGGAGGCCTGCGGCGCCGGCTGGGACCGGGTCGTCCCGGTCGCCGACCGCAAGGGCCACGACCGCCGCTACTCGCTGGACATCAGCAAGATCAGCTCCGAGCTGGGGTACGCCCCCAGCATCGACCTGGACCGCGGGCTCGCCGAGACGGTGCAGTGGTACCGGGACAACCGGGCCTGGTGGGAGCCGCTCAAGGCGGCCAGGGCCGGATGACCCGGGTCCTCGTCACCGGCGCGGGCGGCATGCTCGGCCGGGATCTGCTGGCCGTGCTCGACACCCGGGCCAACCTCACCGTGACCGCCGCCGCCCGCGCCGAACTGGACGTCACCGACGCCGACGCGGTCCGCGCCGCCGTCACCGGTCACGACGTGGTGTTCAACACCGCCGCCTGGACCGACGTCGACGGCGCCGAGCAGGCCGAGGCGGCGGCCACCGCGGTCAACGGCGACGCGGTGGCGCACCTCGCCCGGGCGTGCGCCGAGGCGGGCGCCCGGTTGGTGCACGTCTCCACCGACTACGTCTTCCCCGGCGACGCGGCCAGCCCGTACGCCGAGGACGCGCCGACCGACCCGGTCAACGCGTACGGGCGCAGCAAGCTCGCCGGAGAGCGGGCCGTGGTCCGACTCCTCCCCGAAACCGGCTACGTGGTGCGCACCGCCTGGCTCTACGGCGCGCACGGGCCCAATTTCGTGGCGACCATGCTCCGCCTCGCCGGGCAACGCGAGCACCTCGACGTGGTCGACGACCAGCAGGGCCAGCCCACCTGGTCGTACGCCCTGGCCACCCAGCTGATGGCGCTCGCCGACGCGGCGCTGGCCGGTCGGGCCCCGGCCGGGGTCTACCACGGCACCTGCTCCGGCCGCACCACCTGGTACGGCCTGGCCCGCGCCACCTTCGCCCTGGCCGGGCTCGACCCGGACCGGATCCGACCGACCACGAGCGATCGGTTTCCCCGTCCGGCTGCGCGACCGGCGTGCAGTGTGCTAGGGCACGACCGCTGGGCCGCCGCTGGCCTGCCCCCGCTGCCGGACTGGCGCGACACGCTGTCCGACGCCTTCGACTCCGCCACCCCACCCGCCCCGTGGAAGGTCGCATGAAGCTCGCCCTGGTCAGGTACTGACCGGCCTGATCCTGCTCGCCACGATCGTCGAGCTGCTGCGCCGCCGTCAGCTCCGCGAGCGGCACCGCGCGCAGGCCCTCGCCTGGACCGCCGGCGTGGCCGCCCTGGTCGCCGTGACGGCGATCCCGGCGCCGGTGGCGCTGCGGGTCGAGCTGGGCTACACCGTCGGTTCCGTCGTGGGACCGACTCACCGACAGTTTTTTTTGTCTTGACAGGAAAAGTCTCCGGTGCGAGAGTGGTGGCAGACAGAAGGAACAGCGAATCGGCCCACGTCGGATACATACGACCCCATCCAGGGAGAGCGCCATGGAGCTCAGCGTCCACACCTTCGTCAGCCTCGACGGCGCCATGCAGGGCCCGGGCGGGGCCCAGGAGGACCCCAGCAACGGCTTCGCACGCGGGGGCTGGCTCGTGCCGCACAGCGACGCCGGGCAGCTCAACCCGGTCGAGGGGTGGTTCCGGCAGGCCGACGCCATCCTTCTGGGGCGCACCACCTTCGAGATGATGCGTGGCTACTGGCCGCAGGTGACCGACCCCGACAACGTCGTGGCCACCGCCCTCAACACGGGGCGGAAGTACGTCGTCAGCAACACCCTCTCCGACGCAGACGCGGCCTGGGGGAACACCACCGTGCTGCGCGGCGACGTCGTCGAGCAGGTGCGCCGGCTCAAGGAGCAGCCGGGCAGGGAGCTGCAGGTGCACGGCAGCTGGCAGCTGGTGCGCACCCTGCACGACGCGGGGCTCGTCGACACCTACCGGTTGCTCCAGTTCCCCGTCGTCGTCGGTGACGGCAAGCGCCTGTTCGCCGACGGCGCCGCGCCGGCGACCTACCGGATCACCGAGTCGGAGGTGCTGACCGGGGGTGCGGGTGCGGTGGCGCTCACCCTGCGCCAGGCCGGGTTCGGGACCGCCGGCACCGGCGAGTTCATGGTGCACGATGGCAAGGAGGCCATTGCGTGAGCACGGCGAGTCGGAGGGACTCCCGCCACCCGGCGGCCTCCTGAAGGCCGGCCCACGGTGCAGAACCGGCTTATCCGACAGATGTTTCTGTCCTGGCAAGGGAATTCCGGTTGGAGGGTGTTGCCATGTTGGACATCGCTGTGATCGAGGACCCGGCGGCGGCCGAGGCGTCGCTGGACCCGATGCGGGCCCGGCTGCTCGCCGCGCTCGCCGAGCCGGCCTCCGCGACGATGCTCGCCGCCCGGGTCGGCCTGGCCCGGCAGAAGGTCAACTACCACCTCCGGGCGCTGGAGCACCACGGCCTGATCGAGCTGGTCGAGGAGCGCCGCAAGGGCAACGTCACCGAGCGGGTCATGCGGGCCACCGCGGCGTCGTACGTAATCTCGCCGGTCGCCCTCGCCGCGGTACGCCCGGATCCGGCCCAGCCGCCGGACCGGCTCTCCGCGCGGTGGCTGCTGGCAATCGCCGCCCGGCTCGTCCAGGACGTCGGCGCGCTGATCACCGGCGCGGACCGGGCCGGGAGGCGGGTCGCGACCTTCGCGATCGACGCGAACATCCGGTTCGCCTCGGCGACCGACCGGGCCGCGTTCGCCGACGAGCTGGCGGCCACCGTGGCCGGCCTCGTCGGCAAGTACCACGACGAGCAGGCCGCCGGCGGTCGCGAGCACCGGCTGGTGCTCGCCCTGCACCCCACCGCCAACCCACCCGCCAGCACCAGCGAATCGGTCAAGTCCTGACATGACCACACGACAGCCGCCGGCGTCGACCGGGCGTACCTGATCGAGCGGACCGACCGACCACCGCCGCGCTGCGCCCCACGCTCCGCCGCCCCCGGCCGCGCCCGCTGACCGCCGCCCGACACCTCAGCTCGACCGCTCGACAACCCCGTTCGGATCACCGTCCAGAGAGGCTGCGCCATGGGACACCCGTTTGAACTGAGCAAGGACATCGAACTGCCCGCCACCCCGGAACAGGTCTGGGCGGCGATCACCAGCGGTCCGGGTATCGACTCCTGGTTCATGGGCCGCAGCGAGGTCGAGCCGGGCGAAGGCGGCCGGACCCGGTTCGCCATGGCCGGCCACGTCGAGGAGTCCACGGTCACGGCCTGGGAGCCCGGAAAGCGGTTCGCGCACCGGTCCGAGCCGGGGCCGGACGGCACCTTTATGGCCCTCGAGTACCTCATCGAGGGACGCGACCAGGGCGGCGCTGTGCTGCGGCTGGTGCAGAGCGGCGTCCTCGGGGACAACTGGGAGACCGAGTACGAGGCCATGCGGGTTGGCTGGGACATGTACCTGGAGACCCTGGCGGCGTACCTGAGGCACTTCGCCGGCCGTACCGGCACCCCGGTCTCGGCCTTCCGGCCTGGCGCGGGCGACCCGGACCAGGTCTGGGCGGCGGTGGCCGGCGCGTTCCGGCTCACCGGCCCGGTCACCGAGGGCGAGCCGGCCCGGCTCGACCTGCCCGGCCTGCCGCCCATCGACGGGGTGGTGGACCTGGCCGGCCTGCCGACGTACTTCGGCGTACGCACCCCGGACGCGCTCTACCGGTTCATCCACTCCGGTACCGACCGCGGCAACGTCCTCGTCCTCGGGCACCACGTCTTCGCCGCCGACCCGGACCCGGCCCGGACCGAGCAGGCCTGGCAGGACTGGCTGACCCGCCTGCCGATCGGCTGACCCGGCGGCCACCCCGTCGACCCAGGCGAGCGGCCCACCCAGGTCTCCGGGTCGGGTGGGCCGTTCGCCGTACCGGCGCGCATGGGGCGGCAAGCCGTCGTCGTGGCGTACGTCGACTCGCCGCCCTGGAATGGTTTGCCGCCGCCGGGGCGTACCGCCGACTGGGCGGCGTCCGCGCGGCCCGGCGGCCCGCCCGGGCCCGAACACATCAGGGGGCCGGGGAGACCCCGACCCCCTGGGAACCAGGAACCGCTACGCCTCCGGCGTGTCCTCCGACCGACCCTCCAGGTCCGCCGAGCCGGCGGAGGAGGTCGGCTTGTGCCCCTCCTCCGTCGGCACGGTCGGGGTCTTCGCCCGCCCACCGGCCGGCGCGGCGTCGCCCGACGCGTCGCCGTCCAGCAGCGCGGTCAACGCCGCTCCGGTGACCCGCCGGAAGGTACGCCCCACCCGGCGGCGGTCCAGGACCGCCACCTCCAGCTGGTTCGCGGCGATCGTCCGGGAGGCTCCGCCCTCGCCGCCGACGCTGCTCAACGCCTGCACGGCCACCTTCACCGCCTCGCTCAGCGACATCTCCGGCCGGTGCTGCGCCTTGAGCACACCGGTGATCGCCTCGGCCTGGCCGCCCATCGCCATCCGGCCCGGCTCGTCGTTGACCGAACCGTCGTAGGTGATCCGGTACAGCTCGTCGTCCTCCGCGGTGGCGCCGACCTGCGCCACGCAGATCTCCACCTCGAACGGCTTGGACTGCTCGGTGAAGATGGAGCCCAGGGTCTGCGCGAACGCGTTCGCCAGGGCCCGGCCGGTGACGTCGCGCCGGTCGTAGCTCAGACCGTTCAGGTCGGCCATCCGCACGCCGGCGCGGCGGAGGTTCTCGAACTCGTTGTACCGGCCGACAGCGGCGAAGCCGATCCGGTCGTAGATCTCGCTGACCTTGTGCAGGGCGCTGGAGAGGTTCTCCGCGACGAAGAGCACCCCGCCCTCGTAGCTGAGGACCACCGCGCTACGGCCCCGGGCGACGCCCTTGCGGGCCAGCTCGGAGCGGTCGCGCATGATCTGCTCGGGCGAGGCGTAGAACTGCATGGCCACGGCGGCGGTTCTCCTTCGGGCGCTGTGCTGACGACTGCTGACAGGTGAGGTGGGAGCGGGGTCAGCCGCCTGGGTTCTCCATCCGGCCGGCGACGATCGCCTCGGCGATGGTCGCCGTCTCGGCGTCGGTGAGCCGGCGGGTGCCGTCGGCCGTCGCCGTCATCACCACCGGGTAGATCCGGCGGGTCAGGTCCGGCCCGCCGGTGGCGGTGTCGTCGTCGGCGGCGTCGTAGAGCGCCTCGACGGCCAGGCGGGCCGCGTCGTCCACGGACAGCCCGGCCCGGAAGCGCTTCTTCAGCGCCGACTTGGCGAAGAGCGAGCCGGAGCCGATCGCGTCGTAACCGGTCTCCCCGTAGGGGCCGCCGGTGACGTCGAAGCTGAAGATCCGCCCGGCCCGCGCCGGGTCGCCGACGGCCAGGTCGAAGCCGGCGAAGAGCGGGATGACCGCGAGCCCCTGCATGGCCGCGCCGAGGTTGCCGCGGATCATCGAGGCGAGCCGGTTGGCCTTGCCGTCGAGCGAGAGCATCGCGCCCTCGATCTTCTCGTAGTGCTCCAGCTCCACCTGGAACAGTCGCATCAGCTCGATGCCGATGCCCGCGGTGCCCGCGATGCCGACCAGCGAGTACGCATCGGCCGGGTGCACCTTCTCGATGTCGCGCTGGGCGATCAGGTTGCCCATGGTGGCCCGCCGGTCGCCGGCCATCACCACGCCACCGGCGGCCGCGATGGCCACGATGGTCGTCGCGTGCGGCGCCATGTCGGCGGCCATGCCCGGCGGCAGCGGCCGTCGGCCGGGCAGCATCTCGGGGGCCACCTTGCTCAGGAACGAGGTGAAGGAGGACGTCCCCGCGTTGGTGAACACATCTGGTAGACGCCCGGATGGATCAAAACCCGCTGCCACGTGGTTCCTCTCAGGTACGTGATCGCCCTGGCCAGCCTCGTGGGACTGTCACGGAACTGGCCAAGACCACCGTTGCAGTTGAAGCAGAGTATCCCGCGCACCCATCCGGTGCGGTGATCGTGGTCCAGGTGTTGCGGGTCGACGCCGCCGCAGATGGCGCAGACGCCGCCCTGTTCGGCCAGGAACTCGTCGAACTCCTCCTGCCCCACCCCGTAACGCCGCCGCAGGTGGTACTCGCGCGTCCCGCCGTAGAGTCGCTGCGCGTCTCCCTGCCTCGGGCATTATGGCAGGGTTTGCAGCAACTGTGTCGGCCGCTGGCCTTGGTGGCGGTACTGGGGAAGTCCTCCGCCGGCTTTATCTGCTCGCAGTCCGGGCACCACTTCAGACCCCCGGCAACCGGCGTCGGCGACTTCCGCTGAGGAGAGATGCCGCGCCTGCGGCGACTCGCCTCGGACCGGGCGGTCGCGCACGCCTTGCAGTAGAAGGCGAGCCCATCCACTCGTCGGCGGTCGCGGTGGAACTCAGTGAAGGGGAGGGCCCGCGTGCACTGCGGGCACATCTTGTCCGACCCTTGGGGAATCGGACATATGCCTCACTGGCCCCCTTTTTGCACATAACCCCTCACGAACTCCTCGGCGTTCTCCTCGAGGACGGAGTCGATCTCGTCGAGCAGGTCGTCCACGTCTTCGGTGATCTCGGCGTGCCGCTCGGCGACCTCCGGGTTCGCCTCGGTGGTGACGTCCTCGATCTCCTCGCCCTGACGGGCCTTGCCCGACTGCGACTGCCCGCCGCTGTCACGAGTGGCCATGGCTGCCTCCTCCACGATCGTCTGCGATGAACTTACCTCGCTTGAGCGACGAAAAGCCCGTCGCGCGCCGGCTTGCGGCACACGACGGGCGTCCGTCGGCGGCGCGTCAGCCGCCGGTGAGGGTTTCCAGCAGGTCCTTGGCGCTCTCGCACCGGTCGAAGAGCGCCCCGACGTGCTTGCGGGTGCCCCGCTCCGGCTCCATCATCGGCACCCGGACCAGCGACTCCCGGCCGACGTCGAAGATCACCGAGTCCCAGCTGGCCGCGACCACCTCAGAGGCGTACTGGGCCAGGCAGCGGCCCCGGAAGTAGGCCCGGGTGTCCTCCGGCGGCTCGGTCATCGCCCGCCGGGTCTGCTCGTCGTCCAGCAGAGTCTTCATCGAGCCCCGGGACACCAGCCGGTGGTAGAGGCCCTTCTCCGGGCGGACGTCGGAGTACTGCAGGTCGACCAGTTGCAGCTTGTGCGAGCCCCAGCCGAGCTTCTCCCGCTCCCGGTAACCCTCCAACAGCCGCAGCTTGGCCACCCAGTCCAGCTCGTCGGCGCAGAGGAAGGCGTCCCGGCCGAGCCGGTCCAGCACGCTCTCCCAGCGGGCCAGCACGTCCTCGGTCTGCTCGTCGACGTCGCTGCCGTACCGGTCGTCCACGAAGGATCGGACCCGCTCCAGGTAGGCCCACTGCACGTCCAGGGCGGTGAGCCGGCGGCCGTCACGCATCCGCATCAGGTGCTTCAGGGACGGGTCGTGGCTGACCGCGCGCAGCTCGCTGACCGGGTCGGCGATGCCCAGGTCGGCACCGAGCGCCTTCTCCTCGATCATGGTGAGGATCAGCGCGGTGGTGCCGACCTTGAGGTAGGTGGAGATCTCCGACAGGTTGGCGTCGCCGATGATGACGTGCAGCCGGCGGTATTTGTCGGCGTCGGCGTGCGGCTCGTCCCGGGTGTTGATGATCGGTCGCTTGAGGGTGGTCTCCAGGCCGACCTCGACCTCGAAGAAGTCGGCGCGCTGGGAGATCTGGAAGCCGCTCTGGCCGCCGTCCTGTCCGATGCCTACCCGGCCGGCGCCGCAGACGATCTGCCGGGTGACGAAGAACGGCGTCAGGTACGCCACGATGTCGGCGAACGGCGTCTGCCGCCGCATCAGGTAGTTCTCGTGGGCGCCGTAGCTGGCGCCCTTGTTGTCGGTGTTGTTCTTGTAGAGGTGGATCGGGTGGGTGCCCGGAATGGTGGCGGCCCGACGGGACGCCTCGGCCATCACCCGCTCCCCCGCCTTGTCCCAGCGCACCACGTCCAGCGGGTTGGTCACCTCCGGAGTGGAGTACTCCGGGTGGGCGTGGTCGACGTAGAGCCGGGCGCCGTTGGTGAGTATCACGTTGGCCAGGCCGAGGTCCTCGTCGGCGAGCGCCTCGGCCGGGTCGTACGCGGCTCCGGAGTAGGTGAAACCGCGGGCGTCGCGCAGCGGCGACTCCTCCTCGTAGTCCCAGCGGGCCCGGCCGCCACGGTTGAGTTCCGGGCGCGCTCCGTACGCGTTGACCACCTGGGAGGAGGTGACCATCGGGTTGGCTCCGGCCTGGCCGGGCACGGAGATGCCGTACTCGACCTCGGTGCCCATGATCCGTCTAACGCTCATCGATCTACCCGCTCCGCTCGCCTCACCCGGTCCGCCGTCACGTCGAGCGTAGTCGCCGTCACCAGGGAAGGGGGCACGCCGGCCCAGCCGGCGATGGTGTCGGGGTTCGGGCGCCCGGCGCGGCGGGCGGGTTGCCGGGCGTGCGGGGAGCGTCGGAGGGCGCCACCGCGCACTCGGGGACGGTGACGCTGACGGCGCTCACCCGGTGGCGCAGCAGCGGGCCGGCCTCGATGCCACCGCTTGACCCGCCGCTCGGCCCCGTGGTCGGCGGTGACGAACCGGATCGGACCGCCGACCCGGCGGACGGTCAGCGCGGTCCGGCCGGGCTCGAGGAAGGGCAGGTGCAGA
Source organism: Micromonospora sp. DT47 (assembly GCF_049844475.1). NCBI lineage: Bacteria > Bacillati > Actinomycetota > Actinomycetes > Micromonosporales > Micromonosporaceae > Micromonospora > Micromonospora sp. DT47. Next base: position 127,445 of record NZ_JBNCLC010000009.1, on the reverse strand, counting down.
TGCCGGGCTCGGTGCGGGCGCTGGCGCCCTGGAGCGCGGAGAGGCAGAACGATTCGAGGTAGGCCCGGTACGGCCCCCGGTCGAGCACGATGGTGGTGGTGCCCGGCACGTCGGGGTGGCGCTGCTGCGCGTCGGCGCAGACCCAGGCCACTCTGGACGGCACGGTGAGGTCCTGGTGGACCCAGCGCTGCGCCCGGGTCTTCCTGTCGGCCAGCAGCGGGCTCGGATGCCATCCGGTGACCCCGCACAGCGCCACCGCGACGGTCATGGTGAGTGCGGCGGCGGTGGTCGTGGCCACGCCGGGCACGGCCCGGGCGGGCGGGGCGCGGGCAGCAGCCGGACCACTCCCGCGGATCCTCGACGGGGTCGACAACGCGGTGACCGGAGCCTACCGACCGGGCCCGCGACGCGTCGCGTCGCGGGCCCGTGCCGTCGGTCCGATCAGAGGTACTGGCCGGTGTTGCTGGCGGTCTCTATCGACCGGCCGGCCTCCGCGCCCTTGCCCCCGGAGACGAGCGTGCGGATGTAGACGATCCGCTCGCCCTTCTTGCCGGAGATCCGGGCCCAGTCGTCCGGGTTGGTGGTGTTCGGCAGGTCCTCGTTCTCCCGGAACTCGTCGACGCAGGCGTCGAGCAGGTGCTGCAGCCGCAGCCCCTTCCGCCCCGAGGTGAGGAACTCCTTGATCGCCATCTTCTTGCCCCGGTCGACGATGTTCTGGATCATCGCACCGGAGTTGAAGTCCTTGAAGTAGAGGACTTCCTTGTCGCCGTTGGCGTAGGTCACCTCGAGGAAGCGGTTCTCCTCGGTCTCCGAGTACATCCGCAGCACGACCGCGTCGATCATCGCCGCCACGGTGGCCTGAGGGTCGCCGCCGTGCTCGGTGAGGTCGTCCGGGTGCAGGGGCAGCCCGGCGAGGATGTACTTGGAGAAGATGTCCTTGGCCGCCTCGGCGTCCGGACGCTCGATCTTGATCTTCACGTCGAGCCGGCCGGGACGCAGGATCGCCGGGTCGATCATGTCCTCCCGGTTGGAGGCGCCGATCACGATGACGTTCTCCAGCCCCTCCACACCGTCGATCTCGCTGAGCAGCTGCGGGACGATGGTGTTCTCCACGTCGGAGGAGACGCCGGAGCCACGGGTACGGAAGACCGAGTCCATCTCGTCGAAGAAGACGATGACCGGGGTGCCCTCGCCGGCCTTCTCCCGCGCCCGCTGGAAGACCAGCCGGATGTGCCGCTCGGTCTCGCCGACGTACTTGTTGAGCAGCTCGGGACCCTTGATGTTGAGGAAGAAGCTGGTGTGCTTCTCCTCACCGCGCCGCTCGGCGATCTTCTTCGCCAGCGAGTTGGCCACCGCCTTGGCGATCAGCGTCTTTCCACAGCCGGGCGGGCCGTAGAGCAGGATGCCCTTCGGCGGGCGCAGCTGGTGCTCGCGGAACAGTTCGGCGTGCAGGAAGGGCAGCTCCACCGCGTCGCGGATCTGCTCGATCTGGGACTGGAGGCCACCGATGTCGCCGTAATCGACGTCGGGGACCTCCTCCAGGACCAGCTCCTCGACCTCGCTCTTCGGGATCCGCTCGTACGCGTACGCCGAGCGGGGCTCGATCATGAGCGAGTCGCCGGCCCGGATCGGCGAACCGATCAGGGTGTCGGCGAGGTGCACGATGCGCTCCTCGTCGGAGTGCGAGACCACCAGCGCCCGGTCACCCGGGCCGCCGTCGGGACCCGCCAGGATCTCCTTGAGCATGACCACCTCGCCGACCCGCTCGTAACCGAACGCGTCGACGATGTTGAGCGCGTCGTTGAGCAGGACCTCCTGGCCGCGCCGCAGCTCGGCGGCGTCCAGCGAGGGCGAGACGGCGACCCGGAGCTTGCGTCCGCCGGTGAAGATGTCCACCGTGCCGTCGTCGTGCCGCGCGAGGAAGACGCCGTAGCCACTCGGCGGCTGGGCGAGACGGTCGATCTCCTCCTTGAGCGTCACGATCTGCGCGCGAGCCTCCTTGAGGGTGCTCACGAGCCGGTCGTTGTTCTCGGTGAGCCGCGCCAACTGTGCCTGGGTGGCCGCCAGCCGCTCTTCGAGCTGCCGGACGTGTCGGGGGCTTTCGGTCAACTTGCGCCGCACCAGAGCGAGTTCCTCTTGAAGGAACGCGACCTGCGTGGAGAGATCGTGGGCCTCCTTCTCCCACCGTGCGGCGCGCGAGTCCGCGTCGTCGCTGCGTGCCACGTCCCACCTCCCCGGGGGGCTTGAACGTTCTGCCCTAACACTAGCCGCAATGAGGCCGATTCGGTCCCACGCAACGCCCTCGTCACCGAACCTTGATCGCCAAGGGTCGCCTCCGGGGCAGGTCCGGGCGTTCGGGTACCGTCGTGGCGTGGGACGGGAGAACATGGGGGGTGCACCGGTGGCCGAGGTCGCGACCGACCAGTTGCAGGTCTGGGTGGACCAGGATCTCTGCACGGGCGACGGGCTCTGCGTGCAGTACGCGCCGGAGGTCTTCGAGTTCGACGTCGACGGGCTGGCGTACGTCAAGGGCCCCGACGGCGAGCTGCGACTTGCCCCGGGCAGCCGGGTCGACGTGCCGGAGCACCTGCGCCTCGAGGTGATCGACTCCGCGAAGGAGTGCCCGGGCGAGTGCATCCACGTGGTGCGCGGCAGCGACGGCGTCGAGGTCGCCGGCCCGGAGGCCGAGCAGGACTGACCGCCGCAGGCGGTGGTCGGGCCGCGGACGACACCGTCGTCCGCGGCCCGCGCGCTCAGAGCACCGGGCGGCCGACCACCGAGGCGACCAGCCGGGCGAACTCCTCCAGCCGGGCGATCTGACCCGCGCCGCCGTCGTCGAGAGTCTTGCCGAAGCGCAGTGCGTCGTGCCGCGGCCCGCCGACGATCTCGTCGCCGGGCGGCGCCTCGTCCAGCGAGGTCAGCAGCAGGTAGACGTCGATGCTGTCGACCCGTACCTCGCCGCTGTCGGCCCGGGTCAACCGCCGCCGGCAGCCGACCTCGGTGACCGTGGAGACCGGCACCACCCGCAGCGACGAGGTCATCGAACCGGGCGGCCCCTCCTCCGGCGGCACGTCCTCACCGTGCCAGAGCACCAGCCGGCTGCCGTCACAGACGACGACCTCCTGCCAGACGCCGTTGACCTCGTTGACGAAGCGCTCCAGGGTGAAACCGAGCACCGACGCCCCGCGCAGCACCCCGCCGAGCGCCTCCAGGGCGATGTCCGGATCGCGCAGGTAGGCCCGCGCGGCCGACTCGAGGTCCTGGTAGGGCGACCAGTCCGGGAACACGGCTGGCAGGTCACCGCCGCCGAAGCCCGGCCGACTCATGCCACCTCCACCAGGTCGCGCCGCCGCCCGGCACCGGTCGGCGGGATCCGCCCGCTCACTCCCGGCCGCCCCGTTCCGTCGTCACGGCAGGTCCACCTCGTCGGCCGGGGCCGGCGGCGCACCGGCGGCCTGCGCGGCCGCCGCCTGCCGGGCCGCCTCTGCCTCGCGCAGCGCCTGCCGACGCTCGGCGTACGCCTCGGCGCCCTTGCTGGGCTTGCGGCGCCGCGGCGGGGCGGTGACGCCCGGAGCGAGCTTACGCGCGGACACCAGGAACGCGGTGTGCGCGATCATCCGGTGGTCCGGGCGGACGGCCAGCCCCTCGGCGTGCCAGTCCCGCACCAGCGACTCCCAGGCCCGGGGCTCGGTCCACCCGCCGCGCTCGCGCAGCGCCTCCACCAGCTCGGACAGCTGGGGGGTGGTCGCCACGTAGCCGATGAACACCCCGCCCGGCAGCAGCGCCCGCTCGACCATGTCGAGGGTCTCCCACGGGGTGAGCATGTCCAGGATGATCCGGTCGAAACCGGTCTCCGGGCAGTCCGCGACGTCGCCGACGTGCAGCCGCCAGGCCGGGTGCGGGGCCCCGAAGAACGCCTCCACGTTGCGCTTGGCGATCTGGGCGAAGTCCTCGCGCATCTCGTACGAGTGCAGTTCGCCGCCGGTGCCGACGGCGCGCAGCAGCGAGCAGCTCAGCGCGCCGGAGCCGGCGCCGGCCTCCAGCACCTTGGCGCCGGGGAAGATGTCGCCCATCGCGACGATCTGCGCCGAGTCCTTCGGGTAGATCACCTGCGCGCCGCGCGGCATCGACAGCACGTAGTCCGACAGCAGGGGACGCAGCGCCAGGAACGCCGTCCCGCCGCCGGTGGTGGTGGCCACGCTGCCGTCGGGCTGCCCGATCAGCGCGTCGTGCTCCAGGATGCCGCGGTGGGTGTGGAAGGCCTTGCCGGACTGCAGGACGACCGTGTGCATCCGCCCCTTCGGGTCGGTCAGCTGCACCCGGTCGCCGGGGCGGAACGGCCCCCGGTGCACCGGGGGCAGTTCCGGGATGGCGGCGGGCACCGGTGTGCCGGGGTCGGCCGGGAGGGCGGAGGGATGTGCTGCGGTCACTTGTTCATCTTCCGTGTGGGTTCGAGGACCTGTGCGAGATCCGCGATGTGCAGAACGCCGACGACATCTTCGCCTGACGTCACCACGTACTGTGCGCCCGGGTGGGCCTGCACGGCCTCCATCACCCGCTCCCCGTCGAGCCCGGCCGGCAGCGTGGGCAGCCCGGCCAGCGGCCGGGCCACCGCGTCCACCGCCAGCCAGGGCCGGCGTGCCGGGGGTACGGCGTCCGCCTTCACCGGGTCGACCAGGGCGACCGGCCGGCCGGCACCGTCGAGCACGGTCACCGCCGCCCCGGGCGGGGCCTGCGCCGCGTGGCGGCGCTGCGCCTCGGCCAGCGGGGTGCCGGTGGGTACGCCGAAGACCGGGCGGGCCAGCCGGGCCAGGTCGATCAGCGGGACCCGGCGGCTGATCCGGGCGTACCGGATCGACTGGCCGGCGCCCCGCCAGAGGGTCACCGCGACCAGCAGCATCAGCGGCAGGGCCAGCGGTACCAGGATCTCCTCGACGGTCAGCAGGACGACCACGGCCGCGGTGGCCACCGCGACGGCGCGCCCCACCCAGCCGGCGATCTCGGTGGCCCGGTCCCGGTCCCGGGTGATCCCCCACACCAGGGCGCGCAGCGCCCGGCCGCCGTCCAGCGGCAGCCCGGGCAGGAGGTTGAACAGCGCGACGATGACGTTGCTCAGCGCCAGTTGCAGGGCGAGCTGGTGGGCCAGGGTCTGGTCGGGGAGGGCCAGGGTGGCGCCGACGGCCAGCACGCCGAGGACCGCGGAGACCGCCGGCCCGGCCAGCGAGACCAGCAGGTCGACGCGGGGCGTCGGGGCGTCCCGGTCCATCTCGGTGTAGCCGCCGAGCAGTTCCAGGGTGATCCCGCGCACACCGATGCCGAACCGGCGGGCGGTCAGCGCGTGGCCCAGCTCGTGCAGCAGCACCGACCCGAGCAGCGACACCACGAAGCCCAGGCCGATCACGTAGCCGGCGAGCGGGGACATGCCGAGCCGGTCGCGGGCGAACTCGGCGTACGTCACGGTGACCAGCAGGGTCAGCAGCAGCATCGAGACGTTGAGGTGCAGCGGCACCCCGCACACCCGCCCGACGGTCAGGCCGGGACGCCGGCCGGGCCGGCGCGGCCGGCGCGGGGCGCGGGTGCGGGATTCCACCGGCCCGATGCTACGCGGCGCGGATCATGCCCCCGTGCGGCGATCACGGCGCTGTCACACCCGTGCCCTAACCTTCGGGACATGACAGCGGAACCGGTGATCGACCAGCAGGACACCCCGGCGGCGTTGCCCGCCACGGTCCGGGCGTCGCTGTCACCGTCGCGGGCGGCGGATTTCAAGACCTGCCCGCTGCTCTACCGGTTCCGCAGCATCGACCGGCTGCCCGAGCGGCCCACCGTGGAGCAGGCCCGGGGCACCCTGGTGCACGCCGTGCTGGAGCGGCTGTTCGACCTGCCGGCGGGCGGGCGCACCCCGGACGCCGCCGGTGACCTCGTCGTCCCGCAGTGGGACCGGCTGGTCACCGAGCAGCCCGAGCTCGCCGGCCTGTTCGACCCCGGCGACGCCGCCGGCACCGCCGAGTTCCTCCGCTCGGCGGCGGCGCTGCTCGAGGGCTACTTCGCGGTGGAGGACCCGCGCCGGCTGGAGCCGGCGGAACGGGAGAGCCTGATCTCCGCGGTGGTCGACGAGGAGCTGCTCATCCGCGGCTACCTCGACCGGCTCGACGTGGCGCCGGACGGCGCGCTGCGGGTGGTCGACTACAAGACCGGCGGAGCGCCGCGGGAGGCGTTCGAGGCGCGGGCGCTGTTCCAGCTGAAGTTCTACGCGCTGGTGCTGTGGCGCACCCGGGGCGTGGTGCCGCGGGTGCTGCGCCTGCTCTACCTCAAGGACGCCGAGGTCTGCGACTACTCCCCCGACGCCGAGGAGCTGCTGCGCTTCGAGCGCACGGTGGTGGCGCTCTGGCGGGCGATCGAGCAGGCCACCGAGCGGCAGGATTTCCGGCCCCGGCCGAGCCGGCTCTGCGACTGGTGCAGCCACCAGGCGCACTGCCCGACCTTCGGCGGCACCCCGCCGCCGTTCCCGGACCGGTCGGCGGCGGCCGACCCGCTGCGGGACGCCCGGTCCCGCCCCGCCGCCCCCGGCGCGGACGAATGACCCTCCTCCCTGAAGAGGAGACCGGGTTCACCGTCGGCGACGACCGATCGCGCCGGGCGGCGGCTAGCGTTCCGGTATGACCGACGGACCCGCGCGCTGGTGGCGGCGCCACCCGCTGGCCGGGGACGCCGCCTTCGCCGCCGCCCTGGTGGTGGTGGAGGTCGCCTTCATCCTGCTCACCCCCCGGGAGTTCTGGCCCGAGCCACTGCCGGCCGCGCTGGCCTGGAGCGTGCTCGGCGCGGCCCCGGTGGCGCTGCGCCGGGTGGCCCCGTGGCCGGCGGTGGGCGCCGCGGTGGCCACGCTCGCCGTGCCGGCGCTGCTCGGCCACGCCCCCACCACCCAGGGCCTGACGTTCGTGGTACTGACGTACACCATGGCGGCGCGCCGGTCGGCCCGGCCGGCGGTGCTCGCCGCGGTGCTGCTCTGGGTGCCGGTGGTGCTGGCCAACCTGATCGCCCCGGTGGACGGGATGCTCAAGGTCGGCCCGGCGTACCTGGTGCTCAACAACCTGCTCACCGGGCTGCTGTCGTACGCGGTGGGCCGGGCGGTACGGGCCCGCCGCGCGTCGGTGCGGGCGCTGCGGGAGCGGGCCCGGGTGGCCGAGGAGAACCAGCGTTCCCTGGCCGAGCAGGCCGTCGCCGACGAGCGGCGCCGGATCGCCCGGGAGCTGCACGACGTGGTGGCCCACCACGTGAGCGTGATGGGGGTGCTGGCCACCGGGGCGCGTCGGGTGCTGCGCCGGGACCTGGACGCCGCCGACGAGGCGATCGCCACCATCGAGGACACCAGCCGGGTCACCCTGCGGGAAATGCGCCGCCTGCTGGACGTGCTGCGCACCGACGCGGAACCGGCCGCCGACCTGACCCCGCAGCCCGGCCTCGCCGGGATCGAGGCGCTGGTCGAGCAGGTCCGCGAGGCCGGGTTGCCGGTGACCCTGCGGGTCGACGGCACCGCCCCGCCGGTGGAGGAGGGCGTGTCGTTGACCGTCTACCGGATCGTGCAGGAGGCGCTGACCAACGCCATCAAGCACGCCGGGGAGGCGACCGCGCTGGTGCGGCTGACCGTCGACGGCGGGTTCCTCACCGTCGAGGTCACCGACACCGGCCGAGGGCCCGGCCCGGGACCCGACCGGATCGGGCACGGGCTGGTCGGGATGCGGGAACGGGTCGGCCTCTACGGTGGGACCCTGCGGACCGGCCCACGCCCGGGCGGCGGCTACCGGGTGTACGCGAGGATCCCGGTGGAGCCGCTCGGGGCGGTGCCGGCGTGACCGGCCGACGCGACGCCAATCGGCACGGCCGACGGGGACAGCACGACAGGGAGAGCGGATGAGCCAGGGCGCGGCGACGGGTCGACCGGTGCGGATCCTGCTCGTCGACGACCAGCCGCTGCTGCGCACCGGCTTCCGGATGGTGCTGGGCACCGAGGACGACCTGGACATCGTGGCCGAAGCCGGGGACGGCCAGGAGGCGGTGGAGCTGTCCCGGCGGCTGCTGCCGGACGTGGTGCTGATGGACATCCGGATGCCGCGGATGGACGGGGTGGCCGCCACCCGGGCCATCGTCGGTGCCCGGCTGCCGGTCCGGGTACTCATCCTGACCACCTTCGACCTGGACGAGTACGTGGTGGGGGCGCTGCGGGCCGGCGCCAGCGGCTTCCTCGCCAAGGACGTGCCGGCGGAGGACCTGGTCACCGCGATCCGGACGGTCGCCGCCGGGGAGGCGGTGGTCGCGCCGCGCATCCTCAAGCGGCTGCTGGACCGGTTCGCCGCCATGCTGCCCGACCCGGCGGCCGCCCCGCCCAAGGCGCTCAACGCGCTGACCGAGCGGGAACGGGAGGTGCTGGTGCAGATGGCCCGGGGGCTGTCCAACGCCGAGATCGCCGCCGCCCTGTCGGTCAGCGAGACCACCATCAAGACCCACGTCGGGCACGTACTGACCAAGCTGGGGCTGCGCGACCGGGTGCAGGCGGTGGTGCTGGCGTACGAGACGGGTCTGGTACGTCCCCAACGGTGACCCCCGTCCCGGGTCAACTGCCATGGTCACCGTGGCGACGTCGCCGCGCTCATCTGCCGGGATCCTTACCCCTCCCGGGAGTCCACGCTTCCGATGGCGTCGACCCGGCCCCACCGCCCTAATATGTCGAGCAGTTCGATCCGGCCGAACCGCTCGGGCAGCGCCGGCGCGACCACCAGATCGTCCCCGTACGGCTCGAGGCCGAGCACGGTGCGCACCAACAGAAGGGGCGCTCCGGTGGCCAGGGCCTGCGGGCTGTTCGCTGCGGGGTACGAGATGGGGTGCCCGGTCAGCTCGCGGTCGTAGCCGCCGAAGGCCTCCGGCAGGCGCCCATCGAAATACCGGGACGCGTCGATGATCCCCTCGGCGATGCGCCCTGCCTCCTCGGTGAAGCCGTAGCGCCGAAGGCCCCAGGCGATGAACGCGTTGTCGAAGGGCCAGACGGTGCCGACGTGGTAGCCGAGCGGGTTGTACCGCCCCTGCCCCTCGGCCAGGGTGCGCACGCCCCAGCCGGAGAACAGCCGGGGGCCGAGCAGGTGTTCGGCGATCTTCGGGGCCCGGGATTCCTCGACGATCCCACTCCACAGCAGGTGACCGATGTTCGAGGAGAGCGCGTCGACCTGGCGGCCCTCGCCGTCGAGCGCGAGGGCGTAGTATTCCCCGTCCTCGATCCAGAAGTCGCGGTTGAAGCGTTGCTTGAGCTCGGCCGCCTCCCGTTCCAGCCGGTCGGCGTATGCGGGGTCGTTCCAGAACTGGCGGGCCAGCCGGGCGCCGCGGATCTTGGCGTCGTAGGCGTAGCCCTGCAGTTCGCAGGTGGCGCGGGGCAGGCTGGGCAGCCGGCCGTCGCGGAAGGAGATCGAGTTCGAGGATTCCTTCCAGCACTGGTTCTCCAGGCCGGTTTTCTCGTTGCGGCGCTGGTACCAGACGTAGCCGTCGCCCATCAGGTCGCCGTACTCGTCGATCCAGCGCAGGGCCGCCCGGGCCTCGTCCTCGAACTCATGCATCGCGGCGACGTCCCCGGTCCACAGCTCGTACTCGTCGAGCAGGACCACGAAGAGCGGCGTGATGTCGGCGGCGCCGTAGTACGGCGACTGCGGGCGTTCCTCAAACGCGACCAGTTCGCCGTAGCGGAACTCGCGCAGGATCTTGCCGGGCTCCTCGTCCCGGAAGTCGTCCAGCACCGCACCCTGGTCGATTCCCAGCATGCGCAGCGTCGCCACCGTGAGTTCCGGTGCGAACGGCAACACCTCCAGGCTGGTGAGAAGGGGGTCACGGCCGGTGAGGGTCGCGTTCCACGGCAGGCCCGCCGCGGGCATCGCCTCGGCCGGTAGCGTCAGTGGCGAATACCGCAGGGCGGCGAGATCGACGTAACTACGCCAGTAGGTCCGCTCCAGTGGCTCCCAGTCGCATGTCAGCTGCGGACCCTTGCCGAGCCACTGCTGGAGGTCCCACTGGAGCCGGGACCTGTCGCGTCGGAGGCGGCCGGGATGAACATGCTCTCGAACGTCCTCACCGTCCGGACGCAGCACCAACCCTCGGACATGCAGCGTGGTGGTCCACTTCCCGTGGGCTCCGATCCGGATGTGGTACGTCAGTCCCTGCTCGTCGACCTGCGCCGGCTCCGTCGTCGAGATCACGGTCTCCCGCCGAAACTTCTCCCGCTCATAGCCGAGGTGCAGGCTCCCCATTTCGACGCGCTGGTACAGCCGGCCAGCTGGCGTGCGTTCCTGTCCGACCACGATCAGCGGGATGAAGTCACAGCCCGCGTCCATGCGGATGGTGAACTCGGCCGCTTCCCCGGAGTGGTTGAGCACGGTCAACCGCTCCTCGAAGCTGCCGGCCACCGATCGTTCGCGGATCACCGACGCCTTGGCGTCCACGTAGTGCGTCGGAGCGCCCGGCACCAGGAAGAACCGCGCCTCGAAGTACGACGGCTCGTCCATGGCCAACGCGCTCAGCCGTTCACCGTTGACGGTCAGCCGCCACAGCGACAGGAACCGGGTGTCGAACGAGAAGAACCCGCACGGGACGGTGGGCTTCGCTTCTATGTCGCCGCTGCCATCGCTCAACACGAAGATGTTGCCGTCCAGGATCCTGACGAGGTCACTTTTCATCTCTGCCCCCACGGTCACGGGCGGCCATCCGCGGATGTCGCGCGCCGGGCGGCGGTGCGAAGAGCCGCTCCAGCAGGACGATGAACTGAAATTTCCCTTCGGTCGTGATCTCGTTCCTCAGCCACGCCGGGAGCGGTTTGATTTCGCCCCGCACCATGCGATCGAAGAAGGCGTTGTCGGAGCGGATGACCGTGTCGGCGTCGCTGTTCTTCTGTGACACCCGGACGACACCCCCGCGGATCTCCACGAACCAGTGGTCGACCTCGTGGTCGTGCTCGAGGTCGAAGCGTATGGTGCCGTTCGTCTTCTTCAGCAGGCGTTCGTGGCCGTGGCGTTCGAGCGCGTCAAAGAACTCTCTGATCGTCTCCGACATCGCACCACCCCCGAGAAGATCCCGCCGACCAAGAGGCAGCGTCACTCGGATGGTGGTGCCGCGGCATCACCCCAGAAGGATGAGATCGGAGGGCGGTGCCCGAACTTCACCCGATGCGGGTGATGCGGCAGCGCCCCGCTCCCGGCCATGGTGAGTTCGTCCACTCATCCGAGCGTCGGAGCTCATCGAAGGGAGGCTCATGTCGAATCCCACCGCGAGCTTCTTCGAAGCGCTCGGCCGTCGCGGCCACGAGCCCCTTCTCGAGGAGGCCACCGGAACCGTACGGTTCGACCTCGAACACGACCACGACGTCGACCGCTGGTTCCTGGTGATCAAACGCGGCGATGTCCGCGTCTCGCAGGAAGAGGAGGGCGAGGTCGATTGCCTCGTCCGCGGCAGCAGGGCGGTCTTCGACCGGATCGTCAGTGGCAGGTCGCACCTCTACGCGGCGTGGGCGCGTAGCGAACTCAGGGCGGAGGGCGACGTGCGGCTGGCCCGCCTCGTCCAGCGGATCATGCCGGGGCCACCCGGCGCGCACCACCCACGGGAGTTCGCCCAGGAGCGGAAGCGGAACCGGCCGGCATGAGCGACGGACTCGTCCGACTGCTGGACGGCAACACGTTCGTGGTCAGTGAGGAGACCGGCGACATCGACGCGTCTCCGACCATCCCGACCGGTCTCTTCTCGTTCGACACCCGATTCCTGTCGAAGTGGACGCTGTCCATCAACGGCGAACGGGTCAGCGCGCTCACCGCCGAGGAAGTCGAGTATTTCGAGGCCCGCTTCTTCGTCGTGGCGACTGTCCCGACTCCGCTCGTCGAGACCAGAGTGGCAGCCATTCGGGAGCGCTCGATCGGCGAAAGCTTCACCGAACAGTTGACGGTGATCAACCACGAACACGAAACGGTCGACCTGCAGATCCGGATCGACGTCGAGAGCGACTTCGCCGACCTTTTCGAGATCAAGGATGTGGGCAACAAAAGAGGTGAATACTACACCCGGATCGAAGACGGGTGCCTGCGTCTCGGCTACAAGCGGGAGATGTTCTGCCGGGAGACCCTGGTCTCCTCCACCGCGCCGGCCCGGATCGACGAGCAGGGACTGACGTACGACGTCCGGCTCGAACCGCACGGCCAGTGGGCCACCGAAGTGCACGTGCAAGCACTGGGCGCGGACGGACGTGATCTTCGGGAAAGCCTGCAGGGCATACCCGGTCGGTCCAGGAAGCAGATGCGCCAGGACCTCGACCGGTGGCTCGCGGCGGCACCCCGTCTGACCTGCGACTCTCAAACGTTGGCGATGACCTACCGGCGCAGCCTGGCTGATCTCGCCGCGCTGCGTTTCATGCCGTTGACCGGCAGCGGGCATGCCCTGCCGGCCGCCGGCCTGCCGTGGTTCATGGCGATCTTCGGTCGGGACAGCATCCTCACCAGCCTTCAGACGCTGCCCTTCACACCGGACCTCGCGGCCACGACGCTGCGCCTGCTGGCCCTGACGCAGGGCATCGTCCTGGATGACTTCCGCGAGGAGGAGCCGGGGAAGATCCTCCACGAACTGCGGTACGGGGAGACGGCCGGATTCGAGGAGCAGCCGCATACGCCGTACTTCGGCAGCGCCGACTCAACTCCTCTCCACGTGATCCTGCTCGACGAGTACGAGCGGTGGACCGGAGACGCCACCGCGGTTCGGCTTCTCGAGCGTTCGGCGAGAGCCGCACTCCACTGGATCGACGAGTACGGCGACCTGATGGGCGACGGCTACGTCTGGTACCAGCGCCGCAACGAGAAAACCGGGCTGGAGAACCAGTGCTGGAAGGACTCCTGGGACTCGATCTCCTTCCGCGACGGCCGGCTGCCCAGCCTGCCCCGCGCCACCTGCGAACTGCAGGGCTACGCCTACGACGCCAAGATCCGCGGCGCCCGGCTGGCCCGCCAGTTCTGGAACGACCCGGCGTACGCCGACCGGCTGGAACGGGAGGCGGCCGAGCTCAAGCAGCGCTTCAACCGCGACTTCTGGATCGAGGACGGCGAATACTACGCCCTCGCGCTCGACGGCGACGGCCGCCAGGTCGACGCGCTCTCCTCCAACATCGGCCACCTGCTGTGGAGTGGGATCGTCGAGGAATCCCGGGCCCCGAAGATCGCCGAACACCTGCTCAGCCCCCGACTGTTCTCCGGCTGGGGCGTGCGCACCCTGGCCGAGGGACAGGGGCGATACAACCCGCTCGGCTACCACGTCGGCACCGTCTGGCCCTTCGACAACGCGTTCATCGCCTGGGGCCTGCGGCGCTACGGCTTCACCGATGAGGCAGGGCGCATCGCCGAGGGGATCCTTGACGCCGCCGAGTTCTTCGACGGCAGGCTGCCGGAGGCATTCGCCGGATACGACCGGACACTGACCAGGTACCCGGTCCTGTACCCCACGGCGTGCAGTCCACAGGCGTGGTCCACGGGCACTCCCTTGCTGTTGCTTCGGACCATGCTCGGAATGGAGCCGCGCGGGGACCACCTCGTGACCAGACCGGCCGTGCCCCCGGGCATGGGCCGCATTGAGCTGCTCAACGTCCCCGGACGGTGGGGCCGGGCCGGCGCCCTCGGACGCGCTCACCTGGCGCGACGCTGACCGCTGCGGGTGGCCGGCAGGTCCACCAGAGGCGCGTCCTGCCCGTCGGCGGACAGCCCGGTCGGACTGAAGCGCCGCGTCGCCGTCGCAGCCGGCATCGCCTTCGCCGGTAGGCCCGCGATACGCCCCGGCGCCTCCGGCGGCTGCTGCGCCGCGCAGCGTACGGAAAGGGACGCCTGCGGGACGACGGCGCGGTTGCCCCCGTCACCTACCGTGACGAAAGACGGCGCGGCGGGGTTGACCATGACGTGGCGTCAGGTCCTAGCGTCGGCTCCGGCGCCGTCCCGCCGTGCGGGAATCGCGCTCGACCACCGTCGGCTCAGGGGCAACCCTGAGCCGGGATCGGGGCCGACCCGCAGCGGAAAATCCGCGCCGGGTCACCCCGCAGGCGGACGGATCCGCGCCGGACGGCACCGAGGATGGGATCAACCCCACCGACCAGCGGGGGCGGTGGGGATCGCAGGCAGGCAGATGAAAGAGGTTGATGACGTGACCGCGACGGTAGGCCGGCAGGCGCAGGCCGCGGCCCGGGCCAGTGACGTGTGGAAGGTGTACGGCAGCGGCGAGGCGCAGGTCGTCGCGCTGGGGGGGGTCAGCGCCGAGTTCGAGCGGGGCCGGTTCACGGCGATCATGGGCCCGTCGGGCTCCGGCAAGTCGACGCTGATGCACTGCCTGGCCGGGCTGGACTCGGTCACCCGAGGCACGGTGTCGATCGGTGAGACCACGGTGACCGGGCTCGGCGACGCCGGCCTGACGAAGCTGCGCCGGGACAAGGTCGGCTTCATCTTCCAGCAGTTCAACCTGCTGCCGACGCTGACCGCGCAGGAGAACATCCTGCTGCCGCTGTCGATCGCCGGCCGTAAGCCCGACCCGGCCTGGTACGACACAGTGATCGACACGGTGGGCCTGCGGGACCGGCTGAGGCACCGGCCGGCGCAGCTCTCCGGCGGCCAGCAGCAGCGGGTCGCCTGCGCGCGGGCGCTGGTCTCCCGCCCCGAGGTGATCTTCGCCGACGAGCCGACGGGCAACCTGGACTCCCGCTCCGGCGCGGAGGTGCTGAACTTCCTGCGCAACTCGGTACGCGAGCACGGCCAGACCATCGTCATGGTCACCCACGACCCGACCGCCGCCGCGTACGCCGACCGGGTCATCTTCCTCGCCGACGGGCAGATCGTCTCGGAGCTGATCGAGCCGACCGCCGACACGGTGCTGGACACGATGAAGAAGCTCGACACGCCCGCCGAGGTGACGCGCTGATGTTCCGCGCGACATGGAAGAGCCTGCTAGCGCGCAAGGTGCGCCTCATCCTCTCCGGCCTGGCGGTGGTGCTGGGCGTCATGTTCGTCTCCGGCGCGTTCGTCCTCACCGACACGCTCGGCCGCTCGTTCGACGCGGTCTTCGCCGACGCGTACGAGGGCGTCGACGTCAACGTCGCCGCCAAGCCGAAGATCGCGCTCAGTGAGGTCGAGGGCGAGCAGGTGGCCGCGCCGATCCCGGCCGCGGCGCTGGAGAAGGTCCGGTCGGTCTCCGGGGTGGCCGAGGCCACCGGGGTGGTGGCCGCCGACGGCGCCCGGCTGATCGGCAGCAACGGCAAGGTGGTCACCTCGTTCGGGCCGCCGCAGTTGGGCGAGAACTGGGTGGGAGAGAGCGACCTGGTCAAGCTGCGCCAAGGCCGCGAGCCGCGCGCCGACGACGAGATCGTGATCAACCAGGCGCTCGCCGACGCGGCGAAGGTGAAGGTCGGTGACCGGGTCGGCGTGCTGACCCTGGAGCCGAAGAAGGAGTTCACCCTGGTCGGGATCTTCGGTTACAGCGGTGACCGGGCCTCGATCGGCGGGGCGAACGAGGTCGCCTTCACCACCCCGGTGGCGCAGCGGCTGATGCTCGGCGAGCCGGACGTCTTCAACAACATCAGCGTCAAGGCGGCCGCCGGCGTCGGCGACGAGACGCTGCGGGACGACATCGCCCGGACCCTCGACGCTGGTTACGAGGTCAAGACCGGCGAGCAGATGTCGGCGGACGCCTCGGCCGGCCTGAAGGAGGGGCTCTCCTTCTTCAACAAGATCCTCCTCGGCTTCGCCGCGGTGGCGCTGCTGGTCGGTACGTTCCTCATCCTCAACACCTTCTCGATCATCGTCGCGCAGCGGACCCGGGAGCTGGCCCTGATGCGGGCCATCGGGGCGAGCGGCCGGCAGATCATCGGCTCGGTGGTGCTGGAGGCCATCGCGGTCGGACTGATCGCCTCCGTGCTGGGGCTGGCCGCCGGCATCGGCGTCGGCGCGCTGCTGGCGTACCTGTTCGGGAAGCTGGCGGGCGGGCTCAGCCTGGCCGGGCTCGGCGTACCCCCGGCCGCCGTGATCGGCGCGTTCGGGGTGGGTCTGGTGATCACGGTGGTGGCGGCGCTGCTGCCGGCCCTGCGGGCGTCCCGGATCCCGCCGATCGCCGCCATGCAGGACGTGGCGACGCCGGACCGACCGCTGACCAAGGTGACGGTGGCCGGTGGGATCGTCACCGCGATCGGCGCCGTGCTGCTCTTCCTCGGCCTCGGCGGCCACGCCGGCGACAACACCCTCGCCACCATCCTCGGCGGGGTGCTCTTCGCCTTCATCGGGGTGGCGCTGCTGACCCCGCTGATCAGCCGTCCGGTGGTCTCCCTGCTCGGGGCGATCTTCGCCTGGTCGGTGCCGGGCAAGCTGGGCCGGCTCAACTCCGGCCGCAACCCGCGCCGCACCGCGATCACCGCGGCCGCGCTGATGGTCGGCATCGCCCTGGTCACCGGGGTGACCGTGATCCTGGATTCGGCGAAGGGCAGCATCAGCGCCCTGGCCCAGGACACCATCAAAGCCGAGCTGGTGATCTCCGGAGTGCAGGGTGGACCACGGCCGCCGAGCTTCGACCCGGCGGTGCTGGAGAAGGCCGCGGCCATCCCCGGCGTCCAGTTGGTCGACGGCGAGTACGGCGACATGGCGATGGTCAACGGGGATCGCACGTGGGTGGCGGCGTCGAGCAACGTCGCCGCGCTGGAGCGGATCTTCGGGGCGAAGGCCACCGCCGGTGACATCAGCCGGCTCGGGCCGGACCAGATGCTGTTCAGCTCGGACACCGCGAAGTCCCGCAACGTGTCGGTCGGTTCGACCGTGACGGTGCAGCTGTCCCGCGGCGAGGCCCGCACCTACACGGTCAGCGGCATCTACGAGAGCTCCCAGCTGACCAACCCGGTGGTGCTGCCGCCGCAGGCGGCGCGGGACTTCGCCATCCCGCAGCCGATCCAGGGCTTCGTGCAGCTCGCGCCGGGCGCCCGGGTCGACGACGTGCAGCCGCAGGTGGAGACGCTGCTCGCCGACAGCCCCGAGGTGTCGGTGGCCGACCGGGACGCGTTCATCAAGCAGCAGACCAGCCAGCTGGACACCCCGCTGCGGATGATCCAGATCCTGTTGGCGCTGGCCATCGTGATCGCGGTGCTCGGCATCATCAACACCCTGGCGCTGTCGGTGCTGGAGCGGACCCGGGAGCTGGGTCTGCTGCGGGCGATCGGGCTGCGCCGGGCGCAGACCATGCGGATGATCACCGTCGAGGCGGTGGTGATCTCGATCTTCGGCGCGCTGCTCGGCGTCGCGGTCGGCACGGGCCTCGGCGCCGCCGTGGTCCGGGCCCTCAAGGACGAGGGCATCACCGACCTGGTCCTGCCCTGGGGCCAGATGGGGCTCTTCCTCGGGCTGGCCGCGCTGATCGGCGTGATCGCCGCGGTGCTGCCCGCGATCCGGGCCGCGCGGATCAACGTGCTGGGCGCCATCGCCCACGACTGATCCGAGGCATGGACGACGAGGGGCCCCGCCGGATCGGCGGGGCCCCTCGCGTGTCAGGCGTCAGGCCGGCGGCTCGCCGAGCAGCGCCGCCAGCAGCTCCAGGTCCGCCGCGGTCAGGCTCTCCAGCTGATGTACGCCGTCAGCCGGCGCGATCGGCACCTCCGCCGGCACCGCCAGCACCGCCGCGCCGGCCGCGAGCGCGCTGGCCACCCCGGTCGGCGAGTCCTCGATCGCCACGCAGCGCCCGATCGGCACGTCCAGCAGCCGGGCCGCGGTCAGGTACGGCTCGGGGTGCGGCTTGGCCGAGTCGACCTCGTCGCCGCAGACCACCGCGTCGAAGCTGTCCCGCCCGAGGGTGTCCAGCGCCACCTCGACCAGGGGCCGGCCGCTGGAGGTCACCAGGGCGGTGGGGATGCCGGCGGCGCGTACCGCCCGGAGCAGGGTGAGCGCGCCGGGCCGCCACCGCAGCCCGGTGCGGAACAGCTCCAGGATCCGCGAGTTGATCCAGGCCGCGCTGTCCTCCGCGTCCCGCTCGGGCTGCCCGAGGTCGTCGTGCAGGATGCGCATCGACTCGGCCATGCTGGTGCCGACCATCGCCCGGCGGGCCGGGTCGGAGAGCGTCCCGCCGTACTCGGTCGCCAGCTCGCGCAGCGCGACGTCCCACAGCTTCTCGCTGTCGACCAGGGTGCCGTCCATGTCGAAGAGCACGGCGGCGGGGTGTGAGCTGCTCAGCGGATCCTCCTGAGGTCGGACGGCTGCCCCGATCCTGCCAACCGGCCGCCGTCGGAGCAGGCCCGGGTCGGCCACAGTGACGCAGGTCAAAGACGTCCGTGCCCGACCAGGGGCCGTCTGCTCTGCGCGCCACCCAGTTCCACGACCTGGTGCTGACCGTGGTCGGGCAGCTGGCGAAGCTGCCGGTGATCCCGGTGCCGGCCGGCTTCCAGGTCCAACCGGTCGACGCCGGCGAGGTGGCCGCCCGGCTCGTCGAGCTACCCGAGACCGCAGGCCGGCAGCCCCTTCTCGTAGCCGCGGAAGAAGGAGTCGGTGCGCTGTTCCGCGGTGCCGTGCGACCCCTCGGCGAACCACGGCTGATCCGGGTCATCGCCGACGGCGAGCAGCCCGTCGCGGAACTCGTCCAGGTCGCCGTCCGCCAGGCCCAGCTGCCTGCCCCGGACCGAGTCGCCGAGGTACGCCCCCGCCATGCAGTCGGCCTGCAACTCGTGCTGGATGGTGAACTCGCTCCGGATGCCGAGCCGCAGCTGGATGCCGTGGGCATACTCGTGACCGAGCAGGTAGTACAGGAAAGCGTCACCGATCTGCCGGAACGCCGCCACGGACCACCTGACGTCGTAGGCGATGAAGTCACCGGCCGAGCAGTAGACCGCGTTGTTGCGGGGCAGCCCCTGCCCACCGCAGGAGACCTCGCCATCGCGCTGGTACGGGACCACCCGCCGGATCGGCTGGAACCGCTCGCCGGAAGCCCGGAACTGCGCGCCCCAGTACAGCTCGGCCTTGTCCACCGCGACCTCGAGGTCCTCCTGGAACTCCGCGACGCTGGTGGACCCGTCCGCCCGGGTCTCCGGCGCGCCCGGTGACGCCGACCCGCGCGGCTGCTGCGGGGCCGGCTGCGGCGGCTCGTCGGGGCTCACCCCGCCCACCGCGCAGCCGGCGGCCACCACCAGCGCCACCAACGCGGCGGCCAGTGGACGACGTGGGCGTCCCGAGCGTGCCGTCACATTGCCCTCCCATGCATCACAGCCGATGCGGTCGGCAGTACCCCGACCGGGGTTCGATCATGCCGCGCCGGTGCCGCCGTGGCCGTGGCCGAGTGCCGGATGGTCAGCCGTACTTGGGCACGCGTCCGGGAACCCGCACGGCGACCACCGAGGGACGCCCGGGCACCCGCCCGATCGACACCGGTCACGACGGGCCGGAGTTGTAGCCGCCCCGCCCGATCACCTCGCCCTGCGCGGCGTGCCGCGCGGCCTCGTGACGCTGCTGGTCGACCAGGGCGGCCCGCCCGGCCGCCCGGTCCTCACCGGACTGGATCCGCGCCCGGTCGCGCCAGGCGACCCAGCCGAGCGCCGCCCCCGCCACCAGGACGGCCACCCCGAGCACCACCCACATTGTCGTCATGGATCCACGGTACGACCGGCGGGCTAGGAGGCCGCCTGTTGTTCGAGGACCTCGACGGTGAGGCCGGGGTAGAGGTCGAGCTGGTCAAGCAGGAAGTCGTCGGGGTGAGCGACGAGGATGTCGTACGGCTTCAACGCTGGCTCCTGGAGGTCCCAGACGTCTGTCGGAGCAACGTAAATGGCGCCCAGGCTATACCCACATGGGTTGGGCGCGCCGTTCTGCCAGTCAACCGCCCGGGCAGCGGTTATCGCCGCCACTGTGCTCCATGCATTGGGTGACACGAGGCATCGGTTCCGATGCCGGACGCAGCTCCTGGCAAGCGGTGTAGCCGACTGCAGCGGCCGGGAGCAGGAAGATCACGCCGAGGACGGAGAAAACCACCGTGGCAACCCTTCGGCGCTGGGCCATCGCGACCACCGCGGTGAGCAGTGGCCACAGGAAGACCGTCAGCGCCAACAGGATCAACGTCCAGTTTGCTCCGCCGCTCGAGGTACCGCCATGTGCCGCCGCCCAGCCCTGCCACATGGCGGTCCAGACCAGGTAGGCAACCACGATCAGGCCCACCAGCCAGGCGCTCGTCATGAGGGCAATTGCGGCGCTCGGCTGTCGTGGATGATCATGTTCAGGCACATCGCCGAGCCTACAGCTCAGGTCGGCCACAAGACCGCCAACTCGTACCAGGCCACCGTCACGGTCGCCGCGCTACTTGCAGGCTCACTGTCCGTGCCTCCTCGCCGGAGCCGAGCGCGCCGCCGGTCAGAGAGCGGACGCGATCGCTTTTCAGGTCCAGCCGTTGCCGGTCCAGCCTCGGTTGTCCACGGTGGCGCATACCGGGTCAGCGCTGCCGCCACGGCCATCACGGTAGCGATCGTCACGCCGATGAGTTCGTGGACACCGCACTAAGCTGCCCGGTCATGACCAGCTTCGACGATCATGAGCGGGACCGCTGGGCCGGACGAGCGGAGGCGTACCGGCGCAGTTTCGCCCTGCTGTGCGCGTACCCGGTGGATGCGCTGCTGGACGCGGCGGCCGTCGGGCCCGGCGGCCGGGTGCTCGACGCGGGCTGCGGCACCGGGACGGTGGCCGCGCGGGCCGCCGGGCGGGGCGCCACGGTGGTCGCGGTGGACGCCGAGGCGAGCATGCTGGCGCTGGCCCGCCGGGCCGTGCCCGACGCGCGGCCGGTCCGGGCCGCGCTGCCGCGCCTGCCCGTGGCCGGCGCCGCGGTGGACGCCGCAGTGGCCAACTTCGTGGTCAACCACGTCGGGGACCCGGCCGCCGCGGTGGCCGAGCTGCGCCGGACCGTACGCCCCGGCGGCCGGGTCGCGGTCACCACCTGGCCGTACCCGCAGCCGCCGTTGCAGGCGCTCTGGGGCGCGGTCTTCGCCGGGGTGGCCGGCGGGGACCTGCCCAGGGTGCCGGCGGACCGGGACTTCGCCCGCACCGAGGCGGGGCTGGCCGGGCTGCTCGTCCGGGCCGGGCTGACCGACGTGCGGTGCGCGACGCTGACCTGGACCCACCGCGCCGACCCCGACGACTGGTGGTCCGGCCCGGCCAGCGGCCTCGGCGTCCCCGGCCTGCTGCTGCAACGGCAGAGCCCGGCGGTCCGGGACCGGCTGCGCCGCCGGTACGACGAGCTCGGCGCCGCCCACCGGGACGACGACGGGCGGCTCGCGCTGCCCACCGCCGCGCTGCTCGCCTCCGGCGCGGTGGGCTGAGGCTCGCCTACCCTCGGATCCGGTGCCGCGGTGGTGTCCGGTACGGCTCCCCGGCCCCGACGTCCCAGGTGCACGGCCCCGACCGGGGCGGTGCCGAGAGGAGAGACCGTGAAGTACCTGATCATGTTGTACGGCTCGCAGCAGGACTACGACGCGATGGCCGGGCGGCCGGGCGGGAAGCCGCCGATGTCGGCCGAGGCCGTCGCGGCGATGCACGCCCACATGGAGGCGATCCACAAGGACCTGGCGGAGTCGGGTGAGCTGGTCGACGGGCGGGGTCTGACCGCGCCGGTGCACGCCCGGCGGGTGCAGCTGCGCGGCGGCGCGCCGGTGGTGACCGACGGGCCGTACCCGGAGACGCAGGAGGTGCTCGCCGGCTTCACCGTCGTCGAGTGCGCCAGCTTCGACCGGGCCACCGAGATCGCCGCCCGCTTCGTCAACCCGGACGCCGAGGGCGAGTACGTCGACGTGCGGCCGGTCGCCGAGGGCATCGAGGACCTCGACGGCTGACCCCGTGACCCCGCCCGCCGTCGAGGACCTGCTGCGCCGCCTGGCGCCGCAGGCCCTCGGCGCGCTGGTCCGCCGCTACGGGCATTTCGACGCCGCCGAGGACGCCGTCCAGGAGGCGCTGCTGGCCGCCGCCACCCGCTGGCCGGACGACGGCCTGCCGGACAATCCGCGCGGCTGGCTGATCACCGTGGCCTCCCGCCGCCTCACCGACCTGCTCCGCACCGAGCAGGCCCGCCGCCGCCGGGAGGACGACGTGGCCCGCGCACTCCCGGCGGAGCGGTGGCTCGCGCCCCCGGCCGACCGGCGCGACCCGGACGACGACAGCCTCGTGCTGCTCTTCCTCTGCTGCCACCCGGCGCTGCCACCGGCGGCGCAGATCGCGCTCACCCTTCGCGCGGTCGGCGGGCTGACCACCGCCGAGGTCGCCCGGGCCTTCCTGGTGCCCGAGGGCACGATGACCCGCCGGATCACCCGCGCCAAGCAACGGATCCGCGACAGCGGCGTCCCGTTCGCCCTGCCCACCGGCGCGGAACGCCAGGCCCGCCTGGACGCGGTACGGCACGTGCTCTACCTGACCTTCAACGAGGGGTACGCCAGCACCGCCGGGCCGCGGCTGCGCCGCGTCGACCTCTCCGCCGAGGCGATCCGGCTGACCCGGATGCTGCACCGGCTGCTCCCCGACGACCCGGAGGTCACCGGACTGCTGGCGTTGATGCTGCTCACCGACGCGCGCGGGCCGGCGCGGGTGGGACCCGACGGCGAACTGGTCACCATGGCCGAGCAGGACCGCCGCCGGTGGCGCGCCGACCAGATCACCGAGGGCGTCGCGTTGCTCGACGCGGTGCTGCCCCGCCGGGACGTCGGGGCGTACCAGCTCCAGGCGGCGATCGCCGCGGTGCACGACGAGGCGCCGAGCGCCGAGCAGACCGACTGGCCGCAGATCGAGGCGCTCTACGCGCTGCTGCTGCGGATCGCCGACAACCCGGTGGTGGCGTTGAACCACGCCGTCGCCGCGGCGATGGCCCGCGGACCGGCCGTCGGGCTGGACCTGCTCGCCGGGCTGGACGCCGATCCGCGGATCGGCGACGACCCCCGGCTGCACGCCGCCCGCGCGCACCTGCTGGAACGGGCCGGCGACCTCGACGCGGCGCGGGAGGCGTACGAGCGGGCGGCCCGCCGGTCGATGAACCTGCCGCAGCAGCGCTACCTGTACGCCCGGGCCGCCCGGCTGGCCGACCGTGGGTGAGGGCGGCTACCCCAGCTCTCCCGGCACGAGCACCGTCGCCGAGCCCGGCAGCGTCGTCACCACCCGGCGCTCGGCGGTGGCCGGGTCGACGGCGACCAGCTCGCTGCGATCCCTGCTCAGGCGTTGGAGCACCACCTCCGCCCCCACCGCCCCGAGGAACAGCTCGCCCGAGCCCCTCTTCGGCGGGGCCAGGTCGATCCGGCCCGCCGGTTCCCCGGACGCCCGGATCATCGCCCGGGCCAGCCGACCCGGCCGATCACCCGGATACATCCGGCGCTTGACCTCGTACAGCAGCCCCTGGTGGCGCCCTGGCCGGCCGAGCTGACCTGGACCCGGCAGTGGGGGCACGACCGCGGCTGGCGGGACTGGCCGCAGCTCTTCGGCCAGTACGCGCCGCCGTCCGAGCAGGACCTCACCCGCGCCCCGCACCTGCGCGCGACGCTGCTGGTGGAGGCGCCCGTCGGGCTGGACGACCTGCTCGCCCCGATGATCGGCCAGCTGGAGGCCGGGGTGCCGTCGGACTCCTGACCGCCCGCTCGGCGGCCATTGTGCAGTCACCACTAGTCGCCGGGGGACGATCACCCGCGCATCGTCGGGCAGCAAGGTCAGCACCCGACGCCGGCCGGTGGCCGGGTCGGCGGCGACCAGCTCACCGCCGTCCGCGGTCCAGCGTTGCAGGAGGACCTCGGTGCCGGCGAGACCGAGGAAGTACTCACCCTCGCCACCCCGGGGCACCACGAGGTCGATCCGGCCGGCCGGTCGGCCGGACCGCAGATCGACCCCGACCAACGTCATGGGGGGCACCGCCCGCGCCCCCTCCGGCTGGCCGGTCGGGACCTCCTCCCGCCGGGTGACCAGAGCCCACACCGCCGGCGGATCGCCGCCGCCGCGCACGAGCGGGACGAACGCGTTGCGGATGTCGCCGGGGCCCACCTGTTGGGTGGTGGCGAGCGACACCGAGCGGGCGGTGCGGCCGTCGACATCCTGAATTGCGATGGTGAGCTGGCTGTGCGGCCGGGCGTTCGGGCCGACGTTGAACTCCGCGGTGGCCAGTTCACGGCCGTCCAGGAATGCCAGCATCCGGCGGCCCGGCGTCCCGCGTAACGCCAGCGGGCGCAGCTCCCCGCCGGGCAGGGTGAACGCTGCGTACGCCTCGCCGGCGCCGGCGTGTTGGTCGAGCAGGACCGTACCGGAGTCGGTCGACCACTGCCGCAACTCGTACCCGCGCGGGACGGCCCGCTCCGTGACCTCGGTAAGGTCGCGGATCCACCACTGCCCGTCTCGGCGCTGGGCGAACCACCGCCCGTCCGGGGAGAGCGCCTGACTGAACTCGCCCATGGTGGCCGCCAGCCCGACGCCGAATTGTTCACCGGAGGCGGTCACCAGGTACATCGGCCGTCGAGGCAAGGCGCCGGTCGCCACGTCGAAGCCATCGGGGTCGTTGATCTGGTAGAGCAGGGCTCCCCGTCCCACGGCCCGGTCGGTGGGCAGGGCGATCGGGGTGGCCGGCGGCCGCAATCGGCCGGGCAGGCCGGCGAAGAGCTCCCGGGTGGTGACCGGGGCGCCGGCCTCGGCGGGTGCCGGGGACTGGGCGGCGCTGGTCCGCCAGATCGTCACCCCGGCAGCCCCGCCGACCAGCACGCCGGCCAGCGCGACCGCGAGCCACCCGCGCAACCGGTGCGGTCGCGGTACCGGCGGCGGTGGCGGTGGCGGTGGCGGTGCCGTGGATTCCATCGTGCTGTCCCCCGATCCGGGCGGTCCCGCCCGCGCACAGCACAAAGGAACCGGACCGGACCCGGTCAACGGTGCGGTCGGATCCGACGCCCGATCGGGGTCGAAACGTGATCTTCGGGGGCTCAGCCCTGGGCGAGCACCTCGCGCAGCCGGGCGGCGAACGCCGCCGGATCCTCGACGAAGCCGATGTGCCCGCCGGGGAACATCGTCGGCGCGACGCCGAGCGCCGTGGCGAGCGCCCGCGAGGTCCGGTCGCAGAGCTGCCCGGTCGACTGCTCGCCGATGCCGACGACCACCCGGGTCGGGCCCGCGCGCAGCGCGGCGACGTTTGGCTGGAACCGGGTGGTCCCACTGAGCATGTGCAGGTACTGGAAGCGCTCGTCCGCGACCGCCTGCGGGTCGGGCTCGCCGCCGAACATCGCCTGGACCGCCTCCTCGGGCAGCTCGATGTTCGCCGAGGCGAGGAACTTGCGGCCGGCGCCCAGCCGGTCGCCG
Organism: Micromonospora sp. DT47; assembly: GCF_049844475.1. Classification (NCBI taxonomy): domain Bacteria; kingdom Bacillati; phylum Actinomycetota; class Actinomycetes; order Micromonosporales; family Micromonosporaceae; genus Micromonospora; species Micromonospora sp. DT47. The sequence goes on along the minus strand of NZ_JBNCLC010000009.1, from coordinate 102,096 downwards.
GCCCGGTACGTGGCGATCATGTCGTCCTCCCGGGCGCGCAGCTCATCCCGGTCATCGACCAGGTCGATCAGCGGTGGCTCGTGGGCGATCACGGTGTGCACCCCCTCCGGGTGAGCCTGCGCGAGGGCGAGGACGGTGACCGCGCCGCCGCTGGAGCCGAGCACCGCGGCCGGTCCGGCGTCGAGGTGGGCCAGCAGCCGGAGGACGTCGTCGGCGCGCAGCTGCGGGGTGGAGTCGCGCTCCGGGTCGTGCAGCCGGCTGCGCCCGATGCCGCGCGGGTCGGTGGTGAGGACGGTGTGGTCGGCGGCGAGCAGGTCGGCCAGCGGCGCGAAGGCACCGGCGTCCATCGGCGCGGCGACCAGCGCCACCAGTGGGCCCTGGCCGCGTACCTCATAGTGCAGGACTCCGTCGGGGATTTCCAGGGTCGCGACGGTGACGTTGTCGGCGGATGTGGTGCTCATCGGCTCTCCCGGGTCGTGGCGTGCCGTGCGTTCAGGGTGGAGACTTCCGTCGTACGGCAGAATCGTCGCTTGTGAGCGTGATTTCTGCGAAGGCCGCGGCGCCGGCGGCGGCCGACCTGGCCCGGGCCCGCGCGGGCGACCCGGCCGCGTTCACCGACCTGGTGGCGCCGCTGCGGCGGGAACTGCACGCGCACTGCTACCGGATGCTCGGCTCCAGCCACGACGCCGACGACGCGCTCCAGGACGCCCTGCTGCGGGCCTGGCGGGGGCTGCCGGGCTTCGAGGGACGCAGCTCGCTGCGCTCCTGGCTCTACACGGTGGCCACCCGGACCTGCCTGGATCTCGCCGCCGGCCGCGGCCGTCGCGCGCTGCCGGTGGACCTGGGCCCGTCCAGCGAGCGTGCCGTCCTGGACAACGGACCGGTCGGCCACGTCGCGTGGCTGGGGCCGTATCCGGACGCGGGCCACACCGGCGGTCCGGCCTCGCCGGACGTACGCTACGAGCAGCGCGAGGCCGTCGAACTCGCCTTCGTCGCCGCGCTGCAGCACCTGCCCGGCAACCAGCGCGCCGCGCTGCTCCTCTTCGACGTCCTCGGCTTCTCCGCCGCCGAGATCGCGACCATGATGGCCACCTCCACCACCTCGGTGAACTCCGCGCTGGCCCGGGCCCGCCGGATCGTCGCCGACCGGGTTCCCGCCGTCAGCCAACAGCAGACCCTGCGCAAACTCGACGACGCCCGGCTGCGCGAACTCGTCGCCGGGTACGCCACCGCACTGGAGAACGGCGACGCCGACGCCCTGGTCGCGCTGCTCACCGAGGACGTCACCTGGTCGATGCCGCCGATGCCGCACTGGTACCGGGGGGTCGACGCGGTGATGGACTTCGCGCGGGAGCTGCCGCTGGCCCGGTGCGGGAGCTGGCGGCACCGGTTCACCAGCGCCAACGGGCAGCCGGCGGTGGCCTCCTACCTGCGCCCGCCCGGCAGCTCCGGACCGCACCTGCCCTGGTCGGTCAACGTGCTGACACTGTGCGGTGAGCGGATCGCCGGCATCACCTCGTTCCTCGGGGTGGAGGATTTCACGGCGTTCGGGCTCCCCGCGGAACTGTCACCGCCTGCCGGTGGTCATAGCTCGTAGGCGCCGTCACGGAACGTGAGAAGACCACGTCGTAGTGCAGGCTCACTGTCCGTGCCTCCTCGCCGGAGCGGCGCGCCGCCGGTCAGAGAGCGGACGCGATGGCTTTCCAGGTCCAGCCGTTGCCGGTCCAGCCCTCGGTTGTCCACGGTGGCGCATACCGGGTCAGCGCTGCCGCCACGGCCATCACGGTAGCAATCGTCACGCCGATGAGAGCGCCCCGTCCCACCGGCTTCGTCCTGGGGAACCCCGTGAGCAACCAGCCCACCGAGGCCGTGAGGGCAACACCCGGCGCTGGCGTAGTAGAAGTCCATTCGGCGGGCGAGTCCCTGCCGACCCACGCCACGTTCGCGCCGGCCATGCCGAACGCCACGTGGACTCCGACCATCAGGAGTCTCAGCCCGCCACGAGTTCGACCGAATCCTGAAGCGCGATGCGACCGCAGCGTTCGACCGTGGCCCACACCCCGAACGTCATGTCGTGGTGCTCGGCGACCGTCCTGAGGAGGGTGCCGTGTGCCGGGACGCTCTCCTGCGCGAGGTCGATCATGTTGCAGCGGGTGAGCCGCCGGCGTGGTCGCAGCACCACATCGGGACCGATGCGCACGGCCCGGCCGAGCCAACCGTCCTCGGGGAAGTCACTGCCCGGCAGGTCGACGAGAAGATTCGCCCGGAACCGCACCGGGTCGACGGGCTCCCCCACCAACTCGTGGAGTCGCCGCAGGGCGGCGGTGCTGATCAGGCTCACCGGACCCTCGTCGTGGTGCATGACCTCGGCCTCACGCTCGATGGTCACGGGACGGGCCAACACCTCGCTGACGGCCGCGTGCCCCGCGGGCTCGTCCGCGGCGAAGCGGCGCCCGTCAGGCAGTTCCACGACCGGAACCGAATCACCACCATGCCCGCGCAGCGTGAACAGGCCGGGCATCCGCCGGAAGCGACGCGTGTTCTTCCCACTGCCCAGCTTGCCGTCCACATCGCGCACCGCCCACAAGCGGTCACCCACCAGTCCGCGCTGGTCGAGCTCTGCGGCAGGGAGTTGCTCACCCAGCAGTGATTTGATCGGGTACCTGCGGATCTCGGCCAGCTTCATCGCCCCCACTCTAGGTCGCGAACTCGAGCAAGATCACTGCTAGCGTCCTGCTGCAACTGATCACTCGTGAGTCGGCCGCCCTCGTGACAGTTGCCGCCGGCCTGCCCCTGGCAAGCGACCGAACTGACGCCTGCGAGGGTGCTGCCCCTACCCGGGCTGGGAGATCGACTCGCGGTTGATGTAGGCGACCTGGGCGGCGAAGGCCAGCAGAGCCACCACGGTGCCGACGCCGATCGCGAACCCGGACGACAGCCCCGCGAGCCCGGCCAGCAGCGTGACCGCGAGCCCCACCAGCAGCGCGTTCACCGCGCCCACCATCGCCGCCGTAGTCAGCAACAGCTGCGCCCGCCGGGGCGCGTTACCGACCGCCGCCCAGGTCGCCCGCATGATGCCCTCGCCCTGCACCGCGTCGGCGAAGAAATCGTGCTCGCCGGCCAGCCGGCGGTGGTAGTACGCCCGGATGCGCTGGATTCGCGCGAGATCCAGCTCGTTCTCCACCATGTTCTGCACCAGCCGCAGGAATGTGAGCAGTCCGGTGATCACCAGCGTCGGCAGCACCGCCCCGAGGTACGGCCGGACGAGCGCGGCGTTGCTGGCGACGAAACCGAGCCCGATCAGCGCGGCAGAGAGCAGGGACAGGAAGACGGTCGCCCGGCCCACCGACTCGGTGACGGTCGCGCTGCGCGAGGTCTGAAGCACGAAATGCTCGGTGGTCAGGGCGGTGAGCAGCGCCTGCTCGCGTTCTCCGTCGTCCATGCACCTCACCGTCCGTGGTTGACCAGGGGCCATCGTCACGATACGAGTGTCGAGGACGCACGGATCGGGAAAGCCGACGGTCACGAACGGATACTGGGCGCTAAAGCGGGCACGTACGCCTTGCGGGGTGATCATGAGGTGTGCGATGACGTGCTCGATGCGGGTGCGCTGTGAGAAGTGCCGTTTGCGGGGTGCCTCGTGCGTGGCGGTGACGCTCGGTGGCAGCGATGTCTGGCGTTTGTGCGGCTCGGGCCTGGCAGTGAGCCATTTGCTTGCAAGCGGGCACCGTTTCGGTCGTCGTCCGATAGTGGATCACTTCCAGCGAGGTCTGGAGGTGCCGCTTGTCGATGACGAAGCTGCTCGGCGCGCCAGTTCGCCCCAGCGAACTGTGCAAGCTCAATGCCACAATGCGTGTAGAGGTCGAACGGGTACGGCGTGCCGTAGGCCGGCCGGGGCGGTAGGTCGCGTAGAGAAGCCAGATTGGCCGACGGCACCGATGCCGGCCGGTGTGGCGGATACGTGCTGGGGCTGGAATTCACGGAGGGTGCCATCGTGCCAGTGCCGGTCGGCCTAGCGAGTAATAGTCAAGACCTGTGGATAAGGATTTCTGGCCCACTGGCAGAGGACGCCGCCGCATATGATCAGCTCGTGAACTCCGCCGCCACACTGCATGCGGGCCCGACACCGTCCGCTCCCGCTCTCGTACTTCGGCCCTGGTGCGCGGAGGACGTTGATGCACTGGTCGAGGCGTTCCAGGACTCCGCTTTGCGCCGCTGGACGAGCACGCCCGTGGAGAACAATGCTGACGGGGCACGGTGGGTGCGGGCCCAGCAGCGTGGTTGGGCAGCAGGGGACCGGTTCGGCTTTGCCGTGCTTGAGGCGCAACCCGATGTGGTTCACGGACAGTTGGTGGGCAACGTGGTCCTCAAGGAAGTCGCGTCCGGCAAACCCTCTGCTGAGGTGGGATATTGGACAGCAGCCCATGCGAGGGGGCGGAGTGTGGCCCCGCGCGCTCTTGAGGTTCTCACCGACTGGGCCTTCGACACCTTCGGCGCGGACGGGCTGGAACGTCTCGAACTCCTTCACCAGGAAGACAATCTGGCATCGTGCCGCGTTGCGCAGAAGAGCGGTTACGGGTTCGACAGAGTCCTGCCCGCAGCGCCACCCTCCTTCCCTCTCGATGGCCATCTGCACATACGGCGCACGGAGTCCTGAGATCCGCTCGCCTTCTGCGGACAGGGTGAAGCTGTTCAGGCCGCTAGGGTCTCGGGGCGTTCGACGAGGTGGCCGCGTTCGAAGCGGGCGCCGGCGCGGACGAGGGCGACGAGGTGGGGTGCGTTCACGGCTCGCCAGCGTGCCTGGGCGGACTCGACGAGCTTGAAGACCATGGCGAGGGCGGCGGCCGCGCTGCCGGCGCCGCGGGTGACCTTGGTTCTCAGCCGGACGGTCGCGAAGGTCGACTCGATCGGATTCGTCGTGCGCAGATGGATCCAGTGCTCGGCGGGGAAATCGTAGAACGCCAGCAGCTCGTCGACGTCATCGGTAATCTTCCGCGTCGCCTTGGGCCACTTCGCGCCGTAGGTCTTCTCGAACGCGGCCACCGCCTTGAGTGCGTGCTCACGGTCCTCGGCGTTGTAGATCTCCTGCAGGGCCTTGCGGGCGCCGGGCTGGGCCGATGTCGGCAGGACGTTAACGACGTTGGCCGTTTTGTGAACCCAGCACCTCTGATGACGGGTTTCGGGGAACACCTCCGCGAGGGCCTTCCAGAAGCCAAGTGCGCCGTCGCCGACGGCGAGGACGGGAGCACGCATGCCGCGCCGGGCGGCATCGCGAAGCAGGTCGGCCCAGGACTCGGCGGACTCGCGGTAGCCGTCGGCCATCGCGATCAGTTCCTTGGTGCCGTCCGCCCGCACGCCCATGACGACCAGGACGCAGGACTTGGCCTGCGCGAGGCGGATGCGCAGGTGGATGCCGTCGGCCCACACGTAGACGTAGTCGATGACGGACAGGTCGCGCTCGCCGAACGCCTTGTGGTCGGCCTCCCACCGTGCGGTCAGCCGGGTGACGGTGGCGGGCGACAGCCCGGCGGCGGAGCCGAGGAACTGCTCCAACGCGGGCACGAAGTCGCCCGAGGACAGGCCGTGGAGGTAGAGCAGGGGCAGCACCTCGCTGATCTTCGGGGACTTGCGGCACCAGGGCGGCAGGATCGCCGACGAGAACCGCTTGCGCTCGCCGGTCGCCTCGTCGACGCGCTTGTCGCTCACCCGTGGCGCCTTCACCTCGACGGTCCCGGCCGCAGTGGTGAACGACCTGGGCTGGTGGTAGCCGTTGCGGACCACGAGCCGTCGCCCGTTCTCGTCGCGTTGGTCGGCCAACTCGGCAATATAGGTGTTGACTTCGGCCTCCAGGGCGGCGGCCAGCATCCTGCGAGCGCCTTCGCGGACGATCTCATCGATCAGGGAGCCGTTCGGCGTGGTGCCATCGGCGTTGACTACGCTGAGCACGGGCGTGCCTTCCCGACCCGCGCGGCTACGCGGGGCTACTCGATATCAGTCGATCGATCACTCGGGGAAGGTACGCCTTTCGCGCATCAACCCGAGCCCGATCCACAGGTAATGAGCATTGCTCCGGCCTAGCCAGCGGCGGGGCCGAGCGGACGCGTGCTCACACCTTTCGCCCGCGTCGACGCCGGAGACGACGTGGAGCCCCGCTGACCTATCAGCCGCCCTCTCCGGCTCGTGTGCCGTCTGCTCGACTTCGTCCACAGCCGACGCCCCGAAAGTTTGGCTCGTTCCGACTCAAGCCCCGGAAACCGCTATCAGCAGCGGCCCGGGGCTTCGTCGTATGTCGCGCCGCCGGCGGGCTATCACCGACGCGCTGGCGGCCGAAGGCCAGAGGCGCGGCGGCGGGCCATCGGCCCGGCCCAGGTTCGGCGGCGCGAGCGGCCCGCGACGCGGGCCGCCTTGATCTCGTACAGAAACTTCTCACACGCGGAGAGGCACGCCGCTGTCCGATCTCAGGACCTGCGTGACAGATCGATATCAGGACCTGCGTGACAAGGTCACCTGGTTAGGCCGCTGCCCATTCGTCGGTGACGCATACGGCTTCGAACTGCCACCAGCCCTCCGCCTCGCCACGGAGCAGCGTCGCCTTAATCGATGGGAGGTCTGCGCTCGCCGGCACGGTCAGGGCGACGAGTGGGAGGTCCTTGCTGAACGTCTCGCCCCCGAGGCCGAACGGCGCCAAGCGGTCGTGCACGGCTCTGGCGCTTCGCCCCAGTGGGCCGTCCGGGATCGGCAGAATTCTGACGGTGCAGTTGCCCGACGCCTCGACCCGCTCGGTTGCCCAGCGACGTCCGTCAGGGCGCGTCGTGAAGCGCACGACATCCTCCTCGGCCACGCCATCTTGGAGGAACGGCACGTTGCAGATGCGAACCGTGTCAGGGCCAACGGCAACGCCCCACAACCCTTCTGCGTCGTAGGGAAGCCACCCTTCCCGTGGGACGAACCCGAACCAGATCTTGACGAGCTGCTCTCCGCCAGGCCGGTCGCGATCCGGTGCGGGTGAGTTCATGGCCGACATGATCGCCCATGGGAAGCAGCACTCCAAGCCACCCGCTCTCACGTGCTCTAGCCAAGGGTGTCACCCACGTGCTGAGACTGTTCTGTCACGAACGTCCTGAGACCCGACATCGCCGGCGCCGGCTGTGTCCCGTCACGGGACATGCTCGACACTCGCGTCCCACCAGACGCTTGACATGATCGAGACACTCGCTTGCAGGAGCCTCCGCTCGTCGGGGCATGGTTCCAGGGCGGTCGAGGAGGTTTTCGCGCGTGATGGAGCCGAACCAGCTCGACGCGGCTGGCCGTCGCTTCCCAGTGGGTGCGCACGTCGTGGGTCAGGTGGTCCGCATACCGAGGCCCGGAGCGATCGGCTTGTTAGTTGATCTGGGCCAAAAGCCAGAGGGCTTCGTTGACGTCTTGGTCTTGCCGCACGAGCCGACCGAGTGGCCCCAGGTTGGCACAGTGATGACGTTCGAAGTTCTCCAGCACACGCCAGGTCAGGTCCGTCTTCTTCCTCTCGACGAGCAGTTCCGCTCACGGACGTACCTGCCCACTAGCCTGAGCCACCAGGAGTGGCTGTCCATCGAAATGCGCTTCCCGATCGGCTCCGTGGTTACCGCGACCGTCACTCACGTCTTCACCTCGAACCGGGAGTACGTGGTGCGGTTCGAAGATTGCTCGTCAGCCCTCGGATGGAACAGCCAGGCCCCGAGGGTTGGCGCTACCGGCAGGTACACCGTCACCCGGCATCTAGATCACACTCAACGGGTCATCCTTACGCCGGCCGGCTCAACCCCTGATTGATCGTCAAGCATGTGCTGGGACGGATCTGTCAAGCACGTGGTGGGACTAGGCGCCGACCGCTACCGGCTCACCGTCGACCTGGGCGCCGGCTGCGGCCTCCGGCAGGGTGAGATCTTCGGCGTCAGCCCCGACGACCTCGACCCGGCCCGGCCGGTCCTGCACGTGACTGGTCAGGTCAAGCTCGTGCGGGGACGCCTGATCTTCGCGCCTCCCAAGGGCGGCAAGGTACGGGATGTTCCGCTGCCTGAGTCGGTGTCGCGCCGGCTCGCCGAGCACGCCAAGCGGTACCCGCCGGTCGACGTCACCCTGCCGTGGGGGCACCTCGACGGGCGAGCCGCGGACTGTGCCGCTTTACCTGACGACCCCGGCCGGTACGGCGCTGAGCCGGACGGCTTTCAACTCGGGCGTCTGGAAACCCGCGATCCGCGCGACTGGCGTCCCCGACAACCGACACAACGGCATGCACGTGCTCCGGCACACCTACGCCTCGGTCCTCCTCGACGCCGGCGAAAGCATCAAAGCCCTCTCGGCGTACCTGGGGCACTCCGACCCCGGCTTCACCCTCCGGATCTACACGCACCTGCTGCCGACCAGCGAGGACCGCACCCGCCGCGCGATCGACCACGCCTTCGCCGACGACCCACAGACGCCGGACGGCCTGGAGACGGCATGATCATGCGAATCACGGCCATTCCGGGTGCTCCGCCGCAGGTCAGGGCACATGTGTTGATCACTTGGCGTTGAAGTAGTTCGCCTCCGGGTGGTGCACCACGATCGCGTCCGTCGCCTGCTCCGGCACCAGCTGGAACTCCTCCGACAGCTGCACCCCGATCCGCTCCGCGCCCAGCAGGCTGACGATCTTCGCCCGGTCCTCCAGGTCCGGGCAGGCCGGGTAGCCGAACGCGTACCGGCAGCCGCGGTAGTCGTTGCGCAGCAGACCGGCCAGGTCCGCCGGGTCGTCGTCGACGACCGCACGGCCGCCGGGCAGGGTCAGCTCGGCGCGGATCCGCCGGTGCCAGTACTCGGCCAGGGCCTCGGTGAGCTGCACCGACAGGCCGTGCACCTCCAGGTAGTCGCGGTACTCGTTGCCGGCGAACATCTTCGCGGTGTACTCGCTGATCGGCTGCCCGACGGTGACCAGCTGCAACGCCACCACGTCGAGCTGGTCGCCCTTGGGGCGGAAGAAGTCGGCCAGGCAGAGCCGCCGCTCCTGCCGCTGCCGTGGGAAGGAGAACCGGGCCCGCTCGGAGTTGCCGTTCTCGTCCAGCACCACCAGGTCGTTGCCCTCGGCGTACGCGGGGAAGTAGCCGTACACCACGGCCGCCTCGAGCACCTGGTCGGCGATCAGCCGGTCCAGCCAGTAACGCAGCCGCGGCCGGCCCTCGGTCTCCACCAGCTCCTCGTACGACGGTCCCTTGCCGCCGCGGGCGCCGCGCAGCCCCCACTGGCCGAGGAAGGTGGCCCGCTCGTCGAGCAGCGCCGCGTAGTCGGCCAGCGGCACCCCCTTGACCACCCGGGTGCCGAAGAACGGCGGGGCGGGCACCTCCACGTCGGCGGCCACGTCGGAGCGGACCGAAGCGTCGTGCAGCTCCGGCAGCGCCTCGCTGACCATGGCCCGCTGCTTCTCGCGCCGGGCCCGCCGGGCCGCCAGGGCCGCCTCCCGCTCCGGGTCGACCACCGGCGCGCCGCCGCGCTTGGCGGTCATCACCCGGTCCATCAGGGACAGCCCCTCGAAGGCGTCCCGGGCGTAGTGCACCTGGCCGGGGAACAGCGACCGCAGGTCGTCCTCGACGTACGCCCGGGTCAGCGCCGCGCCGCCGAGCAGCACCGGCCACCGCTCGGCGACCCCGCGCGAGGCCATCTCGGCGAGGTTCTCCTTCATGATCACGGTGCTCTTGACCAGCAGGCCGGACATGCCGATCGCGTCGGCCCGGTGCGCCTCGGCGGCGTCCAGGATCGCGGTGATCGGCTGCTTGATGCCGATGTTGACGACCTCGTAGCCGTTGTTGGACAGGATGATGTCGACCAGGTTCTTGCCGATGTCGTGCACGTCGCCCTTGACCGTGGCGAGCACGATGCGGCCCTTGCCGCCGTCGTCGGCCTTCTCCATGTACGGCTCCAGGTAGGCCACCGCGGTCTTCATCACCTCGGCGGACTGGAGCACGAACGGCAGCTGCATCTGGCCGGAGCCGAACAGCTCGCCGACGACCTTCATCCCGTCGAGCAGGATGTCGTTGATGATGGACAGCGGGCTGCGCCCCTCGGCCATCGCCGTCTCCAGGTCGGCCTCCAGGCCGTTGCGCTCACCGTCGATGATGCGCCGCTTGAGCCGCTCGTCCAGCGGCAGCCCGGCCAGCTCCTCGGCCCGGGTGGCGCGGGCGCTGGTGACGTCCACGCCCTCGAAGAGCTCGAGGTACCGCTGCACCGGGTCGTACCCCTCGCGCCGGCGGTCGTAGATCAGGTCCAGCGCGACGTCGCGCTGCTCGTCGGCGATCTTCGACATCGGCAGGATCTTGCTGGCGTGCACGATCGCCGAGGTCAGCCCGGCCTGCACGCACTCGTGCAGGAACACCGAGTTGAGCACCTGCCGGGCCGCCGGGTTGAGTCCGAAGGAGACGTTCGAGATGCCCAGGGTGAAGTTGACCCCCGGGTAGCGGGCGGCGATCTCCCGGATCGCCTCGATGGTCTCGATGCCGTCCCGGCGGGTCTCCTCCTGGCCGGTGGCGATCGGGAAGGTCAACGCGTCGATCAGGATGTCGGAGCGGTGCAGCCCCCAGCGGGTGGTCAGGTCCTCGATCAGCCGTGCCGCGACCCGGACCTTCCACTCCTTGGTACGGGCCTGCCCCTCCTCGTCGATGAGCAGCGCGACCACCGCGGCGCCGTGCTCGGCCACCACCGGCATCACCTTGGCGTAGCGGGAGTCCGGGCCGTCGCCGTCCTCGAAGTTGACCGAGTTGACCACGCAGCGACCGCCGAGCGTCTCCAGCCCGGCCTCGACCACTGCCGGCTCGGTGGAGTCCAGCATGATCGGCAACGTGGAGGCGGTGGCGAACCGCCCGGCCAGCTCGCGCATGTCCTGGGTGCCGTCCCGGCCCACGTAGTCCACGCAGAGGTCCAGCAGGTGCGAGCCGTCCCGGGCCTGGCCGCGCGCGATGTCCACGCAGGCCTGCCAGTTGCCGGCCAGCATCGCGTCGCGGAACGCCTTGGAACCGTTGGCGTTGGTCCGCTCCCCCACCATCAGCACGCTGGCGTCCTGGGCGAACGGCACCGGGTGGTAGATCGACGAGACACCGGGCTCGGGCTGCGGCTGACGCGCCACCGGCGCCGCGCCCCGCAGCCGCTCGACGAGCACCCGGATGTGCTCCGGCGTGGTGCCGCAGCAGCCGCCCACCAGCGACACGCCGTAGTCGGTCACGAACCGTTCCAGTGCGTCGGCCATCTCGACCGGGGTCAGCGGGAAGTACGCCCCCTCCGCGGTCAGCACCGGCAGCCCGGCGTTCGGCATCACCGACAGCGGGATCCGCGAGTGCTGGGAGAGGTAGCGCAGGTGCTCGCCCATCTCCGCCGGCCCGGTCGAACAGTTGAGCCCGATCAGGTCCACCCCGAGCGGCTCGATCGCGGCCAGCGCCGCCCCGATCTCGCTGCCCAGCAGCATCGTGCCGGTGGTCTCCACGGCGACCTGGCAGATGATCGGCACCCGCTGGCCCAGCTCGGCCATCGCCCGCTTCGACCCGACGACCGCGGCCTTGACCTGGAGCAGGTCCTGGCAGGTCTCGATGATCAGCGCGTCCGCCCCGCCGGCGATGAGGCCGGCCGCGTTCTCCTGGTACGCGTCCCGCAGGGAGGCGTACGGGGCGTGCCCCAGGGTGGGCAGCTTCGTGCCCGGCCCGATCGAGCCGAGGACGAACCGGGGGTGCTCCGGCGTGGCGACGGCGTCGACGGCCTCGCGGGCCAGCCGGGCGCCCGCCTCGGACAGCTCCCGGATCCGCCCCTCGATCCCGTACTCGGCGAGGTTCGGCAGGTTGGCGCCGAAGGTGTTGGTCTCGACACAGTCCGACCCGGCCGCCAGGTACGCCTCGTGCACCCCGCGCACCACGTCGGGCCGGGTCACGTTGAGGATCTCGTTGCAGCCCTCCAGGCCCTCGAAGTCGTCGAGGACCAGGTCCGCCGCATGCAGCATTGTGCCCATCGCCCCGTCGGCGATGAGGATCCGGTCGGCCAGCACATCCAGCAACGAAGTCTGCACGGCACTAGGTTAGTGCGATGATCCGCGCGCCGGTAAGCACCTAGGGCGGTCCCACATTCTGCCGACGGGCGCCGTACCCGTTTCGTGGGCTTTCGCCCGTGCGGCGGGGCGGCGGACCGGCGCGGCCGACGGGCCGCATCCCGACCCGGCACGTAGGCTGGCGGACGTGAAGGACATCAGGGACGCCACCGTGCACGGCGGGCCGACGACCGGGCCGGTGCCCGGCGCCGTCCCCGACGAGCAGGGTGAGGTGACGGCGTGACCGAGTTCGACGGGCTGCCGGTGCTGCGGTCCCCGGTGGCGATCGCCGCCTTCGAGGGCTGGAACGACGCCGCGGACGCCTCCACCGCCGCCGTGGAACACCTGGAGCAGGTCTGGAAGGCCCGCCCGATCACCGAGCTGGACCCGGAGGACTTCTACGACTTCCAGGTCAGCCGGCCGACCATCACCATGGCCGACGGCGAGACCCGCCGGGTCGAGTGGCCCACCACGAAGTTCATGGTGGCCAGCCCCGAGGGCACCGAACGGGACGTGGTGCTGATCCGCGGCATCGAGCCGAGCATGCGCTGGCGCACCTTCTGCGAGCAGGTGCTGGAGATCTGCCACAGCCTCGAGGTGGAGCGGGTGGTGCTGCTCGGCGCGCTGCTGGCCGACGTGCCGTACACCCGGCCCCTGCCGATCAGCGGCAGCGCCTCCGACGCGGAGGCCGCCGAGCGCTACCAGCTCACCCCCACCCGCTACGACGGGCCGACCGGCATCGTCGGGGTGCTGCACGACGCCTGCACCCGGGCCGAGGTGGACGCGGTCTCGTTCTGGGTGCACGTGCCGCACTACGCCAACAACCCGCCCTGCCCCAAGGCCACCCTCGCCCTGCTGCACCGGGTCGAGGAGGTGCTCGACCTGCCGGTGCCGATGGCCGACATGGCCGAGGAGGCCGCCGAGTGGGAGCAGCGGGTGCGCGGCGCCGCCGAGCAGGACGCCGAGCTCGGCGAGTACGTCCGTGAGCTGGAGGAACGGGTGGGCGATGCCGGCATCACGCCGCTGACCGGGGACGAGATCGCCCAGGAGTTCGAGAAGTACCTGCGCCGCCGGGGCGGCTCCGCCGGTCCGACCGCCGGCTCCTGGTAAACCCGCCCTTTCGGGCCCCGGACGTTTGCGACGTCCGGGGCCTTTCGCGTGTCCGGGGTGGCACCGTCACTCCCGCTGAGGCATCCTAGGAACCTAGCTGAGGTGAGGAGTCGGGTCATGCAGATCAACCCAGGGGCGGCGGAGTTCCCGCACCGGCAGATCGCCGCGCAGCTCAAGGCGCAGGTCCGCCGCGGCGACTGGGCGCCGGGCGAGCGGCTGCCGTCCATCCCGGCCATCGCCGAGATGTTCGGCGTCGCCAAGCAGACCGTGCAGCGCGCCGTCGACCAGCTGCGGGTCGAGGGCATCCTGATCACCAAGCCCGGCTCCGGTACGTACGTCCGGGGCACCCGGCGCCGGCTCAACCGGCTCTCCCGGGGCCGGTACGGCGGCTTCCGCGGCTACCACACCGACCTGGCCGCCCGATACCGGCAACAGCTGGTCTCCGTCGGCCGCGCCCCCGCCCCGCCGGAGGTGGCCGACGCGTTCGGCGTGGCCGACGGCACCGACCTGCTCTGCCGCCGCCACCTGGTCCGCACCGAGGACTCACCGGTCGAGGTGGGCGCCTCCTGGTTCCTGCCGGAGGACACCGCCGGCACCTCCCTGGAACGGGCCGAGGCGTTCGGCCGGCCGCTCTACCAGGAGGCCGAGGAGGCCACCGGCCGGCGGTACGTCTCGGCCGCCGACACGATCAGCGCCCGCCAGCCCAGCCGGGAGGAGGCGGAGACCCTGCAGATCCGCCCGGACACCCCGGTGCTGCACCTGCTGCACGTCGCCTACGACGCCCACCGCAAGCCGATCGAGGTCGCCCAGGCCACCTGGCCCGGCCCGATGACCACCCTCACCGAGGAGTACAAGATCCCCGCCCCGGCGCCGGACCAGGACCCCGACCCCGGCCTGGTCCTCGGCTGACCCGCCGGCCGTATCCGAGCCCCCGAGATCGTCTACGGTCCAGCGACACGACACGCCGTCGGTGCTGCCGCTCAGCCGCAGACGATCATGGGCTCCAGTTCAGAGGCGGATGCCGAGGAGGGCGTCCACGGTGGTGGCGAAGAGGGCCGGGGCCTCCGGGTCGTCGGCGGCGCCGGCGAGGGCCCGGTCGGCCCAGTCGTCGGCGAGAGCCAGGGCGCCCGGGGTGTCCAGGTCGTCGCCGAGTCGGGCGCGTACGCCGGCCAGAAACGCCTCCCCGGACGGCCCGGTGGGCGCGGCGGCGGCCCGGCGCCAGCGGGCCAGGCGCTCCTGCGCGACGCCGAGCAGCTCGTCGGTCCAGGAGCGGTCGGCACGGTAGTGCCCGGACATCAGCGCCAGCCGGACGGCCATCGGGTCGACCTTGTCGGCCCGCAGCCGGGAGACGAAGACCAGGTTGCCCTTGGACTTCGACATCTTCTCGCCGTTCAGGCCGATCATGCCGGCGTGCACGTAGTGGCCGGCGAAGGGCGCCTGGCCGGTGAGCCGCTCGGCGTGCGCCGCGGAGCACTCGTGGTGCGGGAAGAGCAGGTCGTTGCCGCCGCCCTGCACGTCGATCCGGTCGCCGAGCAGGTTCAGCGCGATCACCGCGCACTCGATGTGCCAGCCCGGGCGGCCGGCGCCCAGCTCGCCGCCGGGCCAGGACGGCTCCCCCTCGCGGGCGCCGCGCCAGAGCAGCGGGTCGAGCGGGTCGCGCTTGCCGGCCCGGTCCGGGTCACCGCCGCGCTCCGGGAAGAGCTCCAGCATCTGCTCCCGGGTCAGGTTCGACTCGTAGCCGAACGCCGGGGCGGCGCTGACGTCGAAGTAGACATCACCGGTGCCGTCGTCGAGGCGGTACGCGGCACCGTCCTTGAACAGCACCAGGACCTTCTCGGCGATGTCCGGGATCGACTCCACCGCACCGACGTAGTGTGCCGGCGGGATGATCCGCAGCGCCTCCATGTCCTCCCGGAACAGCGCCGTCTCCCGCATCGCCAGGACCTTCCAGTCCTCGCCGTCGCGCTCGGCGCGCTCCAGCAGCGGGTCGTCGATGTCGGTGACGTTCTGCACGTACCGGACGGTCAGGCCGGCGTCGCGCCACATCCGCTGCACGAGGTCGAAAGTGATCATGGTGGCGGCGTGGCCGAGGTGGGTGGCGTCGTACGGGGTGATGCCGCAGACGTACATGGTGCCGGCGGCGTCCGGCCGGTTGGGGTGGACACCGCGCCGCGCCGAGTCGTACAAGCTCAGTGGCCCGCCGTCACCCGGCAGCCGTGGCACATCATGTCCCGTCCAAGACTCCATGACCGTCAGCCTAACGAGCCTCCGGCCGCCGGGGAGCCGCCCCTCGGGTGATCAACGCGACAACGGCTCACATGGGCGGCCAGGGCATCGCGGGCCACTCCTCGGGCGGCAGCGGGAACAGGCCGCCGCCGCGCAGCCGGTCGATCCGGGCGGCCAGCTCGGCCACCTCACCGACGGTCAGGTGCTCGGCCAGCTCCTCGCCCAGCTCACCGGCGACCTGCCCGGCCAGCGCGCCGAGCATCTCGACCGCGTCCGGGGGGAGCTGCCGGCCGGCCCAGCCCCACAGCACGGTGCGCAGCTTCTCCTCGACGTGGAAGCACACCCCGTGGTCGACGCCGTAGAGCCGGTCGTCCGGGCCGACCAGCACGTGCCCGCCCTTGCGGTCGGCGTTGTTGAGCACCGCGTCGAGGACTGCCAGCCGGGCCAGCCGCGGGTCGTCGGCGTGGGCGAGGGCGTACGCGGCGCCGTCGTCGTCGCGGGCCGCGGCGACCGGGAACCAGCGCCGCGGCACCGCCGCGGCGGGCACGAAGCCGACCAGCGGCTCGGTGTCCTCGGGCTCGTCGATCCAGAGCTGGCAGGAGCCGGGGCCGAACGGGCCGTCCCGCAGCAGGGTCGGCGGCACCAGGTCCCAGCCGGTGGCCCGGGAGACGAGGTAGGCCGACACCTCCCGGCCGGCGAGGGTGCCGTCCGGGAAGTCCCAGAGCGGCCGCTCACCACGGACCGGCTTGTAGACGCACCGGGCGATCTGCCCGTCAAGGGTCAGGATCCCGCGCAGGGTCGTGTTGGAGGCGTCCACCAGCCGACCCTCGAGGGTCAGCTCACCGTCGCGCAGCAGCCGGAGCGCCGCGCTGCCGTCCCGGCGCCGCAACTCCAACGAGGTCACCGGTGGTAGCCGTTGTGCCGCGGGCAGAGGTGGCCGGCCGGGTCGAGGGGCTGGCCGCAGAGCGGGCACGGCGGGCGTCCGGCGTTGACCACCCGCTTGGCCCGCTGGATGAACTCGCGGGTCGCCTCCGGGGTCAGCCGCACCCGGAGCCGGTCGAGGTCGTCGTCCGGCTCTTCCTCGTCGTCGTCGTCCTCGTCGTCCTCGTCGTCGCCCAGCTCGACCGCGACCTCCGCCTCGCCGACGGCGATCGCCTCGATCACCACGGTCGCGCTGTCCACGTCGAAGGCCAGGCCGAGGGTCCCGACCCGGAACTCCTCGTCGACCGGGACGTCCAGCGGGTCGTTGTCGCCGACGGCCACGGGTGCCTCCGGCAGCTCGACGCCGAACCGGCGCTGCGCCTCGGAGAGCAGCTCCTCCAGCTTCTCGGCGAGCAGCGACACCTGCACCTTCTCCAGCGCGACGCTGACCAGCCGGCCGCCGCCGCGCGCCTGCAGGAAGAACGTGCGCTCCCCCGGCGGCCCGACGGTTCCGGCGACGAACCGCTCCGGCGGCTCGAAGGCGTGCACCTGGTGCGTCATACCCACGACCCTATCCGGCCCGTGGAAGCGTCGCGCACCGCACCGACAGTGGTTCCGCCCAGGGCGAACGCCGCCGACCAGCGCCGGCCCGCGCCCGGCGGGGCGACGCGGTTCACCCGGCGGCCCCGGCGCCGCCGCCGACGGCGGCGTCGGAGTCCGTCGCCCGGGTGGCCCGCCGGCGCCGCTTGTGTGGCGGCGGCACCAGCCCGGCCAGGTCGCCACCGGTGTCGTTGAGCCGGACCAGGAAGGGCCGCAGCGGGGTGTAGCGGATCGCGGTCACCGAGGCCGGATCCGCGACGATGCGCTGGAACAGGTCCAGGTGTACGCCGAGCGCGTCCGCGACGATGGCCTTGATCACATCGCCGTGGCTGCACGCCAGCCAGACCGCCTCCGGGCCGTGCTCTGCGGTGACCCGGGCGTCCCAGGAGCGGACCGCGGCGACCGCCCGGGCCGCCATCCCCGCCATGGACTCCCCCTCCGGGAAGACCGCGGCGCTCGGGTGCTGCTGCACCACCGGCCAGAGCGGCTCCTTGGCCAGCTTCTTCAGCGGCTGCCCCTCCCAGGCGCCGTAGCCGCACTCGATCAGCCCCTCCTCCACCACCGGCTCGGCCTGCGGCAGCGCCAGCTGGAGGGTCTGCCGGCAGCGGATCAGCGGGCTGGTCACCACCGCCGCCAGGGGCAGCGCGCGCAGCCGCTCGCCGACCGACGCCGCCTGGGCCCGGCCGGTGTCGTCCAGCTCGACCGGCTGACGGCCGGCCAGCCCGCCGTCGGCGTTCGCCGTCGTCCGGCCGTGTCGCAGAAGCAGAAGGGTCGCCACGCCACCACCCTAGGGCCCCGGACCTGCGACGGCCCCCGGCACCGGTGGTGTCGGGGGCCGTCGCGGGTGGTCCCGCCTCAGGTGGCGCTGATCGTGTCGGTCAGCAGCAGCGCGAGCACCAGCGTGCCGAGCGCCACCCGGTAGAGCACGAAGACGTACAGGGTGTGGTGCGCCACGTAGCGCAGCAGCCAGGCGATGGCCGCGTAGCCGATCGCGCCGGCGATCAGCGTCGCCACCACCATCTGAGCGCCGCTGGGCGCCGCGGTGCCCGGGGCGGCGGGTTCGAACACGTCACCGAGGCTGAACACCCCGGACATCACCACCGCCGGGATGGCCAGCAGGAACGAGTACCGGGTCGCCGTCTCGCGGGTCAGGTTGAGCAGCAGGCCGGCGGTGAGCGTGCCGCCGGAGCGGGACACCCCGGGCACCAACGCCATCGCCTGGGCGAACCCCATCACCACGCCGTCGCGCAGCCGGAAGTTCTCCAGGGTGCGGGTCTGCCGGCCCCAGTACTCGGCGAAGGCGAGCACGAAGGCGAAGACGATCAGCGTGGTGGCCACCAGCCACAGGTTGCGCGCGGCGGTCTGGATCTGGTCCTTGAACAGGAAACCGAACAGCCCGATCGGGATCGAGCCGACGATCACGTACCAGCCCATCCGGTAGTCGAGGCTGGACCGCACCGAGCGGTCCCGGATCCCGACCAGCCAGATCCGCGTGATCCGCCAGATGTCCTTGGCGAAGTAGATCAGCACCGCCGCCTCGGTGCCCAGCTGGGTCACCGCCGTGAAGGAGGCACCGGCGTCGCGCCCGAAGAAGATCGCCGAGGTGATCCGCAGGTGGGCCGACGAGCTGATCGGCAGGAACTCGGTGAGCCCCTGGACGATGCCCAGGACGATGGCCTCGACCCAGGTCACTCGCCGACCCCGGAGAGCTCCAGCGCCTCGGCGACGGTGCGCAGGGTCTGCACCCCGCTGTCCCGGTCGGCGACGAAGAGCGTCACCGACAGGGTGGTGACGCCGGCCGCGGCGTACTCCCGCATCCGCTCGGCGATGCGCTCCTTCGGGCCGAGCAGCGAGGTGCGGTCGATGAACTCCATCGGCACCGCGGCCGCCGCGTCGCGCTGCCGCTTGGCCAGGTAGAGGTCCTGCACCTCGCGGGCGGCGTCGCCGTAACCCATCCGGGTGGCGAGCTGGTTGTAGAAGTTCTGCTGCCGGCTGCCCATGCCCCCGACGTAGAGGGCGGCGTACCAGCGGACCAGCTCGGCGCAGGAGGCGACGTCGTCACCGACCACCACCGGCACGGACGGCACCACGTCGAAACCGGCCAGCTCCTTGCCGGCCTTCGCCCGCCCCGCGCGCACCGGGGCGAGCTGCTCCTCGGCGAACTCGGGGGCGTAGAAGACGGCCAGCCAGCCGTCGGCGATCTCGCCGGCCAGCTCGAGGTTCTTCGGGCCGACCGCGGCGAGGTAGATCGGGATGTGCTCGCGCGGCGGGTGGAAGCCCAGCCGCAGCGCCTTGCCCGGCCCGTCGGGCAGCGGCAGCGTGTAGTGCTCGCCGTCGTACGCGACCTCCTTGCGGGCCACGGCCAGCTTCACGATGTCCACGTACTCGCGGGTGCGCGCCAGCGGCTTGGCGAACCGGACGCCGTGCCAGCCCTCGGAGACCTGGGGGCCGGAGACGCCCAGGCCGAGCCGGAACCGGCCGCCGGAGAGCGCGTCGATGGTGGCCGCGGTCATCGCGGTCATCGCCGGGGTACGGGCGGGGATCTGCATCACCGCGCTGCCCACGTCGATCCGCTCGGTCTGGCCGGCCATCCAGGCCAGCATGCTCGGGGAGTCGGAGCCGTAGGCCTCCGCCGCCCACACCACCGAGTAGCCGAGCCGGTCCGCCTCCCGGGCAAGCGCCAGGTGATCGGTCGGCGTGCTCCACGCCGTCTGGTATCCGAGGCTGAGCCCGAGTCGCACTGGTCCTCCCCCATCCGCACCACAGGTCGCATCAGGGTACGCAATACCGGCTGCGGGTCCGATCACCGGCTCACCACCCACGCCCGCGCCCTCAACGACCGGCCCGGGACACGGTCACGGTCGGATCGGCGACGCGACGGGCGAAGATGCCGGGAGCGAGGATATCGGTGACGGCGGGTTCGAAATAAGGTTCACCCATGCAACAGCGACCGCTCGGCCGAAGCGGGCTGGCGGTTTCCCGGCTCGCGCTCGGCACCATGACCTGGGGTCGGGACACCGACGCCGACGACGCGGCCGCCCAGCTGAAGAGTTTCCTCGACGCGGGCGGCAACCTGATCGACACCGCCGACGTGTACGCCGACGGCGACGCCGAGTCGGTGATCGGCTCGCTGCTGGGCAGCCTGGTCCCGCGCGAGGATCTGCTGATCGCCACGAAGGCGGGCCTGCGGCCAGGCAGCGGCCGGCGTCGCGACGGCTCCCGCGGGCACCTGCTGCGCACCCTGGACGCGTCGCTGCACCGGCTGGGCACCGACCACGTCGACCTCTGGCAGGTCCACGGGTACGACCTGGACACCCCGCTGGAGGAGACCCTGTCGGCGCTGGACCACGCGGTGGCCAGCGGCCGGGTCCGCTACGTCGGGGTGTCGAACTTCTCCGGCTGGCAGACCGCCCGGGCGGCGGCCTGGCAGGCGGCCTGGCCGGGCCGGGCCCCCGTGGTCGCCGCCCAGGTGGAGTACTCGCTCCTGGAGCGGGGCGTGGAGCGGGAGGTGCTGCCGGCCTGCGCGGCGCTCGGGCTGGGCGTGCTGCCCTGGTCGCCGCTCGGCCGGGGGGTGCTGACCGGCAAGTACCGGCACGGCCGGCCGGCGGACTCCCGGGCCGCCTCGGCGCACTTCGAACGGTTCGTCGCCACCTACCTGGAGCCGCGCTGCTCCAGCATCGTGGAGGCGGTCGCCACCGCGGCCGGCGGGCTGGGGGTGTCGCCGATGGAGGTGGCGCTGGCCTGGATCCGGGACCGGCCGGGGGTGACCGCGCCCATCCTGGGCGCCCGCACCGTGGGTCAGCTGCTCGGCGCGCTGGAGGTGGAGCGGATGACGCTGCCGGAGGAGATCACCACGGCGCTGGACGACGTCTCCGCCGTGCCGGTGGGCTACCCGGAACGCGACGGCTGAGCCTTTCGTCCTGTCCGCCCGGATTCCGGGCGCCGGGCCGCGGAACGCCGCTCGGAATCCGGGCGCCGGGCCGCGCCGCGGCGCGGGTCACCCGGCAAGGGGTGGCGAAGGGCCGCCGGGCTTGGGCAGCATAGGGCCCATGGACTACGAATACGCGCCGCTGCGGTTGCCGCCGAACGTCGACCGGTTGACCGCCGCGGCGCAGCTGGCGATCCAGGCGGAGTTCTCCGGGTGGGAACTGGCCCGGGTGCGGCTGTTCCGGGACGGAACGCGGCAGGTCATGCTGCGCCGTCGCCGGGTCAACCAGCCGCAGCCGGGCCTGTCCTACTGACCCCGTCGGTACGCCGCACGGCGTACCCCGGCACGGGCCGGCGCGCCCGGGGCCCGGACGGTCACGGTCCGGGCCCTGGGGCGACGCGACCTAGTGGTGGTGACCGGCGTGGTCGTGGTCGTCCTCGTCGAGGAACGGGTGCTCGTCGAGCCGGCCGACCAGGCGGTCGTCGGCGGCCGGCTGAAACGGGCCCACCGGGTCGTCGTCGTCGAAGGACTCCAGGTCGACCGGGGTGCCGACCTCGCTGACCATCACCACGCCGTCCAGCGGCTCCAGCTCCGGGACGTCCAGCGCGCTCAGCGAGCCGTCGCCGCTCTGCAGCAGCTCCAGCACCGCCTCGCCGACGCCCTCGACGGGCGCCGGTTCGTCCTCCTCCGGGGTGCCCTCGCGGCGGGCGATGTCGGCGACCCGGATCAGCGCGGAGACGCTCGGCACCCGGTAGTCGCGGCGCTGGCGCACCGAGATGACCCGCGGGTGCGGGTCGGTGGCCTCGGCGCCCTCGGCCCCGCCGCCGAACCGCTCGTCCGCCTCGTCCGGGTCGATCGACTCCACGTCCCACGGGGTGACCTCGCCGAACGCGTCCAGCAGCTGCTCGTCGTAGGCGTACGAGACGTTGTTCAACGCCACGTACGCCTGCCAGACGGCGTCGTCGTCGATCCGGCCCTCGGCGGCGCGGACGGCCGCCAGGTGGGCGCGGGCGGCGTCGATCACACGCTCGAGGGCAGCGTCCAGCTCACCGTGCTGGTCGGTCATGAGGCAGTCCCTTCGACAATGGGGGGAGGGTTGCGGAACCGGGGCTGGTCAGCAGGCGCGGAGGAACCGGTCGAGGACCCGCACGCCGAACTGTAGTCCGTCCACCGGCACCCGCTCGTCGATGCCGTGGAACAGGGCGGAGAAGTTGAGATCGGCCGGCAGCAGCAGCGGCGCGAAGCCGAAGCAGCGGATGCCGAGCTGGGAGAACGCCTTGGCGTCGGTGCCGCCGGAGAGCATGTACGGCACCGGCCGGGCACCCGGATCCTCGGCGCGCAGCGCCGCCGACATCGCCTCGACCATGTCACCGTCGAAGGTGGTCTCCAGGGCCGGCTGGCGCTGGATGTACTCGATGTCGATGCCCGGGCCGACCAACTCGCGCAGCTGCCGCTCCAGCATCTCCGACTGCCCCGGCAGGCTACGGCAGTCGATGGTGGCGGTGGCCCGGCCGGGGATGACGTTGTCCTTGTAGCCGGCGGCCAGCCGGGTCGGGTTGGCGGTGCTGCGGATGGTCGCGCCGATGATGTTGGCGATCGGGCCCAGCTTGGCGATCGCGGTCTCCGGGTCGTCCGGGTCCAGCTCGACGCCGAGCACGTCGGAGATCTCCTCGAGGAAGGCCCGCACGGTCGGGGTGACGGTGATGGGGAACCGGTGCCGGCCGATCCGGGCGACCGCCTCGGCGAGCGCGGTGACCGCGTTGTCGTCGTGGATGAACGAGCCGTGCCCGGGGCGGCCCCTGGCGTGCAGCCGCAGCCAGTCGATGCCCTTCTCGGCGGTCTCGATCAGGTAGAGCCGCTGGGCGTCGCTGATCGAGTAGGAGAAGCCGCCCACCTCGCCGATCGCCTCGGTGCAGCCGTCGAAGAGGTCGCGGTGCCGCTGCGCCAGGAAGTGCGCGCCGTATTCGCTGCCCGCCTCCTCGTCGGCGGTGTACGCCAGCACGATGTCCCGCGGTGGGCGGACCCCGGTGCGCTGCCAGTGCCGCACCACCGCCAGCACCATCGCGTCGAAGTCCTTCATGTCGATCGCGCCCCGGCCCCACAGGTAACCGTCGCGGATCTCGCCGGAGAACGGGTGCACCGACCACTCGTCGACGTCGGCCGGCACCACGTCCAGGTGGCCATGCACCAGCAGCGCGTCCCGACCCGGGTCGGTGCCGGGGATCCGGGCGATCACGTTGGCCCGGCCCGGAGCGGACTCCAGTAGTTGCGACTCGACGCCGACCTCGGCCAGCTTCTCCGCGACGTACTCGGCCGCTTTGCGCTCCCCGGCACTGGTGGCGTTGTCGCCGGTGTTGGTGGTGTCGATGCGCAGCAGGTCGCGGCAGAGGTCGACGACCTCGTCGGTGGGCTCGGGTCGGGCGGAGGTGGCGTCGCTCGTCATCGCCTCTTTCTACCAGCCGGGGGGCCGCCGCGAACGGGCCGGCCGCCGGAGCGGGGCGCGCGGCAGGTTGATCGACTCCAGGCCGCGACATGGCGGCGTCCGGGGGCTCGGTCGCTCGCCGCCCGGGTTTCGCGATCGACGCGTACGGGTACCTCGCCGCCGTCCCCGCACCGCCCGTCGTACCGGCCGTCCCCGTGCTCCGGCCACCCGTCGAGGAGGGCACCATGACCGTCCCCCTGCCCCCGCTGCCGCCCGCCGCCGACGACGCCTACCGGCCGGGCGGGCGCAGCATGGCCGACATCGCCGACACCGAGCACCGGCAGCTGCTCGGCCTGGCCGACCAGGTCACCGACCCGGATTTGACCCCCGAGCGGCGCCGGCAGGTGGTCGATGTGCTCACCGCCGCGGTCTCCCGGCACCTCTCCGCCGAGGAGCAGTACCTGCTCCCGGCGGCCCGGGCCGCGCTTCCCGAGGAGGCCGACCGGGTGGACCGGGAGCTCGAGGCGGACGCCGCGTTGCTCGCCGCGCTCAAGGCGCTCACCGGCCCGGACGACCCGGCGCTGGCCGACGTCGCCGACCGGATCCGCCGGCACGCCGAGACGGTCTCGGCGCTGATCACCCCGCTGCGCGAGGTGGCCACCGACGCCGAACTGATCCGGCTGGGCAACCGGTGGGAGATCGCCGAGGAGGCGGCGCCCACCCGGCCGCACCCGGGCACCCCGGCGACCCCGCCGTGGAACCGGATCGTCGAACCGGCGGTGGGCGTGGTGGACAAGGTGCGCGACGCGGTGACCGGCCGGCGGACGTACCTGGCCGACCTCAGGCGGCGCGCCCGGGACTGATCCATCGTCGTACGCCGATCCGATCGGGCCCTTCCGCCGACCGCTGCGTGGTCCTACCGTCACCGTATGAATCTGGAGCTGCGGCACCTGCGGATGGTCTGCGCGATCGCCGAGACGGGGAGCGTGACCAAGGCGGCGTCGACCCTCGGGCTGGCCCAGCCGGCCCTGACCGCCCAGCTGCAGCGCATCGAGCGGACGCTGGGCGGGCCGCTGTTCGAGCGGGACCGGCGCGGCGCCCGCCCCACCGCCCTCGGTGAGCTGGTGCTGGCCCGGGCGCGGGTGCTGCTGCCGGCGATGAAGGGCCTGCAGGACGAGGCGGCCCGGCTGGCCGGCGCCGACGACACCCTCGGCCGTTACCGCTTCGGCGGGGTGAACAGCCCGATCCTCGGCCGGCTGGTGCACCGGCTCGCCGCCGAGCAGCCGCAGGCACAGCTCAGCACGTACGCCTCCTGGTCGGCCGACGAGCTGGCCGCTCTGGTGGCCGGCGGCCGCCTCGACTTCGCGCTCACCGGGGTCTGCGGTGACGCCACCCCGTCGGCCGAATTCGGGCTCTGCTGGCGCGAGGTGGCGGTCGACCCGGTGCTGGTGCTGCTGCCGGCCAGCCACCCGATGGCCGACCGGGACGAGGTCGGCCTCGCCGAGTTGCGCCGCGAGCAGTGGGTCACCGCGCCGGGCGACGGCTGCTTCGGCGACTGCTTCGCCGCCGCCTGCGCCCGGGCGGGCTTCACCCCGCGCAAGGTGTACGAAACCGACGTGCGCGGCTGCGTGGACCTGGTCGACGCCGGCGAGGCGGTGGCGCTCTGCCAGGCCACCTTCCGCCCGGTCGACGGACTGGTCACCCGCCGGCTGTCCGGCACCCCGCTGCGCTGGCGGCTGCTGCTCGGCTGGCACCCCGACTCACCCGCCGCCGGAGTCGCCGAACCTGTGCTGGAGACGGCGGTGGCCGCGTACACCGACTCGCTGGCGCCGCACCCCGACTACCTGGCCTGGCTGCCGCGCCACCCGGAGTTCGGGGCCCGGCCGCCGACGGCCCGGCCGGCCAGCGGGGTGCGAACGGCCTGACGACGGGTATCTGGCCCCCATGACCGATCTCTACCCCGCCGCCGACCAGGCCGAGCTGCTACGCCGGGCGGCCACCGCGCACACCGCCGCGTCCCAGGACGTCGAGACGTTCCTGCGCCGGCTACCGGAGGTGCCCGACCCGGCCGACATCACCGAGTACGCCAACCTGCTCGCCCGAGAGGAACAGACCCGCGCCGAGCGGCAGGCCGCCGCGGACGCCGCCGGCCTGGAACTGCCCAGCGTCGGCACCGAGCAGTAAACCGACCAGGGCGGCACCCGGGACTCCGGTCCCGGGTACCGCCGGCTGCCGGCTGCGCGTTGCCGGCTCAGCGTTCGACGAGGACGTCGTGACCCAGGTCGAGCAGGGAATGCCGCCACTCGTCGTCGGCGTTGCCCCGGCGCGGTTTCTCCTCCATCAGGGAGCGGATCCGGTCGATCGCCTCCCGCATCACCTCGATGTCCTGCGGGGTGAGGTCGACCTTGCGCTTGCTCAGCACCCGGAGGATGTGCCGGCCCGGCTCGGGCAGGTCGAGGTCCGGGTCCGGGCTGAACGACTCCTCCCCGGACCCACGGGTCAGCAGCCACTGGCGCAGCTGCTCGGAGGGGACGTTCACCTCGGCGTGGAAGTCGTCCCAGACGACCTCGACCTCGGGATCGAGTCGCTTCTCGCGTACCATCACGCCTCCTCTTCCGGTGGCCCGGACGGCGCCGGGTCCCCGTCGTCGGTCTGCTGCTTGAGGCCCTCCGGCGGCACCTTGACCCGGCCCGGGTTCGCCGTCGGTGGCGCGAGGATCCGTTCACTGCGTTCGGCGTTCTCCTCGGTCTCCTCCGGTTCGGTCATGGCCGCCCTCCGGGTCATCGCGGGTGGGACGTGGTGGCCGCGGTGTGGTCGCGGTCACCGGCGGTCACCTCGATGGCGAGCTGCCCGTCCCGCGCGTCGACGATGGCCTTCTGGCCGGGCGAGATCTGGTGTTCCAGCAGCATCCGGGAGAGCCGGTTGTCGACCTCCCGCTGGATCACCCGGCGCAGCGGTCGGGCGCCGAACTCCGGCTGGTAGCCGTGTTCGGCCAGCCAGTCGATGCCGGCGGTGGTGAACTCGACCTGGATGTCCTGGGCGTGCAGCCGGCGCCGGGTCTCCTCCAGCATCAGTTCGGTGATCTGCCGCAGCTGCTCGGCCTCCAGCCGCTGGAAGATGATCACCTCGTCGATCCGGTTGAGGAACTCGGGGCGGAAGTTCTCCTGCAACCGACGCATCAGCCGTTCCCGCAGCTCGGTGGCTTCCTGTTCCCGGCCGGGCTCGCCGACGCCGAAGCCCACGGTCCGCTGGGTGCCGGTGATCAGCTCCGAGCCCAGGTTGCTCGTCATGATCAGTACGGTGTTCTTGAAGTTCACCGTCCGGCCCTGGCTGTCGGTCAGCCGGCCGTCGTCGAGTACCTGGAGCAGGATGTTGAAGACGTCCGGGTGCGCCTTCTCGATCTCGTCGAGCAGCACCACCGCGTACGGGCGGCGGCGCACGGCCTCGGTGAGCTGGCCAGCCTCCTCGTATCCGACGTAGCCGGGCGGGGCGCCGACCAACCGGCTGACGGTGTGCCGCTCCTGGAACTCGCTCATGTCCATCCGGACCATCCGGTCCGCCTCGCCGAAGAGCGCCTCGGCGAGGGCGCGGGCCAGCTCGGTCTTGCCGACGCCGGTGGGGCCGAGGAAGAGGAAGCTGCCCATCGGCCGGTCCGGGTCGGCCAGCCCGGTCCGCGAGCGGCGGACCGCCTCGGCGACCGCGTTGACCGCGTCGTCCTGGCCGACCACCCTCTCGTGCAGGTACCCCTCCAGCCGCAGCAGCCGGTCCCGTTCCTCCTCGGTCAGCTGGGCGACCGGGATGCCGGTGGACCGGGAGACCACCTCGGCGATCTCCGTCGGCCCGACCGCCGGCACCTGGGAGCTCTCTCCCTCGCCCTTCGCGCGCCGGACCTGGTCCTCCAGCTCCGCCAACCGGTCCCGCAGCGCGGACGCACGCTCGTACTGCTCGTCGGCGACCGCCTGCTCCTTGTCCCGGCGCACCTCGTCGAGCTGCTGCTCCAGCTCCCGTACGTCCGAGGCGGGGGTGCGGGTGCGCAGCCGGACCCGGGCGCCGGCCTGGTCGATCAGGTCGATCGCCTTGTCCGGCAGGAACCGGTCGGTGATGTACCGGTCGGAGAGTTCGGCGGCGGCCACAAGAGCCTCGTCGGTGAAGCGGACCTGGTGGTGCGCCTCGTACCGGTCGCGCAGGCCGCGCAGGATGGCGACGGTGTCCTCGACGGTGGGTTCGGGCACGAAGACCGGCTGGAACCGGCGGGCCAGCGCGGCGTCCTTCTCGATGCTGCGCCGGTACTCGTCCAGCGTGGTCGCGCCGATCACCCGCAGCTCGCCGCGGGCCAGGGCCGGCTTGAGCATGTTGGAGGCGTCCATGCCGCCCTCGCTGCCCGCACCGCCGGCGCCGACCAGGGTGTGGATCTCGTCCATAAAGATGATCAGCTCGTCCCGGTGCGCCCGGATCTCGTCGATCACCTTCTTCAACCGTTCCTCGAAGTCACCCCGGTAGCGGGTGCCGGCGACGAGGCCGGCGAGGTCGAGCTGCACCACCCGCTTGCCGAGCAGGGTCTGCGGCACGTCGCCGTCGCAGATCTTTTCGGCCAACCCCTCCACGATGGCGGTCTTGCCGACGCCGGCCTCACCGATCAGCACCGGGTTGTTCTTGGTACGCCGGGACAGGATCTCCACCGCCTGCTCGATCTCGTCGGCCCGGCCGATCACCGGGTCGATCTGGTCGTTGCGGGCCAGGTCGGTGAGGTCCTGGCCGTACTGGTCCAGGGTGGGGGTGCCGCGGTCCGGCCGCGGGCCGCCCATCGGGCCGCGCTCCGCGCTGGCCGCCTGCAACGACTCCGGCTGGATCCGCCCCGCGGCGAGCATCCGCCCGGCCGGGGACTCCGGGTTCAGCGGCAGCGCCATCAGGATGTGCTCCGGGCCGATGTAGTTCGCCCCCATCGCCCGGGACAGCTGGTGGGCGTCGAGCAGCGCCCGCTTGGCCGCCGGGGTGAGCGACAGGTTCGGCGGCACCTCACCCTTCGGCGCGCCGTCGCCCCGCCCGCCGAGGGCGTTGACCAGTGCGTCGGGGTCAGCGCCGGCGCGGCGGACCAGGTCCCGCAGCGGCTCCCGCTGCAACGCCGCCCAGAGCAGGTGGTCGGTGTCCAGGTCGTTGCTGTGCTTCTGGGCGGCCCGCCGGGCCGCGTCGGCCAGCATCTCCCGGGCGTCGGCGGTCATCAGCCGGGTGATGTCGACCCGGTGCGCCGGCCGGCGTCCACCCTCACCCCGCCCGAAATACCGGGCCAGGAACTCGTCCCACGGGTCGGAGCCGAAGTCACCGGGTCCCATCATCTCTGCCCTCCGCAGTCGGGGCGCGGCACGGTCGCCGAGGCGAAACCGGGCGCGGCACGGTCGCCGGTGGCTACCCGGCGGTCGCCGCGACAAACGCCGCCGGGTGGCAGGCTGGTGGCATGGATTCCCGCCCGCTGCTGATCGTCGACGGCGCCAACGTGGTCGGCTCCCGGCCGAACGGCTGGTGGCGTGACCGGGCCGGGGCCGCGACCCGGCTCCGGGACAGCCTGGCCCCGGTCGTCGAGCGCGGGGTGCCGCCCGAGCTGCCACCCCCGGTAGAGGTGGTGCTGGTGGTGGAGGGGGCCGCCCGGGACGTGCCGGGGGTGGCCGGAGTGCGGACGGTCGGCGCCCCCGGGTCGGGCGACGACGCGATCGTGGACCTGGTGCGGGCCGCGCCGGAGCGCCGCCGGGTGGTGGTGACCGCCGACCGTGAGCTGCGCGAGCGGGTGGGCGCGCTCGGCGCGGAGGTGCACGGGCCCCGCTGGCTGCGGGGCGAGGGGTCGGGCGGCTGAGAAACCCGGTCCGGCGAGCGGCTGGCGGACCGGCGGCACGCGGTGCTCGGCCTCCGACGGTTGGCGATCGTGCTGGTCGCCGGCCTGGTGACCACGGTGACGCTGCTGGTGGCGACCCGCTGAGGACGCCCGCCCCCGCCTGGCGGGAGCGGGGCGGTCGGATCAGGCCGGGACGGCGACGGCCTCGCGGAGCAGCCGGCGGGCGAGGACCAGCCGGTCGGCGTCGTCGTCGAGGCCGGGCAGGTCACCCACCCGGGTGCCCGCGCCGGTGAGCAGGGCGCGCAGCGCCGGCTCGCACTGGGCGGGCAGGGTGATCGTCCGGTCGAACAGCCGCAGGGTCATCCGGCCGCCGTCGGCGGGGGTGAGCCGCCAGCGCAGCCCGGCCCGCGGGGCGATACGACTGTCGGCGTCGAGGACGTCGAGCGCGGCGGCCTGGGCGAGGGGCCGGATCGGCGCCGGTCGGGCGGCCGGCCAGGCGCGGGCGCGCAGCCGGGCGGCGACGGCGGCCGGGTCGGCGCGCAGCAGCCAGTCACGCAGCGCCTCGACCGTCTCGGTCAGTTCCGGCTCGATGGCGTCCGGGTCGGCGACGTCGGTGCCGAACGGCAGACCGGCGCGCAGCCGCGGGTCCTCGGCGGCCAGGGCGAGCAGTTCCTCGACCATCGCGTACCGGGTGAGCGCCCGGATGCCGACGGTCAGGTGCAGCGAGCGGGACTCCTGCGCCTGGGCGCTGTGCAGCCAGCCGCGGGGCAGGTAGAGCGCGTCGCCCGGTTCGAGCACCACGTCGAGCGCGGCCGGCCCCTGCGCGGTGGCGGAGACCTCGTCGGCCCGCCCGCCCCAGGGCTGCTTCTCCAGCGGGTCGGGCAGCACCGGCGGGTGGATGCGCCAGTGCTTGCGGCCGTCGACCTGGAGCACGAAGACGTCGTGGGTGTCGTAGTGGGTGGCGAAGCCCTGGCTGCCGGCCGGGGTGAGGTAGGCGTTGACCTGCAACGGCTGGGCGACGGCGGTGCCGAGGTCACGGGCGAAGTCGACCAGCGCCGGCCAGATGCGGTGCAGGCCCTGCAGCACCAGGGTGGCGCCGGCGGCGTACTGCTCCAGGACCCGCTCGTCGAGGACCTGGTCGCCGATCTCGGCGCCGGCACCGCCGCCGCCGGTCCAGCGCGCCGCCGGAACGAGGTCGCCGTCCCTGGCGATCCGCAGGAACGGGGTACGCAGACCGCGCCGGCTGAGCAGCTCGTCGGCGTCGTCCGGGCTGAGCAGGTCGGTGAAGCCGGCCGGGTTGGGCAGCTCGTCGACGAGGGAGAGCAGCGGGGTGTGGCCCCAGTACCCGGCGGCGAACTTGGCCGGCTCGACGCTGACGCAGCGGGCGAGTGCCTCGGTGGCGGCGGACGGAACCGCCGGGCGGCCGTGGCCGCCCGGCGGGTGGATGTTCGTCACGACGGTCCGTTACCGGGCGCTGCCGTCGGCGCCGCCGTCCTGCTTGCCCGGCGTCGCGCCACCGTCGGCGGGACCCTCCGCGCCACCGTCGGCGCCGCCGTCCTGCTTACCCGGCGTCGCGCCACCGTCGGCCGGGCCCTCCGCGCCCTTGTCGGCACCACGGTCGGCGCCACGCTCGGCACCGCGGTCGGCACCACCGTCGGCGCCGCCGTCCCGCTGGCCCGGCGTCGCGCCACCGTCGGCCGGACCCTCGGCGCCGCCGCCGCTGGTGGTCTGCATGTCGTCGTCGTTAAGTGCCATGGGTCTCCCTCGGGTGTGCCGCCCCGCCGTAGGTCGGGGTCCGTCGTGCAGCGGGTGGTACCCCACGTGCGATCTTCTCTAACCACACCGTAGACGTCGGGACCCGGCGATACGGACGGTTCGCCAGGCCTGACCGGGTGTCACCCGTTGCGGCACGTCACGCCGTTGAACGTGAAGGCGGCGGGCGACCACCGGACGCCGTACGGCGGCGGGCCGGACCCGCCGGGGGATGACAGGATGGGGTCGATCCGAGGACGGAGGCGGGCATGGCCGAGATGACACCCCTGACGCCGGTGGCCGAGGACTGGCAGCGCGGGCTCGCCGTGGTGGCGCACCCGGACGACCTGGAGTTCGGCGCCGCCGCCGCGGTCGCCCGCTGGACCGGGCAGGGCAAGGAGTTCGTCTACTGCCTGGTCACCAGCGGCGAGGCGGGGATCGACGGGGTGACCCCGGATCGGGCCCGGGTGGTCCGCGAGGAGGAGCAGCGGGCCTCCGCCGTCGCGGTCGGCGTCGACGTGGTGGAGTTCCTCGGTCAGCCCGACGGCCTGCTGGAGTACGGTGTCCCGCTGCGCCGGGAACTCGCCGCGGTGATCCGCCGGCACCGGCCGGACATCGTGATCACCAACAACTTCCGGGACACCTGGGACGGCGCGTACGCGCTCAACCAGGCCGACCACATCGCCACCGGGCGGGCGGTGCTCGACGCGGCCCGCGACGCGGGCAACTGGTGGATCTTCCCGGAGCAGCTGACCGACGGGGTCGAGCCGTGGAACCGGGTCCGCGAGGTCTGGGCCGCCGCCTCGCCGCTCGCCGCCCACGGGGTGGACGTGACGGCGACCTTCGACCGGGGGCTGGCCTCGCTGCGGGCGCACGACGCGTACCTGCGCGGACTGGGCGACGGGAGCTTCGACCCGGAGGAGTTCCTGGAGGGGATCAGCCGTCCCGCGGGCACCCGACTCGGGGTCCGCTACGGCGCGGCGTTCGAGGTCTTCCCGCTCGGCCTGCACTAGGCGGGCGGCGCCCGCCGACCCGGCGGCGCTCGACGCCACGCTGCGGCGGGGCGGCCGTGGTCGACGCGGTGACCTTCGCCGGGCTGGCCCGGCGGGCGGGCCGCCCGGTCAGCCGTACGGCGTGAGGCGGCCCGCCCCACCGCACGGGCGGGACGGGCCGTGGTGGGTCATCCGGTCACGGCATCATCCGTTGCATGTCGCGGGGCATATTGTCCTTCACGTCGTCCCACTGACCCTGGGTCACGTGCCGGCTCAGGGCGTCCAGCACCACCTGCACCACGCGCTCCGTGCCGCCTTCGACGTCGTACGGAAAGTGTTGCCGGACCTCGAGGAGAAAGTCGTCCCGGTTGAGCTTGACCGGTACGTCCATCGGCTTCCAGCCGTCGAAGTAGATCCCGCGCACCAGCACCGGCAACTGCGCGGCGAACTCCACGCTCTCCTGCACCGGCATCCGGTCGCGCAGCAGGTGCAGCACGGTGCGCAGCGCGCAGTAGGACTGGTTGCGTTGCTCCTTCGGCCAACCGTACGCCTGTTCGATGTCCTTGAGGATCAGGTTCGTCCTCTCCAACGAGGACTCGAACGCCGATTGCAGCTGCTCAGCCATCTGTCCACCCCCGTACGTCGGTTTCCCACCGTCGGTCGTCGTTGCGCCGCGGCGGCCCGGACGGGCCACGCCACAGTCGGGTCGGACTGACCCGGTTGGGTCGCGCCGGCCGCCGGGCGTTGCCGGTCGAGCCGACAACGTGCAGCACGGCACCGCGTCGCGGATCCGGTACCACCCGAACCGCCATCACCAGCCACCTCCGTACCTGTCGGCGTCGCGGTCGCGTCGGCCGACGGACCGCACACACCGTCCATGCTGCGCGGTGGTGGGGTGAGCCGGCCTCACCCGGGGAGGGTGAAACCACCGCCATCGCTCACTCGCCGAGCAGGTCGGCCAGGGTGGCCGCGTTGGTCTGCGCGTAGTCCCGGTAGCAGTTGTTCATCAGCACGTGGGTCTGTTCGGTCGCGTCGGCCAGCTCGCGCAGCTTCGGCGCCCAGTCCCGCAGCTCCCGGTCGGAGTAGCGGTAGCCGAACTTCTCGTGGATGTCCTTGCTGGTCCACTTGTCGCTGTGCCCGTGGAAACGCACCACCGCCAGGTCGGCGGTGGCGGCCAGCACCGGGGGTACGGAGGAGCGGTGCTCCTGCGGCATGTCCACACAGACGTACGCCAGCCGGTGGTTGCGCAGGAACGCGAGGGTCTCGTCGGCGTTGGCGCCGTCGAACCAGGAGGCGTGCCGGAACTCGAAGACCGGCCGCAGCGGGCGGCAGCGCCGCTCCACCTCCAGCAGGTACTCCTTGTTCTCCCGCTTGATGGTGAACCACGGCGGGAACTGGAACAGCACCGCGCCGAGCTTGTCCGCCTCGACCAGCGGGTCGAGCGCGGAGAGGAACCGGGTCCAGACCTCCTCGTACGCCTGCGGCGGCAGGTCGTCCGGGTAGAGGTTCTTCTTCTCCGTCTCCGGACGCAGGTCCTTGTAGAGCGCGGAGACCCGGGTCGGGTGCCCGGTCAGCAGGCTGAACGCCTTGACGTTGAAGGTGAACCCCGGCGGGGTGCGCTCGGCCCAGAGCCGGGCGGTCCGCTCGCCCGGCGGCGAGTAGTAGGTGGCGTCCACCTCGACCAGCGGGAACTTCCGGGCGTAGTACGCCAGGCGTCTCTCCGGCGTGTCGGCGGTCTGCGGGTACCAGCCGGAGTCGAGCAGGGTGCGGTCGGTCCAGGACGCGGTACCCACTCGGATCTCACCCATGGGGAGAGTTCACCGCGCCCGGACCCGACCGGCAACCGCGACGCCCGATCAGGCGGCCCGCCGCTCCCGGTTCTGCTTGCAGGCCACGCAGGAGGTGGCCGACGGGAAGATCTCCAACCGCTCGACCGGGATCGGCGCGCTGCACCCCTCGCAGAAGCCGTAGGTGCCCTCGTCGAGCCGGGCCAGGGCGTGCTCGAACTGGGCCCGCCGTTCGAGGATCGTCCGCAGCAGGGACTGGGCGGTGTCCCGCTCGGCCGTCTTGGTGCCGCTGTCGGCCTGGTCGTCGCCGGCGGTGTCGCCGACCTCCACCAGCCGCAGCACGTGGCTCTGCATGACCGCGTGCTCGTACTCCGCGGACAGCTCGTCGTAGCGGGCCTGCAGGGAGAGTCGGATCTGGTCGGTCTCCGCCTGGGATCGGCCCGTACCGACCGTGTCGTGGACGAGCATCGCTGCCTGCCTTTCGTGGGGCCTGGGCGCTCCGGAGCCGGCCGCCCCGGATACGGGTCCGCACGGGCGAGATCACCCGTGCTCTGTGAGCCGGGCGATTACCCGCCTCCGCAGTGGATCAAACCGACGAATTTCCGCCCTCAGTCGGCCGGTTCGTCCGACTCCACGACAGCGGGGTGGTGGGGGTCGTCGGCGCGGACCACCACGTCGGCGAAGGTCGCCGGCGCGACCTCGTCGGCGTACCGGGCGAAGGCCGGCAGGGCCCAACGCTGCTCCGGGTCCGTGCGCCGGGCCAGCGCGGCCGGGGAGAGCTGCAGGTGCACGGTGAGATCGAAGGGCAGGCCGCCGCCGAGCAGCAGCACGCCGCTGACCAGCAGCACGGCGCCGGGCGGCAGGTCGACGTAGCCGGCGCGGCTGGCCCGGTCGCTGGTCGCGTCCCAGAGCGAGGGCAGCACCCGCCCGGAGCCGCCCGGCCCGGCCGGGTCGAGCACCTCCCGACGCAGCCCGGCCTCGTCGGTCCAGCCCTCGTAGTACGCGTCCGGGTTGGTCCGACCGTGCTCGAACCGGATCGAGGCGGGACGCAGGAAGTCCTCGGCGCGGACGTGCAGGACCGGACGGCCGAGCGCGCGCAGCGGATCGACCAGCGCGGCGGCGAGCCGCTCGGGGAACGCGGCCGGCGGGCCGTCCACGGCGACCCGCAACCGACCGGCCGACGCGGTCCCGCCGTCGTCGGGCGCCGGACCAGCGGGTACCTCGGGGGGCAGGCCGGAGGCGGCGGCGAGCAGCCGCTCGGTCAGTTCGTCGACGAGCCGGTCGGGCGAGATGGGGCGGACGCGCATCCGACCATGGTGCCCCGGCGACCCGCTCGCCGGCCGACGTCCACCGACCCCCGCCGCCCCGAGCGGTTCCCGGCTCGGGCTCCCTCCGCTGATTCATTCACGCCATCAGCTTCGTAGCGTCCCACGATGCCGGACGGCCGCCGGGCGTACGCGACCGGTCGGTCGGGTCAGCCGGCGCGGTCGATGGTGACCCGGGCGTCGTCGGCGAGCCGGTAGCCCACGCCGTAGACGGTGGTGACCAGCGGGACGTCCACGCCGACCTTGCCGCGCAGCCGGCGCACGTGCACGTCGACGGTGCGCACCCCGGCGTGCTCGTAGCCCCAGACGGCGGTGAGCAGTTGGAGCCGGGTGAACACCCGGCGCGGGTGGGCCACCAGGTGCAGCAGCAGGTCGAACTCCAGCCGGGTCAGCGGCAGCGGCTCGCCGTCGCGCAGCACCGATCGGGACGAGGCCAGGATGTGCAGGGCCGGGATGGTGGGGGCGAGCGACCGGGCCGGGGACCGGCCGGCAGGCACCTGCTCGGGCCGGCGCTCCGCCGGAACCCCACTGGTGGAGATCGTGCCCTCCCCCCGCTCGAGCATCTCCCGGGCCGCATCGAGCAGCCGGCGGGCCGGTGGGGTGAGCGATTCCTCGCAGGCCAGCGGGATGGACAGGGTCACGGTGAGCACGGGTGCGGCCGTGTTCGCCGGGCGACGCTGGCCACCGGGAGGACGACCGGGAACCGCAGGCTGGGACGTATGCCATCCGGCGCGCGACGAGGCGGGGCTGACCGACATGGTCCTCCTTGGCTGGTCCGGGTAATCCCACGGCCCGGGACGCCGCTTCATCGATGCTTCCCGGCCCCTCAGCGAGGGTCAAGGGGCGGCTACGTTGCATGAATGTGACAATTGGCCAACACATCGCAGCCGAACCCTCGCTCTGCGTACGAGCCCGTTGATTACAGCAGAGCCGTCGCGACGACCCGATACGGGGGTACCCGCCTCGTTGGTGCCAGCCGGTCGGAGTGTCGGGTCAGCGGAACCGGTCGACCCGGACCCGGGCGTCGTCGGCGAGGCGGTAACCCACGCCGTACACGGTCGTGACCAGCGGGGTGTCGGGGCCCAGCTTGGCCCGGAGCCGTCGGACGTGGACGTCGACGGTGCGGGCGACCGCGTGCTCGTAACCCCAGACGCGGGAGAGCAGCTGCAGCCGGGTGAAGACCCGGTGCGGGTGCTCGGCGAGGAAGAGCAGCAGGTCGAACTCGATCCGGGTCAGCGGGATCTCCCGGTCGCCCTGCCGGACCACCCGGGAGCCGGCCAGGATCCGCAGGGTGTCCGGGTGATCGTCCTCCGGCGCCGTCGCGGCGGCCGCCGGGCGCGCGGCCGGGACGACCGGCAGGGCCGGCGGCCCGGCCGGCTCCGCCAGGCGTACGACGCCCTCCCCCGCCTCGGCCAGTTCGCCGAGCAGGTCGACCAGGCGGGCCAGCCGGGGCGTCAGCGGTGCGGCGGCGAGGTCGAGGGTGATGGTCAGTGTCGGCGCGGTCCGGGGCCGGCCCGGCGCCGTCCGGTCGGGACGGCCGGTCGGGTGCGGGCGCGAGGTGAGGGCGACGACGGACATGAGAGCCTCCTGAGTGGGCGGTGCGGTCCGCCACGCCCGGGTGGGGCGTGGCGGTCAGCGCGGCGTCCGGCCGGCGGTCACCGGTGGCGCGGCGGACGGGGAGCGGGCCGGCGGGGTCGGACCGAGGGTGGGCAGCCCGGCGATCCGCCAGGCGACGAAGCCACCGACCACGTCGGTGGCCCGGTGCAGGCCGAGGTCGTGCAGCGCGGCGGCGGCCAGCGAGGAGGTGTATCCCTCCTGGCAGAGCACGATCAGCGGCAGGTCGTAGCCGACCGCCTCGGGCAGCCGCGCCGGACAGCGTGGGTCGAGCCGCCACTCCAGCACGTTGCGCTCGATCACCAGCGCGCCGGGCACGGTGCCGTGCGCGGCCCGCTGGGCGGCCGGGCGGATGTCGACCATCAGGGCGCCGCCCCGGTACGCCAGGTGCGCCTGCTCCGGGGCCAGGCGACGCAGCCGGGCCCGGGCGGCGGCGAGGATCTCGTCGATCCCGCGCGATCCCGGCGGCGGCACCGGACAGCGGTCGGTACGGGTGGGGTGCTGGAGCATCGTGGCGGTCCTTCCGGGGGCGTGCCGACGGGTGGGCGGGAGCGGGGGTGTCACCAGGCGACGCCGGCCTCGGCCACCTCGGCGATGCGCAGGTGGCCGTCGACGAGGTGGTAGCGGGTCATCCGGCGCAGCGCTGGCCGGTACGCGTGCAGGCTGACGGCGCGCTGGTCACCCCGGTTGGTCACCACGTGCACGTGACGCGAGCCGAACCGGCGGCCGGCGCCGGCGCGGAGGCGGTGCGGGCGCAGCCGGCCGCCGGAGACGGTCTCCTCGGTGAGCTCCCCGGCGACGACCAGGAACGCGCCGGAGCAGCCGCCGTGGTCGTGCAGGTCGGTGCCCTGGCCGGGCAGCCAGCTCAGCGCCCACACCTCGTGGTCGTCGGTCACGGCGAGCCGGGCGTACCAGCGGTCGGTCGGGTCGAAGCGGAGCGGGACCGGCCAGCCGGCCGGGTCGGCGTAGCGGCCGGCGACGGCGAGCAGGTCGGCGGTGCGGGTGCGGGTCATGGCGGTCTCCCGGGGCGATGCGTCCTGGGGCCACTCTAGACGGTAAAGCCTATAGGATTAGTAGGCAATACCGGATCCTGGGACGGCCGGTCGGCGGCGGGCCGCTCCGCCGGCCACTACCCTGGGCCGGGTGACCGACGAGTTCGACGCCGAGGCGCTGGCCTTCGCCCACCGGATGTTCGACCTGGCGCGGGCCGGGGCGACCGAGGAGCTGGGCGGTTACGTCGACGCCGGGCTGCCGGTGAACATGACCAACGACAAGGGCGACACGCTGCTGATCCTGGCCGCGTACCACGCCCATCCGGAGACGGTGGCGGCCCTGCTGGCCCGCGGCGCGGACCACGCCCGGGTCAACGACCGGGGGCAGACCGCGCTCGCCGCGGCGGTGTTCCGGCAGAACGGCGAGGCGGTGCGGGCGCTGCTCGACGCCGGCGCCGACCCCGGGCACGGCGGCCCGTCGGCGGTGGAGACCGCCCGCTTCTTCGACCTGCCCGAGATGCTGACCCTGCTGACCTCGCGCTGACGGCAACCCGGGCGGGTCGGGCGGCCAGCCGGTATACAGGGGCGGTGGAGGATCCCGTACCCGAGCAGATGCGGACGGCGGCCACCGCGCTGCTGGCCGCGCTCGACGCGCCGGCCCGCGCCGCGGCGACGCGCCCCTTCGATGACGACCGGCGGCGGTGGCTGGAGTACCGGCCGCGTCCCCGGCCCGGCGCCTGCCTCGCCGACCTCGACGTCGCTGGCCGCAAGGCCGCGCACCGGCTGCTCGCCACCGCGCTCAGCCCGGCCGCGTACGCCCAGGCCATGGCGGTCGTCGCGCTGGAGGAGGTGCTGGACCGGGCGGAGGGCTGGCGGCGCGGCCGGCACAGCGGGGACTACTGGGTGGCGGTCTTCGGCGACCCGGCCCGCGACGACAGCTGGGCCTGGCGGTTCGAGGGGCACCACCTGTCGGTGAACATGACCGTGGCCGACGACCAGGTCTCCCCCGCCCCGGTCTTCCTCGGCGCCAACCCGGCCACCGTCCGGCACGCCGGCCGGCCGGTCTCGCGGCCGCTTGGCGTGGAGGAGGACCTGGCCCGGGAGCTGCTGGAGGCGATCGGACCGGCCGGCCGGTCCGCGGCGATCGTGGCCGACGAGGCGCCCGCCGACATCATCAGCGCGACCCGGCCGGCGGTCGCCGCGCCGCTGACGCCGCTGGGCGTGCCGGCCGGGCGGCTCGGCCCCACCGGCCGGGCGCTGCTGGACCAGTTGGTCGCGCTCTACCTGGACCGGCTCCCCGCCGAGCTGGCCGCCCGGGAGGCCGCCCGCGTGGCCGCCGGGGAGCGGCACTTCGCCTGGGCTGGGTCGACCCGGCCGGGCGCCCGGCACTACTACCGGGTGCAGGGCGACGACCTGTTGATCGAGTACGACAACACCACCGACGACGGCAACCACGCGCACACCGTGCTGCGCCGCCCGGCCAGCGACTTCGGCGCGGACGTGCTGGCCGCTCACCACGCCGACGCCCATCGTTGACCCCCGGCCCGGGACGCTACGGCTCAGCTACCACCATCCCGTCTCCGCGCCGGGCCGCTCCGACGCCGCCTCGTCCGCTACCGTCGCAGCAGGCAGTGAGCGTTGGCGCGACACGCCCACCATCGGGTGAAGCGAGGGTCGGCGCGGCACCGATCCTCGCTCGCCACGCCCACCTGGCGGTGACCCGCGACCCGGCGTGGCTCAGGCCGGCTTGACCGCCTCGATCAGGAACCGCCGGGAATGGGCGACGAACGCCCCCTCGGCGCGGATCCGCTCGTGCAGCCGTTCCAGCTGCGGCCGGTACCGGTCGACGTCGAAGCCCGGCACGGTCCAGACCACCTTGCGCAGGAACCAGACCACCGCGCCGATGTCGTGGAAGATCGCGCGCAGCGTGGCGGGCTCCAGGCGTACCACCCGCAGGCCGGCGGCGCGGGCGTCGGCGACGGCCTGCTCCGGATGGCGGCTGGCCGGCAGCGGCAGCGGACCGAGGATCGCCTCGCTCAGCTCCCGCATCGTGCCCGCGCCGACCTGCTGGGACAGGTAGCGCCCGCCCGGCCGCAGCACCCGGGCGATCTCGACCCACCAGGTGTCCACCGGGTGCCGGCTGGTGACCAGGTCGAACACCCCGTCGCGCAACGGCAGCGGCGGCCGGTCGGCGACCCGTACCACGCGGGCGCCGACCCGGCGCAGGGTCCGCCGGGCGACCGCGACGTTCGGCGGCCAGGCCTCGGTGGCGACCAGCAGCTTCGGCGGGTGCGGCACCTCGGCGAGCACCTCTCCCCCGCCGGTGTCGATGTCCAGGGCGGCGGCAACCTCGGCCATCCGGACCGCCATCAGGCGGGCGTAGCCCCACGGCGGGCGTTCCTCGGTGGCCCGGCCGTCCAGCCAGGAGAAGCCCCAGCCGTCGACGGGGGCGGCGGCCGCCTCGGCGACCAGCTCGGCGAAGCTCGGCTCGGGCATCCGGCCAGCCTGGCCGCCCCACCGCGGCGCGACAACCGGTTTCCCCGGCGTCGATCAACTCCAGACGGGGAGGTGGCGGTGTCCGAGCGACCCGGACACCGCCACCTCCCCGGCATGGCGCGGGTCAGGGTCAGGTGCGCGGCCGGACGATCTCCACGGTGGCGCCACCGGGCACCCCGCCGAGTGCCTCGAAGCCGCTCGGCTCCCGCCGGGTGGCGTCGAACTGGCGCATCAGCCGGGCGCCCAGCCCGACGCCCACCGCGCCGACGGCCAGGGCGACCATCTCGGTGGCCAGCAGCACGCCGGTGGCGCCCCGCTGCGGGGCGTCGGCCCGGATCAGGCAGGTCAGCAGGAACAGCGCGGCCATGCCGGCGTTGACCATGTTGAAGGTGACCATGGTGCGACGGCCCCGGCCGGGACGGACGTCCCAGAGGTCCACCATGCCCGCCACCGTGGCGAGCGCGGCGGCGACCAGGGCGGCGACCGCCGTCCAGTAGCCCACCTCGCCGAGGAAGGCCGGCCCCCCGGCCACGTCGGCCAGGTCGAACACCGTCGCGCTGACGAACAGCCCGAACGGGAATGTCACCAGCATCGGTTGGATGGGGTGTCCCTGCACCCGCAGGCGGCTCTCCATCGGTTCCTCCCCAGGATCGGACAGCTCACGAGTCCAGGGTGCTACCCGGCCGCCACCTGGGCGAAACGACGCGCTCAGCCCTCCCGGGGCCGGGAGACCGTGGCGACCAGCCGCTCGGCCACCTCGCGCAGCGGGATGTCGAGCGAGGACGCCGCGCTGCGCAGCACGTCGAGGGCCTCCGGCGCCGGGCAGCCGCGCTGGGTCATGATCACACCGACCGCCTGCCCGACGACGCCCTCGCCGAGCAGCGAGCCGTCCAGCTCACCGGCCTGCGCGGCCTGCCTCGCCCGGTCCCGGACGGCGGCCAGCAGGAGCCCGGCGTGCTCGGCGAGGAGCATCGCGGTGAGCTGGTGCCGGGTGGCGAGTGCGCCCGCCGCGCCGGCGTACAGGTTGATCGCGCCGATCACCTGCTCGTCCACGTCGACCGGGGCGGAGATCACCCCGCGCACGCCCAGGCCCCGGGCCCGGACCGTCCAGCCCGGCCAGCGGTCGTCGGTGTCCAGGTCCTCCGCGATGGTCATCTCGCGCCGCCGGATCGCGCACATCGCCGGCGAGTCCGGGCCGTGCCGCAGGTCGTCCAGCTCCGCCAGGCCCGGATCGGAGGCGGCCACCCCGGCCGGCTCGCCGGCCCGCAGGGCGGTGAAGCCGCACCAGGTGACCTCCGGTACGGCGTCCCGGGCGATCCGGACCAGCTGGGCCAGGGCCTCGTCGAAGTCGTCGACCGCGATCAGCCCGGCGGTCAGTTCCCGCAGCAGGGCGGCGGTCTCCAGCACACCGAGGGTGTCGATCTTCGGCTCCCGCGTATCCAGGTTCACCGGTCCACTGCCCCCGCGCACCATCCGACGCGAGCCACCGGGCGCCGTTGCCTGTGTCATCGTTCTGATCTCTCCCCCGAGTCATGAGCCCCGGCCTACTACCCTCGCAAACCGGGATCGAAACCGCGTAAAGGGGGTCCCTGCCGGACGCGGACGCGCTGGCAGGGACCCCGCGGGGCGCTCAGCGGGCGGCGGAGAGCCGACGGCCGACCGAGGCGATGAGCCGGTCCAGCTCGGAGCCGAACGGGTTGTCGTGCACGAGGTAGGTCCAGGTGGCGCTGGGCCGGACCAGCTTCGCGGCGTCCGGCTCCCAGTCCTCGTCGAACTCGGTCTCGGTGAAGGTGGCGATGGTCCGCGTCTCGATCTCCGGGACCAGGTTGGTGAACGCCGGGACCGCGGAGCGGTGGAACTCGTCCAGCGGGTCGAGGCGGCCCAGCGCCCGCAGGTGCACGCCCTCCCGCACCTCCGACAGCTCCGCCAGGTGCTCGGCCCAGAGCCGGTCGAGGTGGAAGAGGGCGATCGAGCGGGCCACCCGGGCCAGCAGATCCTCGTCCATCTCGCCGGCCTTCTCCGGCACCCGGTCGAGCAG
This sequence comes from Micromonospora sp. DT47, assembly GCF_049844475.1. NCBI lineage: Bacteria > Bacillati > Actinomycetota > Actinomycetes > Micromonosporales > Micromonosporaceae > Micromonospora > Micromonospora sp. DT47. The sequence continues at coordinate 59,996 of NZ_JBNCLC010000009.1, read as the reverse complement.
CATCAGCGCGGCCACGTCGCTGGTGAGCAGCCGTTCCCGCCGCTCGGCCAGGGCCTTGCGCTGCTGCTCGATCACCACGCTGTAGCGCCAGGTGTTGCGGTGGATCTCGTGGTTGACCCCCTCGGCGACCCGCTGGGCGTGCTCCACGGCGTAGTCGACCTGCTCGTCGGTGACCAGGCCGTCGGCGTTCATCCGCGGCGAGGCCGGGACGGTGTCGCCGGCGTGCCGGACGACCAGGTCGTCCTCCAGGCTGACGCAGAAGACCGACCCACCCGGGTCGCCCTGCCGGCCGGCCCGACCGCGGAGCTGGTCGTCGACCCGCCGGCTGTCGTGCCGGCCGCTGCCGATCACGTAGAGGCCGCCCAGCTCGGCGACCCGCTCCCGGTCGGCCTGGTCGCTGCCGCCGAGCCGGATGTCGACACCCCGGCCGGCCATCTGGGTGGAGACGGTCACCGCGCCGTACGCGCCGGCCTCGGCGATGATCGCCGCCTCCTCGTCGTCGTTCTTGGCGTTGAGCACCACGCAGGGCACCCCGGCGGCGTTCAGCCCGGCGGCCAGCCCCTCGGACTCCTTGACGTCCAGGGTGCCCACCAGCACCGGCCGGCCGGCGTCGTGACAGCGCTTGATCTCGTCGATCAGCGCCTCCTCCTTCTCCGCCCGGGTCGCGTAGATCCGGTCCGGCTCGTCCTCCCGGACGCACGGCGTGTTCGGCGGGATCACCGCCACCTCGAGGCCGAAGAACTCGCGCAGCTGGTCGCCGACCAGCACCGCGGTCGCGGTCATCCCGCAGACGACCGGGTAGAGGGCGATGTACGCCTGCACGGCGATGGTGCCGAGCACCTCCCCCTCGGCGGTGGCGTCCAGGCCCTCCTTCGCCTCGACCGCCGCCTGCAGGCCGTCCGGCCAGCGGCGGCGCTGGGCCACCCGGCCGCGCATCTCGTCGATCAGCTCCACCGAGTCGTCCCGGACGATGTAGTCCACGTCGCGGCGCAGCAGGGCGTACGCGTGCAGCGCCACGTTCACCGCGGAGAGCTGCCCGACGTGCTCGGTGTCGTACAGGTCGATGTCGCCGAGCTTGGCCTCGATCGTGGCCAGGCCGGCGGCGGTGAACGCGACGCTGCGGCCGTCCTCGGCGACGATGTAGTGCTTGCCCTTGCGCAGCCCGCGCACCAGCGCCGCGGCGGCGTGCACCGGGTCCTGCTCGCCGGCGACCGCGCCGGCGAGGACCATCGGCACCCGGGCCTCGTCGATCAGGATGGAGTCCGCCTCGTCGACGATCGCCGTCTTCAGCGGCGGCTGGACCCGGTCGGCGAGGTCGGTGACGAGCTGGTCGCGGAGGAAGTCGAAGCCGGCCTCGCTGACCGCCACGTAGGTGACGTCGCAGGCGTACGCCGCCCGCCGCTCCTCGGGGGTGGACGCCTCGTTGACCCAGCCCACGGTGAGCCCGAGCAGCCGGTAGACCGGCGCCATCCACTCGGCGTCCCGGCGGGCCAGGTAGTCGTTGACGGTGAGCACGTGTACCGGCCCGTTGCCCAGCCTGACGTGCCCGTAAGCGGCGATGGTGGCGGTGAGCGTCTTGCCCTCACCGGTGGCCATCTCGGCGACCTTGCGGGAGAGCAGCGACATCGCGCCGAGCAGCTGCACGTCGTACGGCCGCTGGTCCAGCCCGCGCCGGGCGGCCTCGCGGCCGATCGCGCAGATCTCCTCGTATCCGGAGGCAGCGGCGGCGGCCTCGGTGAGCTCGGCGTCGTCGAGCGCCTGCAGCTCCTCCTCGCGCGCGGCGATCCGCGGCAGCAGCTTCTCCAGCGGAGCCAGGTCGACCGTCGTCCCCGGGCGCTGGAGGAATCGCCGGACCCTGCTCTTCAACCGTTGCGACACACCCATGAGCGGCAACGGTACGCGAACCGGCCGGGCCATCGCTGCCCGGCTCGTCCCGGGCGTCCCGGGTGTCTTCGCCGTCGGCTTTCCGGGCAGGTCAGGGGCGCCTTGCCGGGCAGATCAGGGGTGTCGGGCCCGGTCAGCTGACGAGCAGCTGGTGGGCGGCCAGCTCGCGGTAGAGCGGACTGGTGACGGTCAATTCGTCGTGGGTGCCGACGGCGACCACCCGGCCGGCGTCGAGCACCACGATCTGGTCGGCGTCGACGACCGTGGCGAGCCGGTGGGCCACGATCAGCAGGGTCCGCCGGACGGCCGCCGCGTCGATGGCCCGGCGCAGCGCCGCCTCGTTGCGCGCGTCGAGGTTGCTGGTCGGCTCGTCGAGCAGCAGCACCGGCGGGCCGGCGAGCAGGGCCCGGGCGATCGCCAGCCGCTGCCGCTCGCCACCGGAGAGCAGCACCCCGCCCTCGCCGACCTGCACGTCCAGCCCGTCGGCCGTCCGCTCGGCCAGGTGCGTGAGGTTGACGTCGTCGAGGGCGGCGAGCAGCGCGGCGTCGGTCGCGGAGGGGGCGCCGATCAGCAGGTTCTGCCGCAGCGTGCCGGCCAGCACGGGGGCCTCCTGCTCGACGTAGCCGAGCCGGGCCCGCAGCGCGTCGCGGGGCAGCTGCCGCACGTCGACGCCGTCCAGCCGCAGCGACCCGGCGGTCACCTCGTAGAAGCGTTCCACCAGCGCGAGCAGCGTCGACTTGCCGGCGCCGGAGGGCCCGACCAGCGCGGTGCGGGTGCCCGCCGGCACGGTGAAGCTCACCTCGTGCAGCACCGCGGGGCCGCCCGGGTAGCCGAAGCCGACCCGGTCGAACTCGATCACCGCGGGGCGGCCGGCCGGTGGGGCCGCCGCCGGCTCCGTGCGGTCCCCGGCCGCCTCCACGGGTACGTCGAACATCTCCTCGATCCGCTGCAACGCGCCGAGCCCGGTCTGCAGCTGGGTGTACGCGTGCACCGCCTGGCCGAGCGGCAGGACCAGGAAGAACAGGAACATCACGAAGGCCACCAGGTCGCCGACGCTGATCGCCCCGGCCGCCACCCGGGCCCCACCCACGCCGAGGACCAGCAGGAACGCACCCTGGATGGTGACCGTGCTGGCCGGGCCGACGAAGGCCTGCACCCGGGCCACCCGCAGCCCGGCCGCGTACGCCGCCTCGGCGCTGGCGGAGACCGCGTCCGCCTCGCGGCCCTCGGCGCGGGCGGCCCGGATGGTCCGGGCCCCGGAGATGGCCCGCTCCACGGCCGAGGTCATCTCGCCGATGCGTTCCTGGGCGGCGCGGGACAGCCCGCGCACCCGGCGGGCGAAGGTGACGGCGAAGCCGATGCCGGCGGCCACCCCGAGCAGGGTCACCCCGAACAGCACCCGATCGAGCAGGGCCATCGCGGTGGCGGCGCCGACCACCATCACCGCCCCGGTGACGGTCTCGAAGAGCCCGGAGGTGACCACCGCGCGCAGCAGGGTGGTGTCCGAGCCGACCCGGGAGAGCAGGTCGCCGGTGCGACGGCGGTCGTACTCGGCGATCGACAGCCGCAGCAGGTGCCCGGCCAGCCGCCGGCGGGTGCCCAGCACGAGGCCCTCGGCGGTGCGTTGCAGCAGGTAGTCGCGGAGCCCGCCGAGGGCGGCCCCGAGCAACACCAGGCCCACCAGCACCGTGACCAGGGCGGCCACCGGCCGGGACGCGGTCAGCCCGTCGAGCACCTCCCGGGTGAGCAGCGGCTGGGCCAGGGACGCACCCGCCCCGGCCAGCGACAACGCGCCCACCACGGCCAGGGTGCCGCGGTGGGCGCGCAGGTACGGCAGCAGGGCGGCGAGGCCACCCGGTCGGGCGGCGTCGGTCGTCATGGGCAAACCGTAGCCGCCGTCGCCCAGCCCCCACGCCGCCCGTCGGACTCAGGCGGTGAGCACCACCTGGAGCTCCGAGCGGCGTCGCTCGGCCAGGTCGGTGAGCAGCGCCGGGGCCTCCTCGAACGGGACGACCGCCGAGACCAGGTGCTTGCGGATCAGGTCCCCGTACTGCCGCAGCAGTTCGATGGTCTCGGCGGAGAGCCGCTCCCGGTCCCAGGTCGGGGCGAGCCCGCGCGGGACCCGGCCGATCTGGGCGCAGCGCAGCGACAGCCCGTTGTGGTGGAACTCCTCGCCGAACCGGACGGCGTTCGCGCCGTCCTGGTAGAAGGCCAGGTCGATCACGGTGCCCTGGGGGCGCAGCAGGCGCAGCGCCAGCTGCATCGCCCAGGCCTGGCCCCGGCACTGGAACACCACGTCGGCGCCCCGGTCCCCGGCGGCGTGGTTCCACCGGGTCTTGAGCACCACGGCCGGGTCGTCGGCCTCCGGGTCGAGGGTCTCCAGGCCGAGCGCCTCGGCGACCTGCCGCCGCTGCGGCGTCGGGTCGAGCACCACCACCGAGGCGGCGCCGTGCCGCTTGGCGAACAGGGCGGTGAGCAGGGCGACCACGCCGCTGCCGACCACCGCGACCCGGCGCCCGCGCACCCCGTCGCCGAGTGAGCGCACGTCGGTGCCGCACACGTCGGCGGCGGCGTGCAGCACGCCGTTGGCACAGATCGGCCCCATGTGCGCGACGTAGACGCCGAGCAGCGGGTCGATGTCCTCGGGCAGCGGGACGAAGCGCTCGGCGACCGGGTCGGCGACGTAGCCGGTGCGGTGGCCGTAGGTCATCGCACCGACCGTGCCGACCGCGATCGCCGGGGTCCGGCTCTCCACCACCCGGCCGACCTGCATGTACCCCAGCCGGGTCACCGGGTACGGCGTGCTCGCCGCACCGGGCTGGAACAGGCCGAGGTCCGAGTTCCAGGTGACGTTGACGTACGGGTTGGTGCCCTTGACGAAGCTCAGCTCGGTGCCGGCGGAGACCCCGCTGTAGAGGGTCTCCACCCGGAAGGTGCCCTCGCGCAGTTCGGCGGCGTCCTGCTCGACCAGCTCGACCCGGCCCGGCCCGCTGACCACCACGACCTTGTCACGCATCGACGCTCACCCCCGCCGTGGCCAGCGGCGCGGCGGCCGGCCCGGTGGGCAGCGTCACGCTGCGGCCGGTCCGCGCCGACTCCGCGACGGCGAGCGCGAGCCGCTGGGTGCGCAGCGCCTCGGCGTACGGCACCCGGACGTCGTCACCGACGCCGGTGACCGCGTCGATGAAGGCCCGGTCGACGGCGACCCGGGCGCCGTCCGGATCGGACCCCACCCGGCGCTCCCCGTCGGCGTCGCGGATCACCAGGCCGTCCTCGGCCAGCGACAGCGCCAGCCCGTCGGCGAGGATCTCCAGCCCGGCCCGGTGCTTCCAGTTCAGCACGCAGGCCGCGGCGAGGGTGCCCACCGCCCCACCGGCGAAGCGCAGCGTGGCCGCGGTCACCGAGTCGATGTCCGCCCCGTCCACCGGCGGCGGGGTGCCGTTGCCGTACGCGGTCACCTCGGTCGCCTCACCGACCAGCGCGCGGACCAGGTCCAGCACGTGCGCGGCCTGCTCGACCACCGGGCCGCCGGAGCGGTCCCGCACCGCCCACCAGGCCACCGGCGGGACCTTGTCCAGCCACGACCCGTTGACCATCCGCACCGGGCGGTCGGCGAGCAGCTCGCGGGCCTGCTCCACCACATGCAGGTACCGCCAGTGGTGCCCGACCGCGGTGAGCAGCTGCTTCTCCTCGACCAGCGCGGCGATCCGCTCGGCGGTGTCCAGGTCGACCGCGATCGGCTTCTCCACGAACATCGGCACCCCGGCGGCGATCACCAACTCCTCGACCGGGCCGTGGGCGAACGGTGGCACGCAGACGTACACCGCGTCCGGCCCGGCCGCGAGCAGCTCGTCGATGTCGACGAAGGCCTGCCCACCGTGCGCGCCGGCCAGCTCCGCCGCCGCGTCCCGGGCCACGTCGGTCACCCCGAGCAGTTCCACGTCCTCGAATCCGCTCAACACGCGGGCGTGGCGTTGCGCCACCCCGCCGGCCCCTACCAGTCCCACCCGGCACGTGCGCATTCCACCGACCCTCTCGACGCTGTTGCTACTAGCCGGGACAGGACTCCCCTGGACGACGGAAGACGAAACCCCACCAGGTGCGCAATCAGACGTTCACCTGCCGGGAACCGTCCGGTGTGACCTCCCTGATCAAGCTGTTAGGCATGATCCGGTTAGCGCGAGGGCGGAGATGGGAAAACCAACTCCGCGTTTTCCGCCATGATCTGGGGGTGTGCCCGTGCGGGATACAGAATCAATCGTCTCACCCGTCGTGGAGGCTTGGGCCACGTACCGGACGACCTCGGCCAGGGATTGGCCGGCTCGTCGGCTCATGCAGGCCAAGGGTGACAGCCGGGTCAGTGTGGTGCTGCCCGCCCGGAACGAGGAGGCCACCGTCGGCGCGATCGTGTCGACGATCCGTCAACACCTGATGGACCGGGTCGCCCTGGTCGACGAGCTCATCGTGGTCGACTCCCGGTCGACCGACCGCACCGCCCAGGTGGCCCGGGCGGCCGGCGCCGAGGTGGTCAGCCAGGACGCGATGACCCGGGGGCTGCCCCGACTGACCGGCAAGGGCGACGCGCTCTGGGCAGGTCTCGCCGCCGCCGAGGGCGACGTCGTCGCGTTCGTCGACGCCGACCTGCGGGAGTTCCGGCCGCACTTCGTGACCGGCCTGATCGGACCGCTGCTGACCGATCCGTCGGTCGACTTCGTCAAGGGCTTCTACCACCGGCCGCTGGTCGGCGCGACCAGCGTCGAGGCCGACGGCGGCGGGCGGGTGACGGAGCTGATGGCCCGGCCGCTGCTGAACCTCTTCTGGCCGGAGCTGGCCGGTTTCGTGCAGCCGCTCGCCGGTGAGTACGCCGGCCGCCGCGAGGTGCTCGAGCAGGTGCCGTTCGTCTCCGGCTACGGCGTCGAGACGGCGATGCTGATCGACCTGCTGGAGCTGGTCGGCCTGGACGCGCTCGCCCAGGTGGACCTCGGCGAGCGCAAGCACCGCCACCAGGACACCGAGGCGCTGGGCCGGATGTCCGCGCAGATCATGCACACCGCCTGGTCCCGGTTGCAGCGGCGCGGCTGGGCCAGCCCGGGCACCATGCCGGCGACCATGCTGACCCAGTTCCGCCGGGGCGGCTCGGACGCGCTGCCCAATCTGGACCGGGAGATCGTGGTCAACGACGTCTCGGTGGAGGAGCGTCCGCCGCTGGCGCAGCTGCGGGACCGGGTGCCGCGCCGGCGGGTGGCGGCGTGAGGATCCGGTCGAGCCGACCGGTGCCGGACGGCCGGCCGTACCGGACGGTCGGTGGCGGAGCGCGGACGGCCGACGGGGGCCCCGCCGAGGGAAGGAAATCACGATGAGTCTCACCGTCCTGATGAACGCCGGACCGTGGTTGTCCGTGCCGCCCCCCGGCTACGGCGGGATCGAGAACGTCATCGCCACCCTGGTGCCGGAGCTGCGCCGCCTCGGCGTACGCGTGGTGCTCGCCTCGGTCGAGAGCAGCACCCTGCCGGTGGACGAGAAGTTCTCGGTCTTCCCCGACGGGCAGTTCCACGCCCTCCAGCGGCCCTACAACCAGGTCTGCGGCGTCTCCCAGGCCCACCTCAACGCGGTGGTCCGGCAGCTGCACACCCGGGACGACATCGACCTGGTGCACGACCACGTGGAGGCGGTCGGGCTGGCCACCATGGCGGCGATGGGCCCGGACGCCCCGCCGGCGCTGCACACCCTGCACTGGGACCTGGCCAAGCACCCGGAGTTCTACGGCAACCTGGACGCGGGCGACCGGGTCCGGGTCAACGGCGTCTCCGCCTCGCAGCTGGCCCGCGCCCCGCAGGCGCTGCGGGACCACTCGGTCGGGCACGTGCACCTGTCCACCCCGCTCGCGGTCGGGGCGGACCGCGCCCCCCGGGCGGAGAAGGGCGACTACACGATCATCCTGGGCCGGATCAACCCGGGTAAGGGGCAGGACGTCGGCGCCCGGCTGGCGCAGCGGGTGGGGGTGCCGCTGGTGCTCGCCGGCCCGGTCGGGCCGTACCACCGGCCGGAGGACCTGGCCGCGGCCGGTGACGAGGCCCGGCAGAACCCGGACGTCCGGTTCTTCTACGACGAGGTGGCCCCGCACGTCGACGGCGACCTGGTCCGCTGGGTCGGCACGGTGGCCGGGCAGGAGCGCGACGACCTGCTGGCCGGGGCGAAGGCCTCGCTCTTCCCGCTGCGCTGGGAGGAGCCGGGTGGCACCGCGGTGGTGGAGTCGCTCGCCCTGGGCACCCCGGTGGTGGCCACCGCCCGTGGCTGCATGCCCGAGCTGATCGAGCACGGCCGCACCGGCCTGCTCACCACCGACGAGGAGGAGCTGGCCGACCTGCTGCTGGCCGCCAGCCTGCTCGACCCGGACGAGTGCCGGCGGGAGGCCGCCCTGCGGTTCACCCCGGCGGTGATGGCCGAGAAGTACGTCGCGCTCTACGAGCGGGTCCGGCAGGGCGCCGGCGTACGCCAGCTCCAGGCCGTCTGAGACGGCGGTTGTCTCCACCCAGGCCCGGGCCCGTACGGTCCGGGCCCGGGTTTGTCCGTTCGGGAGCAGGGAATGCGGCGGCCCGACGGAGGGGAGCCCGCGCATGGCCGGTCCGATGGCCCACTCCCGGGCCCGGCGCAATCCCGCGGACGGCCGGGCCCCGGTACGCCGGGCCGCGTCCACCGTCGGCGTGGTGTTCCTGCTCGTCGGCGTCCTCGGCTTCGTCCCCGGGATCACCAGCGACTACGCCGACCTGCGGCTGGCCGGGCACCAGTCCGGCGCCGAGCTGTTCGGGGTGTTCCAGGTGTCCGTGCTGCACAACGCGGTGCACCTGGCCTTCGGGGCGGCCGGTCTCGCGCTCGCCCGGACCGTCGCCGGGGCCCGCGCCTACCTGGTCGGCGGCGGCGCGGTCTATCTGGTGCTGTGGCTCTACGGGCTGGTCGTCGACGAGCGCACCGGGGCCAACTTCATCCCGGTCAACGACGCGGACGACTGGCTGCACCTGGCGCTGGGGCTGGGCATGATCGGTCTCGGACTCGTCACCCGGCGTGACGGAGATCGCCCCTGACCAGGGCGGAGTATCCGGTCGGTCCGGTTTCACCCGGCGGAGCCGCGGGTAGTGCGGGAGTCTGCGAGCACGCGAGCGGAATCGAGGGGCCGATGGCGAGCCGGATCAGCTGCGAGGTGTGCGACGAGTCCCCGGTGACCGTCGTGCGCCTGTCCGGCGCGCTCGACCTCGGCACGATGCGCTCGGTGCACACCGTGCTCGACCGCTGCCTGACCAGCCAGCCCGACGCGCTCGTGGTCGACCTCGCTGACGTCAGGGTCGCCGACCGGCTGGCCCTGTCCGTCTTCGTCGCCGCGGCCCGGCGGGCCGCCGAGTGGCCGGCCGTGCCCGTGGTGCTCTGCTCACCGCCGTCCGAGGCCGCCGCCTGGCTCGCCGAGTCCACCGCCTGCCGGGTGGTGCCGGTGCACCCCGACTGCGCCGAGGCGACCCGGCTGGCCGGAGCGGCCGCGCCGCGACTGCGCGCCCGGCTGGAGCCGGTGGCGAGCGCCTGCCGCAAGGCACGGGAGCTGGTCGGGGACGCTTGCGGCCGGTGGAACGTGCCGGAGCTGGCCGGCCCGGCGTCGCTGGTGCTCAGCGAGCTGGTCGGCAACGTGGTCCGGCACGCGCACACGCCGATGCAGGTCACGCTGACGCTGCGCCGGCCGTACCTGCACGTGGCGGTCACCGACGGCAGCCGGACCGCCGCCCGCGCGGCCGGCCCCGACCTGCGCGCCGAGGGCGGTCGGGGCCTGCTGCTGGTCCGGGAGATGGCCCAGCGCTGGGGCAGCGCGCCGCTCGTCGACGGCAAGGTCGTCTGGGCCCTCGTCCAGGCGAATTGACCGAAATTATCACTCTCGCCTGGTTACATGGGCGGAGGGGCGGGTAGTCGCGCCCGTCCTTTCTGTCGTCACGACGGGGTGAGAGCCATGCCCAGACGGGTAACCACCGAGCCCGCACGAGACCGTGGGCCGGCGATCCTGGCGCCGGCACGGTTCGGCGGCTTCCCCGGCCCGCTCCGCCCGGCACTGCCGGGCAACAAGCTGCTCAAGCTGCTCGGCACCACCGACGCCAAGCTGATCGGCCTGCTCTACCTGGTGACCTCGTTCGTCTTCTTCCTGATCGGCGGCGTGCTGGCCCTGCTGCTGCGAGCCGAGCTCGCCCGACCGGGGATGCAGTTCCTCTCCCCGGAGCAGTACAACCAGGCGTTCACCATGCACGGCACGATCATGCTGCTGCTCTTCGCCACCCCGCTGGTGTTCGCCTTCGGCAACTACATCGTCCCGTTGCAGATCGGCGCCCCGGACGTCTCGTTCCCCCGGCTGAACGCCCTCGCCTACTGGCTCTACCTGTTCGGCGGCTCGATCGTGGTGGGCGGGTTCGTCGTCCCGGGCGGGGCGGCCGACTTCGGCTGGTTCGCGTACACCCCGTTGAGCCTGTCCCAGCACAGCCCGGGCGTCGGCGGAAACATGTGGATCGTCGGGCTGGCCCTCTCCGGCCTCGGCACGATCCTCGGCGCGGTCAACATGATCACCACAATCGTCACCCTGCGCGCCCCCGGGATGACCATGTTCCGGATGCCGATCTTCACCTGGAACCTGCTGCTGACGAGTGTGCTGGTGATCCTGGTCTTCCCGCTGCTGGCCGCCGCGCTCTTCGCCCTCGCCTCGGACCGGATCCTGCATTCACACGTCTTCGACCCGAGCACCGGCGGGATGATGCTGTGGCAGCATCTGTTCTGGTTCTTCGGCCATCCCGAGGTCTACATCGTGGCGCTGCCGTTCTTCGGCATCATCTCCGAGATCATCCCGGTGTTCGCCCGCAAGCCGATCTTCGGCTACACCGGTATTGTGCTCGCCACCATCGCGATCACCATCCTGTCGATGACCGTCTGGGCGCACCACATGTTCGGCACCGGCCAGGTGCTGCTGCCGTTCTTCAGCATCGTGAGCTACTTCATCGCGGTGCCGACCGGGGTGAAGTTCTTCAACTGGATCGGCACCATGTGGAAGGGGCAGCTCACCTTCGAGACGCCGATGCTGTTCGCCATCGGATTCCTGACCACCTTCCTGCTGGGCGGCCTGACCGGGGTGCTGCTGGCCAGCCCGCCGGCGGACTTCCACACCACCGACACCTACTTCGTGGTGGCACACTTCCACTACGTGCTCTTCGGCACGATCGTCTTCGCCGCGTTCGGCGGGGTCTACTTCTGGTTCCCGAAGATGACCGGGCGGCTGCTCGACGAACGCCTGGGCAAGGCGCACTTCTGGACCATGTTCGTCGGCTTCCACATGACCTTCCTGGTGCAGCACTGGCTGGGCAACGAGGGCATGCCCCGGCGGTACGCCGACTATCTGCCCACCGACGGGTTCACCACCTTGAACGCGATCTCCAGCATCGGGTCGTTCATCCTGGGGGCGTCGACGCTGTTCTTCATCTACAACGTCTGGAAGTCCTGGCGGTACGGCGCGATGGTCAATGTGGACGACCCGTGGGGTTTCGGCAACTCCCTGGAGTGGGCCACCACCTGCCCGCCCCCGCTGCGCAATTTCGACCGGATGCCGCGGATCCGCTCCGAGCGCCCCGCCTTCGACGCCAAGTACGGCCCGCTCGTCGCCGACCTCGGCCGGGACCTGCCGCAGCGCACCACCCTTCCGCCGCAGGAGTTCCGCGAGGAGATGCACCACGAGCGGCACCTGCCGGAGTCGCCGGCGGCCGAGGGCGCGCACGGCGCCCGGGAGGCGGTGGCCTACCAGCCGGCGCCGCAGTCCGGCGCCCGGCCGGTGGAGGTGCCGGAGCCCGAGCAGGTCCGCCGGCCCGCCTTCGAGGAGACCGACGCGCCGGAGGCCGCGCCGGAGGCCGCCGAACGGCGCCCCCGGGAGAACCAGCGGTGGCGGCACCCGCACGGCAAGGACGACACCGAGGAGCACTGACCCACGACCGTACGGGAGGGTCGGCACCGTTCGCGGGTGCCGGTCCTCCCCCGTGCGTGCCGTCGGGTCCGGGCGCCCCACCCGCCGTCGGCGTCGACCCGGTCCCCGGCGACGACCTGTCCGTCCACTGCGAACCCGATGCGTGATCCGCCGACGGCACCAGGTTCATACGCTCCGCGACCGGTCCGCGCCGGGCGGACCCGGACGCGCGGGACCCCGGCACGGCCGGGCCGTACCGGGGTCGGTGTAGGTGACTCAGGCGTCGGCTGTCGCGGGCAGCCCGGCGGCGGTGAGCGAGCGGCGTACCGCCGGCTGGACCCGGGTCAGCCGCAGCGGCACCCCGGTGCGGGCGGCCGCGTCCCGGCCGGCCATCAGCGCGGCGATCCCGCCGGCGTCGACGCCGCCGGCGCCGTCCAGGTCGACCACCACCTCACGGGGCTGGCCGGTGACCGCCTCCAGCATCACCCGGCGCAGCTGGTCGGCGCCGTCCCGGTCGATCTCGCCGCCGACCTCCACCACCACCCGGTCGCCGGTGCGTTTCAACGCGATCCGGTTGCGCCCGGTCTCCGACTCGGGGGCGCCGTTCTGCCAGGGCGGCGGCGCGTCAGCGAGCATCGCCTGGCGCAGCCAGGTCAACGCCCGGGACAGCAGCCGGGAGACGTGCATCTGGGAGATGCCGAACCGGGCGGCGATCTCCGCCTGCGTCTGGTTGCCGTAGAAGCGCATGGCCAGGATGCGCCGCTCCCGCCAGGGCAGCCGGTGCAGCAGCCCGCTGACGGTCACCCGGTCGTCGACCGATTCCAGCGCGTTGTCCGACTCGCCGACCAGGTCGCCGAACTCGGCCGAGCTCTCCCCGCCGACCGGCGCGTTGAGCGAGGCCGGGCTGTACCCGGCGGCCGACTCCAGCGCGGCCAGGATCTCCTCCTGCGGGGTCTCCAGCCGCTCGGCCAGCTCGGCCACGGTCGGCGCCCGGGACAGCTCGCTGGTCAGCGCCGCGGTGGCCTGCCCGACCTCCAGGATCAGGTCCCGCAGCCGGCGCGGTACGTGCACCCCCCAGGTACGGTCCCGGAAGTGCCGCTTGATCTCACCGACGATGGTGATCGCCGCGTACGCGGTGAACGAGCCGCGCTCGGGGTCGTACCGGTCGACGGCGTTGACCAGGCCGAGCCGGGCCACCTGCTCCAGGTCCTCCAGCGGCTCGCCCCGGCCCCGGTATCGGCGGGCCAGCCGGCCGGCGAAGGGCAGGGCGAACCGGACCAGGTCGTCCCGCGCCTCCTGCCGCCGCTCGGGTGGCAGGCCCTCGATCCGCGCGGCGTAGGCCAGCGCGGCCGCGTCGAGGTCCTCCAGGCCGCGATCAGTCGGCGGTGGTGGTGTGGTTGTGGTGGTCTGTCCGAACATCCGCGCCTCCCTCAGGAAGGTCCCCCGCCCGGAATCGGAGCCGGTCGTGCGCGTGGTCGGGCCACGCACCGGGCCGGAAGTTGGGTCACGTCACGCGCCGGTGTCACCGGACGCGCGGGAGCGACGACAATGCGCTGCGCACCGTGTTCGGGCCGTCGCAGCGAGCGGTTTTCCCGCTCCCCAGGTACTCAATCACGGGACCCCGGGTTCGCGAGGATGTTTCGGCCTGCTCGGTCCGCCAGGCCGGCGCCGGTGCGCCCGGCGTCCGGTTCCGGCCGGTTCTCAGAACACGGCCAGGCCCAGCGGGGCGCCGCCGTCGCGCAGTCCGGCCAGGGCGTCGTCAACCGCCAGCGGCGGCGGGACCGGCAGGTCGTACGGCTGGCCGCGGAGCACCTCGGTGGCCCGCCGGGTCGGCACCGACGCCACCGGGTAGCCCCGGGCGGCGGTCCGGTCCAGCGCCCGGCGTCGCCGGCCGAACGCCGCGACCGCCAGCCACTGCGGCAGCCCGGCCAGGGCCGGCGAGCGCATCCCGGGCGACTCCGGAAGCACGTCCACCGAGCTGAACGGCTCGCTGCCGGCGAGCCACCACTCCACCCCCTCGACGCTGCGCCGGGTCGCGTTCTCGCACCAGTACGGCACCATCCCCGCCCGTACCACCTGCCACGGGTCGAGCAGCCGGCCGCATTCGACCACCAACCGGTCACCGGTCTTGCCGGCCGCCCGCAGCCACCGCCGGTACAGGTCGGCGGTCGCCGCGCTCAGCGCCGCCGGCTGCGGGAAGAGGACCTGGTGCAGGGCGTGTCGGCGCCGCTGCGCCCACTGCCGGACGCCGACCTCGAAGCCCACCTCCACCCCTTGCTCGGCGTGCTCGCGCGCGGCGGAGACCTCGGGCGGCTCCCACCGCGCGCCGTCCCCGCCGGCGGAACGGAGCACCTGGCGCAGCGCGTGCGAGTCGGGGTGGAAGTCCACCGGCTCCAGCCCGCTGGACGGGCAGCCGAGCTGGAAGCTGTGCCCCCGCCCCTCGTCCTGCACCGGCCAGGTCCGGGCGTCCCGGACCAGCAGCAGCGGGGCGTTCGGCTCCAGCCGGTCGGCCAGGAACCGCGCGTACGCCAGGGGCAGGGCCTGCCAGCGGGCCGTCAACGACACCGTCGTGCCGGCCAGCGCACCCCGGCTGGCCGGGCAGTGCACCTGACGGACGTGCAGGTCGGGGTTGCCGGCGAGCAGCCGGGCGGCGAGCGCGGCGCCGTGGTCGAGGGCGGCCCGGGGCTGGTCCACGGCACCCCGGGTCCAGTGCACGGTCATCTCGAAGGCGGCGGGCAGCCACGGTACGCCGAGCGCCACGGCCAGGTGCACCGCCGCGGCATGCGGCGAGCCCAGCACCACCCCGGCGTAGCGGCGGCGGGGATACTGGTCGACGATCCAGCGGCCCACCCGCTCGGCGTCCACCTCGGCGGTCTGGGCCGGGGTGAGCGCCACCCGTCCGGCGGCGCGGGCCGCCGCGGCGCGGCGCACCGACTCGGGCGCGGGGGTGAACCGGGACAGCGGCATGGCCTGGCCCAGGTCGGCGCAGTCGACTCCGCGCAGGGCGCGGGCCGCGGCCGCCACCAGCACCCGCGCCGTGCTGCCCACCGCGACCACCCGGTCGCCGGCCAGCCCGGCGCCCTCGGCCGTCAGCCCCTCCTGCACCTTGGGCACCGGCCCCACCTTGCCTCGTTCGCTCACCACGCGGGTCGGCTTCCCGTCCCTCTGGGGTCTAAACGGGGCATCCACCACCGGGCGGGACCAATCCGCAGGCCGGTGGCGGTACACCGGTCCAGGGTCGGCGGGGGTGTCACCGCCCAACCGCGGCCGGGTGTTTCGGCCGGGCCGCCACGGGCACTTCCGGGCACGTCGGCGCTCAAGCCGTTTCGCGACGGCACCCACAAGGCGGTGAAGGTCCGCGCCAGCACCGACCGGGAGCACAGACCCACGCTTTCGGCCGCCTTCCCGGCGCCGGGACCACGACTCAGACGGCGACCGGGACCGGGGACGCCGCCGGGCGCAGCGAGGAGCGGCCGGCGGCCCAACTGTCCAGCAGGTGGGTGGCGAAGAGCCGGTCCACCGCCAGCGCGGCGGCCGCGCCGAACAGCACGTTCCCGGGCGAGCGCCGGCTCGGCGCGGACCAGCACGGGCCGCTAAACGAGGTCCTCCGCCTCGACGACCGTACGGGCGGCCAACGCCCGGTCCCGAACCCGCCGGGCGGCGTCGCCGTCGGCGAAGATCCCCCGTAGGTCGGCCAGGGCCGGCTCCGGCGGACGCAGCGGCACCGCCGGGTCCACCACGGCTTCCAGCACGCACGGCCGGTCGGCGGCGAGCGCCTCGTCCCAGGCCGCGCCGACCAGCTCGGGCCGGTCGACCCGGACGCCGTGCAGGCCGAGCAGGCGGGCCCAGCCGGCGTACGGCACATCCGGCCGCCGGTCGGCGACGCTGGTGACCGCTCGGCCGCCGCCCATGCCGGACTGGTCCCGGTTGTTGAGCACCAGCACCACCAGTCGCGGGTCGGTCCACTCTCGCCAGCGGTGCGCCACCGTGATCAGCTCGGCCAGGCCGTTGAGCTGCATCGCGCCGTCCCCGAGCAGCGCGACCACCGGCTCGTCCGGGCGGGCCAGCTTGGCGGCCACGGCGTACGGCAGGGCGCAGCCCATCGAGCCGAGGGTGCCGCAGAGCTGGGCGTTCACCCCCGGGGGCAGCTCCAGGTGGCGGGCGTACCAGTAGATCACCGACCCCACGTCGACGGCCACCGAGCCGGCGCGGAACAGCCGGGGCGAGAGCTCGTGCAGCACCAGCTGCGGGTTGACCGGCTCGGCCGGCCCGGCCGCCCGGTTGGTGGCGTCCTGGCGCCACCGGTCCACCGACCCCTCCACGGTGGCCCGCCAGTCCCGGTTGGGGTGTTCGGCCACCCGGGTGAGCAGGGCCCGCAGCGTCTCGGCGGCGCCGCCGACCAGCGGTACGTCCACCGGGTAGCGGGTGCCGATCCGCCGCCCGTCGATGTCCACCTGCACGGTGCGGGTCTGGCCCGGCATCGGGAAGTAGTCCGTCCACGGGTCGTTGGTGCCGACCAGCAGCAGGGTGTCGGCGCCGCCCATCAGCTGCGCGGCGGCCGTGGTGCCGACCTCGCCGAGCACGCCGGTGTGGAAGGGCAGCCGCTCGTCGAGCACCGGCTTGCCGAGCAGCGAGGTGGCCACCCCGGCGCCGAGTCGGTCGGCGAGCGCGACGATGTCGTCCTCCGCGCCCCGGGCACCCTGCCCGACCAGGATCGCCACCCGCTGCCCGACGGTGAGCAGCGACGCTGCGGCGTCCAGGTCGGCGTCGTGCGGCAGCACCCGGGCCAGCCGAAGAGCCGCCTCAGCCCGATCTCCTCGTGCGCCCCGCCCAGCGGGCCGGTGATGTCCTCCCCGACGATCGCCACCACCGGCTTGCTGTCCAGCTTGGCGTCGTACAGGCCGTTGAGCAGGTGCACCGCGCTCGGCCCCTGGGTGGCCAGGCAGACGCCGATCCCACCGGTGAACTTGGCGTGCCCGGTGGCCATGAAGGCGGCCGTCTCCTCGTGCCGCGCCGGCACGAACTCCGGGTCGCCGCCGGCGCCGTCCAGCGCCTCGACCACCGGGGCGATCGCCTCGCCCGGGTAGCCGAAGACGCGCGGCACCCGCCAGGCGCGCAGCCGGTCCACCACCAGGTCGGCGACGGCGCGATCAGCCATTGCCACGCCCGGGTGTGGCCGCGTCGGCGTAGCGCAGCACCGCGCCGACGCCGTCGGCCAGGTCGGGCGCCTCGTCCGGCCCGAGGACGGTCAGCTCGGCGTTCGTGCCGACCAGCGCCCGGGCCAGTGCCGCGTCGGCGCGTACCCGCTGCGGGTCGCGGACCGCGACCAGCTGGCCGGGGTCGGTGGCGATGTCGGTGGGCTCGGGGCCGATCCAGAGCTGCCCGGTCGCCGACGGGTCGTCCACGATGAGCATGGTGTCGACCTGGTTGCGCTGCAGGGCGGCGACGACGGCGTCCAGTCCGGCGCCGACGTCCTCCTGCATGCCGAAGCGGTCCAGGGCCGCGGTGATGTGCTGGTCGGCGACCTCGGCGATGGTCTGCACGGTGAGGTCGTCCATCGCCATCGGGTCGGCGCCGCGGGCACGGGAGCCCGCGTCGGTGCGGACCACCACGTCCTGCCAGCGTTCCGGCAGCTGGGCGGCGATCATGCCGGTGGCCCGGATGTCGCCGGCCACCACCACGACGTCGGCGCCGACCCGGTCGGCCAGCTCGGCGGTGGCCGCCGCGGCGTCACCGGCGTTGTGGTGCCACGCCTCCATGGCGGCGCGCTGGTAGCGGGACTGCGACCAGCCGCCCGGTTTGACCTGGCGCAGCTGGTAGCTCTCCCTGCCGACGACGTGGGCCTTGCGGGGCACCCCGCCGGCGCTGACCGCCACCGCGTCGGCGCCGATCCGGTCCGCCAGCACCCGGACCCAGGCGACCTGCTCGCCGCGCTGGGCGAGCAGCGGCATCACGTGCGGCAACGGGTTCCAGGCGGCCAGGTCGCGCAGTGGCGGGGCGGAGAGGTACTCCGACAGCACCACCCGGCCCCGGGTGGCGAAGGCGGCCAACCCGTAGTCGCCCGCCATCGGGTCGTGGCCCCGGACCACCCGGTCCAGCGCGGCGATGCTCGGCTCGTCCGCGCCGTCGGCGGCGAGCTGCTCGGACAGGGCCCGCCAGCGCAGGTCCATTGCCGGACGCGAGTCGTGGGTGTCTCTCGAAGCGTCCAGGTAGACCGAGCACCACGGCCCGGGACGGTTGTAGAGCGGGCGCAGGAAGGACAGGCGCATGCTCGACCCCTTTCCAGCTCGGCCGCTCGCTTACCCGCGCCATCGGGGATGTCACCTCGCGGCCGGGACGGGCGTGACCCCGGTTCATTCACGCCGTTCGGGCAGGCGCACCGATACCTTCGGTGAACGTCATCTGATCCTCGGTGGTGATCATGGAAAACGACCTCCGTACCCGCGTCGGACGTCGGAGGGGATCCTCACCGGGCGGGTGGTCCGGCTGATGGAGGGCTACCCCCGGGAGATCAAGGTCGGCCAGCCGGTGCTGGTGGCGGTGGTGACCGCGGCGAGCGTGGTGGGGCTGTTGATCGTCAACCTGACCACCGGGCAGCTGCTCCGGCCGCGTACCCCACGGTCTGGTCGCACCTCGGGCCGCCGCTGCTGCTCCAGGCGGCGCTCGGCGCACTGCAGGTGGCCGGCCTCGCCGCCTGCTCGGTGCTCACCGGCTGAGGGTTTCCGATCCCGCGCGGGCACCGGAGGGCCATGTTCCCCGGCTTCACGCTGACCGAGATCGATGTCAACCCGGTCCGGGTGCGGGTCCGGGCCGCCCGTGGTGCTGCTGCCCGGGCAGTCAGCGGGCGGGCGTCAGCGGGCGGGCCGGCTCGGGGGCGGTGCGCAGCATGCCCCGGCGCTGGGCCCAGCGCTCGAAGACCAGGGTGGCGAACGGCGGCACGGAGCAGGCCAGCGCGACCACGGTCACCGGCAGGCTCCACCGGTGGGTCCGGGCCATGACCAGCACCAGCAGGCCATACGCGACGAAGAGCCCGCCGTGGACCGGCCCGAAGATCTTCACGCCGATCTCGTTCGCCGGTGGGCCGTACTTGATCGCCATGCCGACCAGCAGGGCCAGCCAGGAGCACGCCTCGGCGATCGCCGCCGCCACGAACAACCGGGTCGTCTTCTCGCGCATCGCGCCATGCTAACCAGCCGCCCGCCCGCCCCGCGTTCGTCCGCCGGAGGAGGCGACGGGGATCACCCGGCGTGCCGTGGGTACGTAAAGGGTCCTTCGGGTCTTTCCCCACGCCGCAGAGTCGTGCGAGGTTAGGGAGACCAACGGTGACAGGGTGGTGACCAATGGGCGAGGACGTCGGCGCGCGTACGTTCAGTCGGGAGGACCGGGCCCGCTACCGCGAGAAGGTCCGCCGTTGCCTCGACGTCTTCGCCGAGATGCTCCGCGAGTCGCGCTTCGACGTGGAACGACCGATGACCGGCCTGGAGATCGAGCTCAACCTGGTCGACGAGGAGTCCCAGCCGGCGATGCGCAACACCGACGTGCTCGCCGCCGTCGCCGACCCCAGCTTCCAGACCGAGCTGGGCCAGTTCAACGTGGAGATCAACGTGGCACCCCGTCGGCTGGCCGGCACCGGCACCGCCGAGTTCGAGCGGAGCGTCCGGGCCAGCCTCAACGCCGCCGAGGAGAAGGCCCGCACGGTCGGCGCGCACATGGTGATGATCGGCATCCTGCCCACCCTGCGCCCCGAGCACCTGACCGCCGAGACACTGTCGGCGAACCCGCGCTACGAATTGCTCAACGAGCAGATCTTCGCCGCCCGGGGCGAGGACCTGCGGATCTCGATCAGCGGGGTGGAGCGGCTGGCCACCACCGCGGACACGATCACCCCCGAGGCCGCCTGCACCAGCACCCAGTTCCACCTCCAGGTCAGCCCGGCCCAGTTCGCCGACTACTGGAACGCCGCCCAGGCGGTCGCCGGCATCCAGGTCGCGCTCGGCGCGAACTCGCCGCTGTTCTTCGGCCGGGAGCTGTGGCGGGAGACCCGGGTCCCGCTGTTCCAGCAGGCCACCGACACCCGCTCCGAGGAGATCAAGGCCCAGGGGGTACGCCCCCGCGTCTGGTTCGGCGAGCGCTGGATCACCAGCGTCTTCGACCTGTTCGAGGAGAACGTGCGCTACTTCCCGGCGTTGCTGCCGGTCTGCGACCCGGAGGACCCGGCCGAGACTCTGGCGGCCGGCGGCGTGCCGAAGCTCGCCGAGCTGCGGCTGCACAACGGCACCATCTACCGCTGGAACCGCCCGGTGTACGACGTGCTGAAGGGGCGACCGCACCTGCGGGTGGAGAACCGGGTGCTGCCGGCCGGGCCTACCGTGCTGGACACGGTCGCCAACGGCGCCTTCTACTTCGGGCTGGTCCGGGCCCTGGCGGAGTCGGACCGGCCGCTGTGGTCGCAGATGTCGTTCAGCGCCGCCGAGGAGAACTTCACCAACTGTGCCCGGCACGGCATCGACGCCCAGGTCTTCTGGCCGGCCCTGGGCTACCTGCCGGTGACCGAGCTGGTGCTGCGCCGGCTGCTGCCGCTGGCGTACCACGGGCTGGACCGGTGGGGGCTCGACCCGGGCGAGCGGGACCGGCTGCTGGGCATCATCGAGCAGCGCTGCCTGACCGGGCGCAACGGGGCGAGCTGGCAGGTGGAGACCCTGCACCGGCTGGAGTCCGCCGACCACCTGGACCGGCCGGAGGCGCTGCGCGAGGTGGTCCGGCACTACGTCGACCTGATGCACAGCAACCGCCCGGTCCACGAGTGGCCGATCCCCTGACCCGGCCGCTGGAAGCGGAGTGGATCAGAGCGCGACGATGGCGGCGGTCTCGGCGGGCAGCTCCGCCCGGTCCCGCATCACGGTGACCCCGGTGTTGGTGGCCAGCAGCACGTTGCGCACCACCCCGGGCAGGGTGATCCGCTGCGGCTTGCCGGCGAGGTTGGCCACCACCAGGCACTCACCGCGGCGCATCAGCAGGAACTGGTCGCCGTGGCGCACCTCCACCCGGTCCAGGCGGGGGTCGGACAGGTCGGGCCGGCTCCTGCGCAGCGCGATCAGCCGGCGGTGGAAGTCGTACATCTCGCGGTGCTCGGGCTTGTCCAGCTCGGCCCAGTCGAGCCGGGAGCGCAGGAAGGTCTGCGGGTCCTGCGGGTCGGGCACGTCCCCCGCGGGCCAGCCGTGCGCGGCGAACTCCCGCCTGCGGCCGGTCACCACCGCGGTGGCCAGCTCCGGCTCCGGGTGGCTGGTGAAGAACTGCCACGGCGTGCTGGCGGCCCACTCCTCCCCCATGAAGAGCATCGGGGTGAACGGGGCGGTCATCAGCAGCACCGCGCCGACCCGTAGCAGCGCCGGGGAGAGGCTGGCGGAGATCCGGTCGCCGGTGGCCCGGTTGCCGATCTGGTCGTGGTTCTGCAGGTACGCCACGAACCGGTGCCCCGGCGTACGCTGCCGGTCCACCGGCCGGCCGTGGCTGCGGTTGCGGAAGCTGGACCACGTGCCGGCGTGGAAGAACGCGCCGGTCAGCACGTCGGTCAGGCACTCCAGCGAGCCGAAGTCGCCGTAGTAGCCCTGCCGTTCACCGGTGAGCAGGGTGTGCAGCGCGTGGTGGGCGTCGTCGTTCCACTGGGCGTGCAGGCCGTGGCCGCCGGCCTCGCGCGGCGTGATCAGCTTCGGGTCGTTGAGGTCGGACTCGGCGATCATCGACAGTGGCCGGCCCAGGTGGGTGGAGAGCGACTCCACCTCGACCGCCACCTCCTCCAGGAGGTGGGTGGCCCGGGAGTCCGGCATGGCGTGCACGGCGTCCAGCCGCAGCCCGTCGACGTGGTAGTCGCGCAGCCACATCAGCACCGAGTCGGTGATGTAGCGGCGCACCCCGTCGGAGTGCGGGCCGTCCAGGTTGACGGTGCGGCCCCAGGTGTTGCTCTGCTCGGTGAGGTACGGCGCGAACATCGGCGCGTAGGCCCCGGAGGGCCCGAAATGGTTGTAGACGACGTCGAGGATCACCCCCAGCCCCTTGGCGTGCGCGGCGTCGACCAGGCGCTTGAGCCCGTCCGGCCCGCCGTACGGCTGGTGCGGGGCGTACCAGCAGACCCCGTCGTAGCCCCAGTTGTGCTCGCCGTTGAAGGCGTTCACCGGGAGCAGTTCGATCATGTCGACGCCGAGGTCGACCAGGTGGTCGAGGCGGCCGATCGCGGCGTCGAAGGTGCCCTCCGGGGTGAACGTGCCGATGTGCAGCTCGTAGAGGACGCTGCCGGGCAGTTGCCGGCCGGTCCAGCCCTGGTCGGTCCAGTCGAAGGCGTCGTGGTCGTAGAGCCGGCTCGGCCCGTGCACCCCCGCCGGCTGCCAGGCGGAGCGGGGGTCGGGCAGGGCCCGGTCGTCGTCGTCGAGCAGGAAGGCGTAGTCGGTGCCGGGGCCGGCGCCGGGGACCTCGACCCGCCACCAGCCGTCCGGGGCGGATCGCATCTCGTGGTCGGCGGCGCCGGGCAGGCGCAGCCGGACCCGGGCGACGTCGGGCGCCCACACCGTGAATTCGGTCATGTGGCGGCCTCCACGAGATCGGCGGGAGCCAGCAGGGCGACGGGATAGGTGCTCAGCAGATCATCCAGGAGCAGCTCAGACCCACTGTAGACCCGACCGGTGAACACGTCGGTAACAGTGTTGACGGAAATCGACAGTGTCGTGCCCCGCCAGCCACCCCGGCGGGCCAGCCGGACCGGCAGCCGGGTGGCCACCGCGATCGCGCCGCCCCGGTCGAAGGCGAGGGCGTGCGCGCCGGTCGGCCCGTGCGCCGGCACCGGCCGGTAGCCCGTGAACAGGTCCGGACGGTCCCGGCGCAGCCGCAGGGTACGGGAGACCACCAGCAGCTTGGCGGCCCCGTCGGCGGCGACCTCGGGCCGCCAGCCGCCGTCGAGGCGGGCCAGCAGCTCCCGGCGGACGGCGAAGTCGACCGGGCGACGGTTGTCCGGGTCGACCAGGCTGTTCTCCCACAGCTCGGTGCCCTGGTAGGTGTCCGGCACGCCCGGCATGGCGAGCTGGACCAGCTTCTGGCCGAGCGAGTTGGACCAGCCCGCCGGGGTGATCTCGGCGGCGAACGCGGTGATCTCGGCGTGCAGCTGCGGATCGTCGTACATCCGGTCGACCAGGGCGTGCAGCTCCCGTTCGAAGCCCAGGTCCGGGTCGGACCAGCTGGTCGAGGCGGCGGCCTCCCGGGCGGCCTTCTCCACGCACGCGTGCAGCCGGTCCCGCTCGATCGGCCAGGCGCCGACGGCGGTCTGCCAGAGCAGGTGGGCGAAGGCCGGGTCGGCCAGCGGCGCCCGGGACATCCAGGCGGTGACCTGCTCGGCCCAGCGGCCGGGCAGCTCGGCGAGCACGGCCAGCCGGGCGCGGACGTCCTCCCCGCGCTTGGTGTCGTGGGTGGAGAGGGTGGTCATCGAGGCCGGCCAGCGCACCTGCCTGGCGGCGGCGAACCGGTGGAACTCCGCCGGCGGCACACCGAAGTGGGCAGGCGACCCGCCGACCTCGTTGAGCGCGACGAACCGGCTCCACCGGTAGTAGGCGGTGTCCTCCACGCCCTTGGCCATCACCGCGCCGGTGAGCTGCGGGAAGCGGAGGGCCAGCTCGTGCTCGGAGTCGCGCAGCAGCCGGGTGACCGCGTCCAGGGTGCCGGCCAGGTCGGGCCGGCGTCGGCCGGCCTCGGAGCGCGCGGCGGCCAGGTGCCGGGCGCCCAGCGGCGGGTAGCCCCGGTAGACCGGGAAGCAGGCCGCCAGCTCGGCCAGCGCCGCCCGGGTGTACTCCCGGTCCAGCTCGGGGGCGAGGGCGGCCAGCCGGGTCAGCTCGGCGGCGAGCAGCCGGGTGGCGGCGGCCAGCTTGGTGTCGTGGGTCAGGCTCTCCCAGGAGGTGGGGTGGCCGACCAGTCGGGTGTCCAGGGCGGTGAAGTAGCCCTCGGCGTCCGGGTCGACGAAGAGCCCGCAGACCGCGGCGAGGGCGTCGTAGCCGGTGGTGCCCTCCACCGGCCAGTCCGGCAACTCCTCGCCGTACTCCAGGATCTTCTCCACCACCAACCAGACGTGCGGGGCGGCGGCGCGCAACCGGGCCAGGTACCCGGTCGGGTCGCGCAGCCCGTCCGGGTGGTCGACCCGGATGCCGTCCAGCTCGCCCGCGTCGGCCCAGCGCACGATCTCCCGGTGGGTCGCGGCGAAGACCTCCGGGTCCTCCACCCGCAGGCCGGCCAGGTCCGACACGGCGAAGAACCGGCGGTACGTCAGTTCGCCGTCCCCGCGCCGCCAGGAGATCAGCTCGTAGTGCTGCCGGTCGTGCACCTCGCGCGGCCCGCCGTCGCCGGTGCCGTCGGCGATCGGGAAGCGGTGCTCGTGGTAGCGCAGCTCGCCCTCGACGACCTTGAGGTCGTGCAGCGCGTCGGGGGTGTCGGCGAGCACCGGCAGCAGCAGCCGGCCCCGGTCCCAGTCGATGTCGAACCAGCCGGCGTACGCCGAGTCCCGGCCCCGGCGCAGCACGTCCCACCAGGCCGGGTTGGCCGCCGGCTGGGCCACCCCGGCGTGGTTGGGCACGATGTCCACGACCAGGCCGAGCCCCGCCGCGCGCAGCGCGCGGACCAGCCGCTGCCGGCCGGCCTCGCCGCCCAGTTCGGGGTTGACCGCCCGGTGGTCGACCACGTCGTAGCCGTGGGCCGAGCCGGGGGTGGCGGTGAGCAGGGGCGCGCTGTAGAGGTGGGTCGCGCCCAGGTCGGCCAGGTAGCCGGCGAGGCCGGCGGTGGCGTCCAGGTCGAAGCCGGGGCGGACCTGGACGCGGTAGGTCGACCCGACCCGCGTCGTCGGTGCCGCCGTCACGTCGGGTCGAGGGGTGTCGGGCACGTCAGACCATCCTCTCCAGGACCACCAGGGAGCGGTCCGGCACGCAGATCACGCCGCCTGCCTCGACGATCGCCGTCTTCTCCGGTTCCGGTTCCGCGGTGCTGATCACCAGCTCCCACCGCTGCCCGAACTCGGCGCCGGGCATGGTGAAGTCCAGCGCCGCGTCGTGGGCGTTGAAGCAGAGCAGGAAGGAGGTGTCCTGGTGGCGCTGGCCGTACTGGCCGCGCTCCGGGATGCCGTCGCCGTTGACGAACAGGGCCACCGAGCGGCCGAAGTCGTTGCCCCAGTCCTCGCCGGTCATCTCCCGGCCGTCCGGGGTGTACCAGGCCAGGTCGGGCAGGCCGGACCCGGCGGCCCGGCCGCCGACCGGCAGGCCGGTGAAGAACCGCCGGCGGCGGAACACCTGGTGCCCGGTACGGAAGTCGGTGAGCCGCCGGACGAAGGCCAGCAGCTCCTCGTCGGCGTGCTCCCAGTCGATCCAGGCGAGTTCGCTGTCCTGGCAGTAGGCGTTGTTGTTGCCGCGCTGGGTGCGGCCCAGCTCGTCGCCGTGGCCGATCATCGGCACGCCCTGGGAGAGCATCAGGGTGGCCAGGACGTTGCGCCGCTGCCGGGCTCGCAGCGCCCGCACGCCCGGGTCGTCGGTCTCCCCCTCGACGCCGCAGTTCCAGGACCGGTTGTGGCTCTCGCCGTCCCGGTTCTCCTCGCCGTTGGCCTCGTTGTGCTTGTCGTTGTACGAGACCAGGTCGTTGAGGGTGAACCCGTCGTGGCAGGTGACGAAGTTGATGCTGTGGAACGGCCGGCGGCCGTCGTCCTGGTAGAGGTCGGCGGAGCCGGAGATGCGCGAGGCGAACTCGGCCAGGGTGGCCGGCTCGCCGCGCCAGAAGTCCCGCACCGTGTCCCGGTACTTGCCGTTCCACTCGGTCCACAGCGGCGGGAAGTTGCCGACCTGGTAGCCGCCGGGGCCGACGTCCCACGGCTCGGCGATCAGCTTGACCTGGCTGACCACCGGGTCCTGCTGGACCACCTCGAAGAAGGTGGAGAGGCGGTCGACATCGTAGAACTCCCGGGCCAGGGTGGCGGCGAGGTCGAAGCGGAAGCCGTCGACGTGCATCTCGGTCACCCAGTAGCGCAGCGAGTCCATGATCAGCTGCAGCGAGTGCGGGCTGCGCACGTTGAGGCTGTTGCCGGTGCCGGTGTAGTCGACGAAGTAGCGCCGGTCCTCCTCGCTCAGCCGGTAGTAGCTGGCGGTGTCGACGCCCTTGAAGCTCAGCGTCGGGCCGAGGTGGTTGCCCTCCGCGGTGTGGTTGTAGACCACGTCGAGGATCACCTCGATGCCGGCGGCGTGCAGCGCCTTGACCATGCCCCGGAACTCCTGCACCTGCTGGCCGAGCCGGCCCAGCGCGGAGTAGCCGTGGTGCGGGGCGAAGAAGCCGATGGTGTTGTAACCCCAGTAGTTGCGCAACCCGAGGTCGACCAGGCGGTGGTCGTGCACGAACTCGTGCACCGGCATCAGCTCGACCGCGGTGATCCCAAGCCTCTTGAAGTGCTCGATCATCACCGGGGAGCCGATGGCCGCGTACGTGCCGCGCAGTTCCTCGGGGATGCCGGGGTGGCGCATGGTCAGCCCGCGCACGTGCGTCTCGTAGATCACCGAGTGGTGGTACGGGGTGCGCGGCGGCTTGTCGTTGCCCCAGTCGAAGTAGGGGTTGACCACCACGGACTTCGGCATGAACGGCGCGGAGTCGGTCTCCGACATCCGCTCCGGCTCGCCCATCTCGTAGTCGTAGACCGCCGGGCTCCAGGAGACCTCCCCGTCGACCGCCTTGGCGTACGGGTCGAGCAGCAGCTTGTGCGGGTTGCAGCGCACCCCGTTCGCCGGGTCGTACGGCCCGTGCACCCGGTAGCCGTACCGCTGGCCGGGCTCGATCCCGGGGATGTACGCGTGCCAGACGTACGCGTCGACCTCCCGCAGCTCGACCCGCCGCTCCGCGCCGGTGTCCCACTCGTCGAAGAGGCAGAGCTCGATCCGCTCGGCCACCTCAGAGAAGATCGCGAAGTTGGTGCCCATCCCGTCGTAGGTGGCTCCGAGGGGGTAACGGTCGCCCGGCCAGACCTGCATGTCGCTCCTTCGGCACATGATCGTGAGCGCACCGGACGGGCGGGCCGCCGGTGCGACCGCCGGTAGTTCCCCGGACCCGCTGCGGCCAATCCATCCGAACGGACGGCACCCGATATCCACCCACGTGAGGCCGCCCGGACCTTTGGGTGTCCTCCGTCACGATAGGCCTTCTCGGGATGCGCCGGGACGCGCAATACCCTTTGCTTTATGCGGACGCGCCCGCGGGTCCGCTCGGCCCTCGGCCACCCCCACCACCTTCTTTCCGCCGCCACCGTTGCCGGCGCGATCCTTCGTGCATGGACGGAGATTGATGTGACGACCCTGCGGGTCGGCGAGCAGCTCGCGACCGCCCCGGACCGGTCCTGCCGGCCCACCCCCACCTTCCAGCCCCAGATCCCGCAGCAGAGCGGCGGCTCCGGGGTGCCCCCGCAGACCCGCCGCATCCTGATGCTCTCCTGGGAGTACCCGCCGGTGCTGGTCGGCGGGCTCGGCCGGCACGTGCACGCGCTGTCGGTCGCGCTGGCCGCCGCCGGGCATGAGGTCACCGTCGTCACCCGGCACACCGAGGGCACACCGCTGGAGGAGTACGCCGACGGGGTGCGCGTCGTCCGCGCCGCCGAGGACCCGGTGGCCTTCCCGCTCGCCACGGACTCGCTGCTGGCCTGGACGATGGCGTTCAACCACACGCTCACCCGGGCCGCGCTGCGGGCCGCCCAGTCCGGCTCGTACGACGTGATCCACGCCCACGACTGGCTGGTCGCGCACACCGCGATGACGCTGCGCGAGCACCTGGACGTCCCGCTGGTGAGCACCATCCACGCCACCGAGGCGGGCCGGCACCAGGGGTGGCTGCCGGAGGAGATGAACCGCACCATCCACGGCGTCGAGCACTGGCTGGCCGGCGAGTCCGGCCGGGTGATCGTCTGCTCCGGGTACATGCGCGACGAGGTGGGCGCGCTGTTCGGGGTGCCCGCCGGCCGGGTCGACGTGGTGCCCAACGGTGTCGAGCCGCACCGCTGGAAGGTGCCGGTGGCCGCGATCGCCTCGGCCCGGGCCCGGTTCGCCGGGGACGGCCCGCTGGTCACCTTCGCCGGCCGGCTGGTCTACGAGAAGGGCGTGCAGCACCTGCTCGCCGGCCTGCCCCGGCTGCGCGAGCGGCACCCCGGGCTGCGGGCGGTGATCGTCGGCGACGGGCCGTACAGGGCGGCCCTCGAGGCCGAGGTGCACCGGCTCGGCCTCGAGGGCGCGGTGAGCATGCCCGGCTTCCTCGGTGGCACCGACCTGCCGGCCGTGATGGCCGCCTCGGACTGCTTCGCGGTGCCGAGCATCTACGAGCCGTTCGGCATGGTGGCCCTGGAGGGCGCCGCGGCCGGGGCGCCCCTGGCGGTGGCCCGCACCGGCGGCCTGGCCGAGATCGTCGAGCCGGGCGTCACCGGGATGACCTTCGCCCCGCAGGACCCGGACGGCCTCACCGAGGCGGTCGACGCCCTGCTGTCCGACCGGGAGCGGGCCCGGGTGCTCGCCCGCCGGGCCCGGGCCATGGTCCACGAGCAGTACGACTGGTCGGCGATCGCGCACCGGACCGCGGCCGCCTACACGGCCGCGATCACCGGCGACGCGGCGTTCACCGCCGAGCGGGCGGAGCTGCGGATGACCCTCGGCCGGGCCACCGCGCCGATCCCGGAGGGCAACCTGCTCGCCGCCGCCGGCCTGCGCTGAGGCGTCGTACGATCCACTCCGTTTCCCGGACATCGCGGTGTCCGGGGCGCGGCGACACCGCGACGTCGCCGACCCGGTGTCGATCATGGCGAAGGCCGCCGACCCGAGCGGGTCGGCGGCCTTCGCCGCGTGCGGACCGGGAGGTCAGCGCTCCGACGGCGGGACGTAGTTCCGCTCGGCGGCTCCGGTGTAGATCTGCCGCGGACGGCCGATCTTGGTCTCCGGGTCGTTGATCATCTCGCGCCACTGGGCGATCCAGCCCGGCAGCCGGCCCAGCGCGAAGAGCACGGTGAACATCTTGGTCGGGAAGCCCATGGCCTTGTAGATCAGGCCGGTGTAGAAGTCCACGTTCGGGTAGAGCCGGCGGGAGACGAAGAAGTCGTCGGCGAGCGCGATCTCCTCGAGCTGCATCGCGATGTCCAGCAGCGGGTCCGGCTTGGCCATCCGGCCGAGCACGTCCTGGGCGGCCTTCTTCACGATCGCGGCACGCGGGTCGTAGTTCTTGTAGACCCGGTGGCCGAAGCCCATCAGCTTCACGCCGTCCTGCTTGTCCTTGACCTTGCGGACGAAGGACTGCACGTCGCCACCGTCGGCGTGGATCTTCTGGAGCATCTCCAGCACAGCCTGGTTGGCGCCGCCGTGCAGCGGGCCGAAGAGCGCGTTCACGCCGGCCGAGACCGAGGCGAACAGGTTGGCGTTGCTGGAGCCGACCAGCCGGACCGTGGAGGTCGAGCAGTTCTGCTCGTGGTCGGCGTGCAGCACGAACAGCATGTCCAGCACGCGGGCCATCACCGGGTCGACCTCGTACTCCTCGGCCGGCACGCCGAAGGTCATCCGGAGGAAGTTCTCCACATAGCCCAGCGAGTTGTCCGGGTACAGCAGCGGCTGCCCGATGGACTTCTTGTAGGCGTACGAGGCGATGGTGGGGACCTTCGCCATCAGCCGGACCGTCGACATCTCCACGTGCTGGGAGTCGAACGGGTCCAGGCTGTCCTGGTAGAAGGTGGAGATCGCGCTGACCGCCGAGGAGAGCACGGCCATCGGGTGCGCGTCGCGCGGGAAGCCGTCGAAGAACCGGCGCATCTCCTCGTGCAGGAGCGAGTGCCGCCGGATCCGCTCGCTGAACTCCGTCAGCTGCTGCTGGGTCGGCAGCTCACCGTAGATCAGCAGGTAGGAGACCTCCAGGAAGGAGGACTTCTCGGCCAGCTGCTCGATCGGGTAGCCGCGGTACCGCAGGATGCCCGCGTCACCGTCGATGTAGGTGATCGCGGACGAACAGGACGCGGTGTTGACGAAACCGGGGTCGTACGTGGTCATCCCGGTTTCCCTCAGCAGCTTGCTCACCCCGATGCCCGCGGGGCCCTCGACCGCGTCGTGCACCGGCATCGAAAGCTGCCCACCGGGGTGATCCAGCTTGACTTCCGTCATGGTTCCTCGCTTCGCCGGCGAATCTTCGTTGAATTGCCTTCGCTTTTACCGTAATCGCGGTCCACGGGACACCGCCCGCCGTGGTTCGGCGGTGAGGTATGCGTCACCCGATTCCCGACCCGACGGATCGGAAACCCTGGTGGGCGAGGGCGGCGCGCGACGAAGACGGACGTCGGGGACGAAAGCTCAGGAGAGCGTCAGGTGGCGCAGCGCATCACCGGCGCCGACCCGGTAGAGGTCCAGCCGGTTCGCGCCGGCCCGGAACAGGTGGTCGTCGGGGAGGAGGGCGGCGAAGCGGCGGCCCCCCTTGTCCGCCGGGACCACCGGCACGACCGCGCCGACCCGGCCGTTGACCGCCACCGCCAGCAGCGTACCGTCGGGCACTTCTCGAGGCACCGTGCCCCAGACCAGCGCGGGCAGCTCGCCGGCGGCCGGGTCGACCCGCCGGAACGCGGCCAGGTTCGCCACGGTGGCCGCGCCACCGGCCGGTTCCTCCCCGACCGCGGCGCCGACCAGCGGGTGCGGCGCGGGGACGGCCGGGCGGGCCGGCACCCCGCCGGGGAAGGTGACCCGCTCCCCCGGCCGGTCGTAGAACCACTTCTCGGTCCGGTCCCGCGGCCCCTGCCGGGCGGAGCGCCCGTCCATCGGCCACGGGACCTTCACGTGCACCGCGTCGGCGATGGTCGGCAGCAGGTCGACGTGCTCCCAGTTGCGGTCGTCGGTGCGGCCGGCCCGCTGGCCGGGGTCCTTGACGAACATCGGCACCCAGGCGACCTGGCCGGCGGCGTGGTCGATCGCGTCCATCCCCCGCCCCTGCCAGTCCCGGGTGAAGCTGACCCCGTGGTCGGCGGTGACCAGGACCAGGGCCTTGTCGTACAGGCCGGTGGCGCGCAGGGTACGCAGCGTCTCGCCGATCAATCGGTCGGTGTACTCCAGCTGCGCCAGGTGCCGGACCCGGGCCAGGTCGACCCAGCCGGCCCCGTCGCTGGGCAGGTCCTCCGGGGCGTCGTAGCGCGCCCCCGACGGCAGGTACGCCCACGGCGGGTGCGGCATCAGCAGGTGCAGGAAGTGCAGCGTCGGCCGGTTCGACGGGCGCAGGCCGGCCAGAAAGCTGGTGAACCGGGCCGGCTGGTTGTCGTCCAGGCTGTCCCAGCGGAACTTCGGGTCGGCCGGGACCGGTTCGGCGGCGTCCAGCCCCGCCTCGGCGCGGGTTCGCTCCCGGTACGACTCCTCCGGGTCGACCCGGCTGTCCACCGGCGCGGCGACCTGCGCGAGAAGCTTGCCGGTCTCCCGGACCAGCGCCCCGAGCCCCTGTTGGGGGACCGGCTGATCGCAGCGGCTGGGCGGGCAGAGCCGGGTGATGCTCTCCTCGGCCCGGACGTCGTAGAGGCCGCCGAGGGCGGTGAAGAGGTTGTCCGGGTACTGCGAGTAGTGCGGGGCGAGCGGCAGGGCCGGGTACCGGCCGGTGAGCATCGCCGGCAGCGCGTACGGCGTCCAGCCGCTGACCCCGGTGGCGTTGCGGTACCAGGTCGATTGGGCGGCCAGCTCGGCGAAGTGCGGATACCGGGTGGCGTCGATCCGGCCGTCGGCGCCGAGCAGCGAGACCAGCGGCAGCTCGTCGAGGACGATCATGACCACCGGCGGGTGCTCCCCCGGCCCGGCCACCCCGGCCGCGCCGCCGTGTGCCCGGGGCAGCACCACCGCCGAGGCGGGCGAGGCGAACAGGAA
Organism: Micromonospora sp. DT47; assembly: GCF_049844475.1. Lineage (NCBI taxonomy): Bacteria > Bacillati > Actinomycetota > Actinomycetes > Micromonosporales > Micromonosporaceae > Micromonospora > Micromonospora sp. DT47. The sequence continues at coordinate 28,238 of NZ_JBNCLC010000009.1, read as the reverse complement.
CAGTGCGACGAAGACCGGCGGCCCGAGCGCGGCGACCCGCAGCACCCGGCCGATGACCGACCACCGCCGGTGCGCGGCCGCCCCGGCCGCGCCGGCCACGGCGGCGGCCAGCAGCAGCGGTACGCCCCGCAGCGGCGCGGCGTGCCGGCCGACCTGCACGGCGAGGGCGGCCAGCAGCAGCCCGACGAGCAGGCGGTGCGTCACCCTCCGGGCGCGCGGCCCGGCCAGCCGGCCGGCCAGCCCCACCAGGGCGACGGCCAGCGTCGGCAGCAGCGCGATCATCGCGACCAGCAGCAGGATGTCCCCGGTCGTGGCGCGGTGGAACAGGAAGAAGTCGGGGCTGCGCCCGAGCACGTCGAGCAGCGGCTGGGTGACCACCAGCCCGACCAGGGCGGCCACCTCCAGCAGCCGGCGCAGCTCGGCCCGGCGGGCAGACGGCACGGCCTCGCCGGTCGGTGACGGGGTGGGCGCGGACGGCGGTCGCAGGCCGGGCGGAACGGTGACGACCCGGTCAGCCACCCACCACCGCCTGGTAGAGCGTGCGGGTGCCGGACGGCAGGTCCCGGCGCCGCTCCACCCGGCAGCGCGCCGCCAGCAACCGCTCGAACTCCACGCGCCGGTAGTCGGGGAAGAGCCCGTCCGGCTTGTTGGCCAGCAGCCGGCGGGCCATCGCGTCCTCGGGGTGGACGAACTCCACCACCAGCCGGCCGCCGGGCCGGACGTACGCGACCAGCTGGTCGACCACCTCGGGCAGCGGCACGTTGCGCCCGATGGCCAGGTGGTGCACCACGGCGAGGGCGAGCACCACGTCGGCCCGGGCCCGGGTGGCGAAGGCGGCCCGCTCGACGCCCCGCCAGCCGCCGCCCGGCGAGGGGTCGGCGAGGTCCATCACCAGCGGCAGGATCCGCCGGTCGCCCTCGACGCGCAGCGCCCGGTAGAGGGCGTCAACCACCGCCGGATCCTGCTCGACGGCGACCACCTGCGCGGCGTGCCGGGCGGCGATCCGGGCGTACCGGCCGTCGTTGGCGCCGAGGTCCAACACCAGACGGGGCGCGCCGGCCGCGGCCACCGCCTCGTCGACGAAGAGTTCCTTGTCGGCCCGGTCCTGCGCCGTGTAGCCGCAGGTGCGCTGGTAGTCGGCCCAGTGGCTGCCGTCCGCGCGCCGGTCGAGCCGGCGGACCAGCTTCGCCAGGCCTCGGACGGTGGCCAGCGCCAGCTCCCGGGAGTAGCCGGCCGCGCGCAGCTGCGCCCTGACGTCGCTGGTGCTGGTCCGGGCGTTGCGGGCCTGCATGGCGCCGTGCAGGTGGACGTGGGTCGGCACCCCGGGCAGCAGCCGCCGGGCGCCGCCGAAGAGCCGGCGCATCTGCTCCGGCTCGATGCCGTCGACCTGGGCCCGCAGCCAGGGCTGGAAGTCCAGGCCGAGGTGGGCCTGGAGCATCAGCGGGTAGAGCAGGGTCTGGCAGAACTGGCGGTAGCCGGCCCACGGCTCGCCCTCGCGGATCGGCTCGAACGAGCCGATGTCGATGAAGACCGGGGCGCTACCGCGCCACTGCAGGTTGTACGCCGACCCGTCCTTGGTGGTGAAGCCGGCGGACAGCGCCCGGCGCAGGATCTCCAGGTGCAGCAGCGCGGCGTCGCGCAGCATGGCGAACGACCACTCGTACGGGTGCGAGACGAACGGGATGCGCTCGTGCCGCAGCACGGTCGTCCAGCCGGTGTCGGGCAGCGTGGCCGGGTCGACCAGCTCGGTGCCGCACACCTTCCCCTCGGCCAGCAGCGCGGTGAAGAAGTCGGCGGCGTGCAGCGCCCGCCAGTCGGCGGCGGCCTGCGGGCCCAGCCCGCGCAGCACCTCGTCGCCGGCGTGGAAGACCCGGTTCGCCGGGTCGCGGAAGGAACCGGGCTCGACCCGGATACGGGTGTCGGAGGTGGCCATCGGGGGGTGCCGGCCGGTCAGGAGTCGGCGGACTGTCGCTGCTGCCGACCGCCCGGGGCGGCGCCCATCGGGTCGGTCGGCTGCCGGCGGAACCGGGAGACCAGTCGACGCCAGTAGAGCTTGACGGCGACCGCCGCGCCCGCCACTCCGCCGACCACCACCTGCACGATCAGGCTGCCGGACCCCGCGTCCAGGTAGGCCAGGTGCATCACCGGCCGCTCCCTTCCCTCGCCGTCTGGACCCGACGTCACGACTACGCCTTATGCGGCATATAGCCCGTAAAGCCGGATTGCTCCCTTGACACGGTACGCCGCCGCGCCGCTCCGCGAGGGACACACGGATCACTCGGCCCGTCCGTTCCGTTCAAGACCGCCCCGGCGTACGCGCCCTACCGTGGCCGCATGGCACTTCGCTTCGACCTCATCGGCATGGCGGTGGCCGACATGGCCCGCAGTCTCGACTTCTACCGGCGGCTCGGACTGGACATCCCAGGCGGCGCCGAATCCGAGGACCACGTGGAGGTGACCCTGCCCGGCGGCGTCCGGCTCGCCTGGGACAAGGTCAGCATGGTCCGCACCTTCCACCCCAGCTGGACGCCGCCCACCGGAAGCCCCCGCACCAACCTCGCCTTCCGCTGCGCCGACCCGGCCGAGGTGGACCGGTACTGGGCGGAGTTGACCGGCGCCGGCTTCCACGGCGAGCTCGCGCCGTGGGACGCCTTCTGGGGCCAGCGGTACGCCGTGCTGCACGACCCGGACGGAAACGGCGTGGACCTCTACGCCCCGCTCGGCGGGAACTGACCGGCGGCCGGGCGCCCGCTCCAGCCCGACAGCAGGCCGGTCGGTGGCACGCCGGCCAGCTCGCGTACGTCCCGGGTGAGGTGCGCCTGGTCGGCGTAGCCGGCGCGGACGGCCACCTCGGCCAGCGGGACGCCGGTGCCGGCGAGCGCCACGGCCCGGCGCATCCGCAGGATGCGGGCGAGGGTCTTCGGGCCGTACCCGAAGAGGGCCTGGCTGCGTCGGTGCAGGGCGCGCGGGCCGAGGCCGACCTCGGCGGCGGTCGCGGTCACGGTGGCCCCGGCCGCGAGCAGCGCGGCGACCCGCGCGCCGAGCGGGTCCGGGCCACCGGCGGCGGCCAGCCGGGCAGCGGCGACCGCCGTCAGGCCGGCGCCGGTCGGCCGGTCGCCCAGCCGCTCGGCGACCTCGGTCGCCGCCCGACCCCAGAGCGCGTCGAGCGGCACCCGGCGGTCCCGCAGCTCGTCGGCGGGGACACCGAGGACCGCGGGCCCGACCCCCGGCGGCAACCGCAGCCCCAGCCACCGCTCGCCGCGCGCGGAGCCGGTCAGGTACGCGGTGCGGTCGGGGCCGGCGACCAGCAGCCCGGACCGGCTGGACCAGAGCAGGTCCAGGCAGCCGTCGGGCAGCACCCGGACGGGCGCGCCGCCGCTGAGGCTGGTCCAGAGCACGGCGCCGCGCAGGGCGGCGGGACGTTCCCGGTACACGCCACCCAGCCTGCCACGCCGGGCTAGTGCGGTGTCCCGGGCGGGGGCCCGCCCCACCACCCGGTAGGGAGTCGCTCGCCCCCACGGCGAGGATCCACCACACCCAACCGGAAACCCGGTGAACGTCAGTGGACACCGCACTAGCCTGCGACTGTGCGATGGACGGTGCTGGACGCGGCGCTGGACTCCTCCGGCCGGGGCCGGGGTGAGGAACGCGCGCCGCGCGCGTTACGGGCGGCGGGCCTGCGGGAGCGGCTCGAGGCGGCGGACGGCGGGGCGCTCGACGCCCGGATCGACGACCCGGAGCGCGACCCGGCCACCGGGCTCATCGGCGCCGAGCAGGTCCGGCGGGCCTGCCGGGCGATCGCCGCGGGGGTGGCCGCGGTCCGGGCGGACGGCCACCGTCCCCTGGTCGTCGGCGGGGACTGCACCCTCCTGGTCGGCGTCTTCCTCGCCCTGCCCGCCGGCACCGGGCTGTGGTTCCTCGACGGCCACCCCGACTTTTGCGACGGCCGGACCTCGCCCACGGGTGAGGGGGCGGACATGGACCTGTCCATCCTCACCGGCCACGGCCCCGACCTGTTCGACCGACCGCTGGTGGCGCCGGAGCGGGTCCGGCTGGTCGGCCACCGGCCGCCCCGGGACGACGAGGGCCGCCGGGAGGCCGCCCGGGTCGATCCGCGGATCCCCCAGTTCCCCGCGCCCACCGTCCGCCAGCGGGGCGCGGCGCGGGTGGGCCGCGAGCTGGCGGCCGACGGCACCGAGTCGAGCTGGTTGCACCTGGACCTGGACGTGCTCGACCCGACGGCGCTGCCGGCGGTGTCCTACCCGGAGCCCGGTGGTCTCGACTGGGACGACCTGCTCGCGCTGGTCACCCCGCTGGCCCGGTCCGAGCGGCTGCTCGGGATGAGCGTCGCCGACCTCAACGCCGACGAGGACCCCGACGGGCGGCACGCACGACGCGTCGTCGAGGTCCTCTCGACCGCCCTCAGTCGCTGACCACCGCCCTGCCCAGCCGGCACGCAGCCAGCCGGCCGGTCCGGTGAAGCGGCTATGCGTCAGCTGTGGAATCCGGCAGCCGCACCGTGAAGACGGTACGACCGGGTCGGCTCTCCACCCGGACGGTGCCGTGGTGCGCCTCCACGACCGCGGCCACGATGGCCAGGCCGAGGCCGGTGCTGCCGTGCTCGCGCGACCGGGAGCTGTCCCCCCGGGCGAACCGTTCGAAGACCTCGCCCTGCAGCTCGGGTGGGATGCCCGGGCCGTCGTCGGCCACGCTGACCTCGACGGCTCCGTCCACCCGGGCCAGCCGGGTGGTCACCGTGGTGCCGGGCGGGGTGTGCACCCGGGCGTTGGCCAGCAGGTTCGCCACCACCTGGTGCAGCCGCACGGCGTCACCGGGCACGTCGAGGGCCTCGTCGGGCAGGTCCAGCTGCCAGCGGTGTTCCGGGCCGGCCACGTGCGCGTCGCTGACCGCGTCGACGATCAGCGCGGTGAGGTCGACCGGCCCGGTCGCGAGCGGCCGGCCGGAGTCCAGCCGGGCGAGCAGCAGCAGGTCGTCGACGAGGCTGGTCATCCGGGTGCTGGCCGACTCGACCCGGCGCAGCGCGTGCGCCACGTCCGGCGGCACCCGGTCCCGGCCCCGCCGGGCCACCTCGGCGTAGCCCCGGATCGCGGCCAGCGGCGTACGCAGCTCGTGGCTGGCGTCGGCGACGAACTGGCGTACCCGGGTCTCGCTGGCCTGCCGGGCGGCGAGCGCGGCGGCGACGTGCCCGAGCATCCGGTTGAGCGCGGCGCCCACCTGCCCCACCTCGGTACGCGGATCGGTGTCGCTCTCCGGTACCCGCACCGACAGGGCCACCTCGCCGCGGTCCAGCGGCAGCTCGGTGACCCGGCTGGCGGTGGCGGCGACCCGGTTCAGCGGACGCAGCGTGGCCCGCACGATCAGCGCGCCCAGGCTGCTCGCGACGAGCAGGCCGGCGGCGGCCACCCCCGCCTGGGCGGCGACCATCCACCAGACCGTCTCCTGCACGCCGGCCAGCGGAAAGGCGGTGACCAGAGTGGCCCCGTCAGGCGACTGCCGGGCCACCGCCCGGTAGTCGCCCCGGTCACCGAGGTCGACCGTGTGCGGCCGGCCGTCGGTGGGGAGCGCCATCAGCGGGGCGACGTCGGCGGCCGGGACGTCCTCCAGCCCGCCGGCCTGGGCCCGGGTCGTCGCCGCCGTCTCGCCGCCGGCGGCGCACGCCGCGATCGAGCCCGGTGGGAAACCGCGCGGCGGCTCCGGGGCCGGCGAATCGTTGCTCGAGCACGGCCGCCGCGGCCCGCCGAGCTGGGGGCCCCAGGGCGGCGACTCGCCCGGCCGACGGTCGCCGCCCATGGTGAGCTGGTTGTCCACCTGGCCGACCAGGAAGTGGCGCAGCGCCACCGTGGTCAGGCCGCCGATGCCGATGCTGACCAGGGCGAGCAGCGCCACGACGGCAAGCACCAGCCGGCGGCTCAGCGACCAGCCGGCCAACCAGCGACGCAACCCCCCGGCCCGGTCACTCCGCGGGCTTGAGGACATACCCCGCCCCGCGCAGTGTGTGGATCATCGGGGGCCGGCCGGCGTCGATCTTCTTCCGCAGGTACGAGATGTAGAGCTCGACCACGTTGGCCTGCCCACCGAAGTCGTAGTTCCAGACCCGATCGAGGATCTGCGCCTTGCTCAGCACCCGGCGCGGGTTGCGCATCAGGTAACGCAGCAGCTCGAACTCGGTGGCGGTGAGGGTGATCAGGCTGTCGCCGCGGCGCACCTCGTGGCTGTCCTCGTCCAGGCTGAGGTCGCCGACGGTGAGCACGGCGTCCCCCCGGGTGGCCATGGCGAAGCCGGAGCGGCGCAGCAGGGCGCGCAGCCGGGCGATGACCTCCTCCAGGCTGAACGGCTTGGTGACGTAGTCGTCGCCGCCGACGGTGAGCCCGGCGATGCGCTCCTCGACCGCGTCCCGGGCGGTCAGGAAGAGCACCGGCACGGTCGGGGCCTGCTCGCGCAGCCGGCGCAGCACCTGGAAGCCGTCCAGGTCGGGCAGCATCACGTCGAGCACCACCGCGTCCGGCTGGAACTGTCGGGCGGCGCTCAGCGCGGCCATCCCGTTCCCCGCGCTGCGCACCTGCCAGCCCTCGTACCGCAACGCCATCGACAGCAGGTCGGTCAGGGTCGGCTCGTCGTCGACCACCAGCACCCGCACGGGTTCGCCGTCGGGGCGGCGGAGCTCGATCCTGGTCTGCGCGGCCTGCCCGTTCATCACCATGCCCCCATCGTGGGCCCCGTGGCTGGCGCTCACCTATGCGCATCCTGTGCGTCAGCTGTGCGCGCCGGTCGGTCCGGTCCGGCGGTACCCGGCCGACCGGTCCCGGACGAGGCCAGCGGGGGCGACGTCGACCCGACTGCCGTGGAGACCACCGGCGCGGCCGGTCGACCCCGCTACTCGCTCGCGCCCTCGGGATAGGTGCGGACGAAGCTCATGGTCCACACACCGTTGCCGTCGCGCCGGTCCCGCGCGTAGAGATGGTCCGGGCCGCCCCCGCCCGGCGGTGGGCCGCCGTCGGGATGGCGCATCACCCAGCGGGCGGGCGGGTCGCCGTCCGGCCCGGCGGGCACCTGCCGGACCAGATCGTGGGCCGGCCCACCGACGAAGCGCACGGTCACCTCGCTCATCCGCGACCACCCTCCCCCGGGACGCTCGGACGCCCTGGCTGGCAAGCTACCGCACAGATGGGCGGCGGCGAGCCCGCTCCGCGCCGACCGGTCCCGGTTTGCCCAGCTCCGCCCCCGGGTACCGCGTCCGCAGCACCGGCGGGGGACCGCCGACGGACGATACGGACAGGAGCGGGTCGATGAGGACGCTGGCCGGGCGTTACCAGCTCGAACAGCGCATCGGTATGGGCGGAATGTCCGAAGTGTGGCGCGCGCACGACGTCGTGCTGGATCGGCCGGTCGCGGTGAAGCTGATGTCCCCCGGGCACCAGAGCGAGGAGACGTCGGTGGAGCGGATCCGGGCCGAGGCGCGCTCGGCGGCCCGGCTGGTGCACCCCAACGTCGCCAGCGTGCACGACTTCGGCACCTCGTCCACGCTGCCAGGGCGCGAGGCTCCGTACATCGTGATGGAGCTGGCCGAGGGGGAGACGCTCGCCGCGCACCTGCGGGCCGGGCCGCTGGACTGGCGGATCGCGGTGCGGGTCTGCGCCGAGGTGGCCGCGGCGCTGGCCGCCGCGCACGCGCACGACATCGTGCACCGCGACGTGAAGCCGGCCAACGTGATGCTGACGCCGTCCGGCGTGAAGGTGCTCGACTTCGGCATCGCCACCTCGGCCGGCGCCCCGGACGACAGCCCGGACGGCATGGTGGTGGGCACCCCGGCGTACCTGGCGCCGGAACAGTTCGACCGGCAGCCGGCCACCCCCGCCGCCGACATGTACGCCCTCGGCGTGCTGCTCTATTACAGCCTCACCGGGCGGCTGCCGTACGCGGCCGGGACGACCGCCACCCAGCTGGTCGGCGCCCGCCGGCGGATCGCCGCCGAACCACTGCCGCCGGTCGAGGGCCTGCCCACCGAGGTGGCCGAGCTGTGCCGGCGCTGCCTCGACGACGACCCCACCGCCCGGCCGACCAGCCTGATGGCCGCGCTGCTGCTCGCCGAGGCGGTGGACGCGCGGGTGTACGTGCCGATGCTGGCGTCGACACCCCGGCCGCGCTCCGCGCCGGTCTCCCCCTGGACGGGGCGCGCGGCGACCGAGGCCACCGAGGCGGTCGCCCTCGACGACAGGTCCCGCACCGGTCGGGCCTGACGCCCGCCCCCGCCGCCGGAGCGGGGGCCCGCCCCGGCAGCCCACCGGACCAGCAGGCCCGGCCCGGACGGCGGCGGCAGGTCGGGCGGCGTTTCACCCGATCGAGGCCGGGAACCCGCGCCGGTGAGTGAGGGAGGAACGCGATGCCGGATCCGAGTTCCTGGCTGCACGAGGCCACGGCGACCGCGGCGGGTGGCCACGTACGCACCGACGATGGCGGCCTGTCCACCGCGCTGGCGTCGCCGCTCGCGCCACACTGCACCGGGCTGACGCCCGAACAGCTGCTCGCCGCCGCCTTCGCGTCCTGCCTGCACCACGCGGCGGTGGAGGCGGCCGGAGAGATCACCGACGAGGCGCACACCGTGCAGGTGACCGCCGAGGCCAAGCTGGGCCGCGACGACGACGGTCGCTACCGGGCCGACGTGCACGCCTCCATCTCGTCCGTGGGGTTGAGCCGCGACCAGCTGGCCGACCTGGTAGCGCACGCCGACCGGCTCTGGCCGTTCTCCAGCGGCGACAGCAGCCGGCACCGGCTGACCGTCACCCCGGCCGACGGCGGCCGACACTGACCCGGGTGGGTCACCACCGGAAGCCGGCGGTCACCGCGCGGTGGTCGCTGGCCGGCGTCCGGAGCACACCGGCCGCGGTCGGGGTGATCCCCCGGTAGAGCACGTGGTCGGGGCGGGTCACCGGCAACCTCGAGGGCCAGGTGAAGCCGAAGCCCCGGCCGGCGTCGGCCTGGGCGTCGCGCAGCAGCCGGGTCAGCGGGACGAAGACCCGGTCGGTGCTGGCGGTGTTGAGGTCGCCGAGCACCACCAGCCGGTCGGCGCGGTCGGCGCCGACCGTCCGGGCGAGGCTCCGTACCGTCTCGTCCCGGGTGGCGGTCTGCCCGGCGCGGGCCGAGCCGAGGTGCACGACGTACACCACCAGGTCACCCTGCGGGGTGGCGACGACCGCGCGGAGCGCGCGGGTCCAGCCGAGGCCGGTGTCCACGCCGGCGGAGTCCCGGATCGGGTACCGGCTCCAGAGGGCGACGGTGGAGACCGCCGCCCGGTGCGGGTAGCGCTGGCGCAGGCCGGGGGCGAGCCGGTCGCCGTCATCCACCTCCTGCAGCGCGATGAGGTCGGCCCCCGATTCGGCGAGCGGGGCCACGGTGGCGGTGGGATCGGGGTTGCCGGCGCGCAGGTTCTGGCTGGCCACCCGGACGCCGGCCAGTCCGCCGCCGGCAGCCGGGGCCAGCCAGGCGCCGCCGTAGGTCAGGATCCACACCGTGGCGGGCACCAGGACCGCGACGAGCGCGCGCCGGGAGCGGCGCAGCAGCGCGGCGAGGGCCAGCACCGGCACACCCAGGCCGAGCAGGGGGGTCACGCTGTCGAGCAGGCTGCCGAGGCCGTGCGCGTTGGGGATCGCCCGGTGACCGGCCAGCACCGCGGCGAGCAGCACGGCGAGCAGGACGACGACCAGCCCGCGCCGGTCACCGGACCGGCCCGCGCCCCCGCGGACGGGCTCGTCGATCCTGCTGTCGGTCACCGTCCGCATGGTACCCAGCCGATCCGGCGGCCCGGGTCGCCAACCCCGGCAATTACCGCCCGCGCCCTCCGGCCAGCAGCCCCGGCCGGGTCACCCGCCGCCCGGACGGGGACCACCTCCCCGGTACGACCATCGTGTCATCGGTCGAACGGGGGATGCGCCAGACGGCCCGGTCCATCGTGGACCGACGTCCCATAGCTCCCACCAAAAGCGAAAATAAAGGATAAGAAGGAATAGCGAGTTCGGTGCGGTTCGTGGTGCACCGAGGGTAATGACCGGTCGGATCATGGCAAATTGTGGCGCATGCCACCAATAACCCCGGTGGCAAGCGACGGGAAGCTCTCTAGCCTCGGCGAGTGCATCCCGACGACTCCTCTGACCAGCAGTTGACCGAAGCCCGACCGGCCGCCCGTACGGCCGATGCAGCATCGGGCGAAAGGAGGATCGGTCGGCACCGCGCCCCCGAACCGCCCCGACGCGGCGGCCGTGCGCTGCTGGCCTCGACCCCCGCCCGGGTCGCCCTGGCCGGCGGTGTCACCTGCTGCCTCGGGCTCGTCGCGTTCGCCGGCGTGCAGGAGACCGACCGCCGTCGGGAGCCGGTCCAGGAACTGCTCGCCGACCGCGCCGCGCAGGAGCAGCGCGCCTCCCGCTCGCTGGACCGGGCCGCCTCCCCGATCGCCGTCCCGGTCACCCCGAGCCCCACCGCCAGCGCCAGCCCCAGCCCGTCGGCGACCCGCAAGCCGCCGCCCCGAAGGCCGGCGAAGCCGAAGCGGCCGCGCCCGGTCGCCGGACTCACCCAGGCGCAGATGGACAACGCCAAGGTGATCGTCGAGGTCGGGGTGGCCCTGCGGATGCCCGAGCGCGGGCTGGTGGTGGCCGTCGCCACCGCGATGCAGGAGAGCAACCTGTACAACCTGGCCAGCGACGTGCTGCCGGAGTCCTACGACCACCCGCACCAGGGCAGCGGCGCCGACCACGACTCGGTCGGCCTATTCCAGCAGCGGCCGAGCAGTGGCTGGGGCACAGTGGCCCAGCTGATGCGGCCGGCGTACGCGGCTGGCGCCTTCTACCGCGCGCTGGCCGAGATCCCCGGCTGGCAGGAGCTCAGCATCACCGCCGCCGCCCAGGCCGTGCAGGTCTCCGCGTTCCCCGACGCGTACGCCCAGCACGAGGAGCGGGCCACGACGGTGGTCGAGGCGCTGACCTGAGCCCCGCCGCTCAGGCCACCCGGGTGCCGGGCTCGGGCCGTTCCACGGTCACCTCGTCGGCGCCCGCCCCCGCCCGGGTCGCCGGGACCCCGCCGGGCGTCGCCGCCGCAGCGGTGGGCGTGTCGGCCGGTACGGTCTCCGCCGCCACCCCGGCCAGAATCTGGTCCACCCGGGCCTCCCTTCGCCGGCGCTCGTGCAACGCGGCCTCGAACTCACGGCGGGCCTGCACCGCCTCGGCGTACACCCGCTCGCGCACCTGCCGGGCCTCCTCGCGCGCCGAGTCGAGTTCGCTACGGGCCCGGGCCAGGATCTCGGCCGCCTCGCGTTCGATCGCGGAGGCCTCGCGTCGGGCCGCCACCACGTCGCCGGCCCCGGCGAGGGCCTGATCGACCAGGCCGCAGAGCAGGGTGGCCTCCTGCCGGATCTGGTCCCACTCCCGACCGGCGCCGGCGGCCACCTGCGCCCGCGCGGCGAGCCGGGTCAACCGGACCCCGAGCTCGTCGAGGCAGGAATCGACCTGCCGCTGGTCGTAGCCGGTCTCAACGACGGAGAACCTCATACTGTCGCCCCCCAGGCAGCTGGTACGTCTTTCCCCAGCTCGATCCTCGCGGCTGCCGGCCTGCGCCGAAGGGGTTCAGGAAAAATGTTCAGCAACTGAGCGGAGTCGCCGGACCCGGCGTCCGGGCGCGCTCAGGAGCGCTTGGGCAGCACCACCACGCGCCCGAAGAACTCGTCGATCCGGCGTACCACGTCGTTGAAGTCGTCCAGGTCGATCGGCTTGGTGACGTAGGCGTTGGCCTGCAACGTGTAGCTGCCGACGATGTCGGTGTCCGCGTTGGAGGTGGTGAGCACGACGATCGGGATGGCCCGCAGGTCCTCGTCCTGCTTGACCTCGCCGAGTACCTGCCGGCCGTCCATCCGGGGCATGTTCAGGTCGAGCAGGATCATGTCGGGGCGCCGGGCCTCGGTGTGCCGGCCCTGGCGGCGGAGGAACTCCATCGCCTCCTGGCCGTCGCTGACCACGTCGATGACCTTGTCGATCTCCGAGTCCTCGAGGGCCTCCTCGATCATCAGGACGTCACCCGGGTCGTCGTCCACCACCAGGATGCGGACGGGGTTCGAGGTGCCTGGGCCCATGGGATTACCTGTTCTCGTGTCAACGGTGGGAACCGCCTGGTACCCACTGGCGGGAAAATCTAGTCGATCAACCGACGGATTGCGACGACGGATCGCTCGTGTCCGGCTGGTATATCAGCACGTCCGCCAGGCCGGTGACCTGGAGCACCCGGTCGACCCGGCCGGTCGCGCCGGTGAGCCGGAGCCATCCCCCGTCGGCGGCGACAAGGTTGTCACCCCGGACGAAGGCGGCGATGCCGGTGGAGTCGCAGAAGCTCAGGTCGGTGAGGTCCAGCAGCAACTGCCGCTCCCCCGCCGCGGCGAGCCGGTCGATCTCGGCGTTGAGCTCTCCGGCGGTGCTCATGTCCAGCTCACCGACGAGCCGCAGGCGGACCCCGCCACCATCCCGCGGGGTGAGCGTGACGGTGAAGGTCAACGGCGTCCCTCTCGCTCCCACCGCAGGGCCGCTCCTTGCAGTGAAGCAAGTATACGGGGCCGGTCCGGCGGCGGCACCGCCGCGATCACCGGCGGCCGGCGCCGCCCGGCGGGGGGACGGCGGCCTCGGCCAGCGCCAGAAACCGCTCCGGCGACGGCGACGACGTCCGCGAGGCGACCGGCTGACCCGACCAGGCTCACCGCCACCGGACCGACGCCACCGCGGCCACCGGGCCGGGGTGGCCCCCGGCCCTGGGACCAGGGGCCGGGGGCCGGGAGGAAGGTCTAGGCGGTGACCGGTTGCAGTCGCGGACCGGCCGACCGCAGGTCCGCCGGGGAGGACGGTTCGGCGTCCTCCGGGGGGCCGGAATCGGGCGTCTGGAACAGGTACCGGACGAACTCCCCACCCGCCTCGTTGTCGTCCGATCCGGGCCACTGTCCGGCGCAGTCCACGCCGACGACCTCGCGACCCGAACCGTCGGACTCCTCCAGCAGGGCCCAGAGGCTCACCGGGTAGCACCGGGTGGCCTCGGAGGTGACCTGCCAGCGGGCGTACCAACCGGCGCGGGCGGGGACGATCTCGACGATCCTCTTCATGACGACCTTCCTTCCGCGTGCATCGGAAGAACTCCGGTCCGATCCGATCGTGCGGCCCGGACGGGTGAGCGCCCCTCACCCCCCGGGTGTGAAGCCGACAACCGGGTCCGGCCCGTTACCTCCCGCCGGGCGGCGGGAAGGCGGCGGGCGAGGAAGCGGAACCGACAGGGAGCGAGGTCGACCATGCGTAAGCAGATGGAGGGCGACAACCAGCGCCGCCGGGCCCTCGCCAGACAGGCCCGGGAGCAGGGCCGGCGGCCGAGCGAGGCCGGCAGCACGCTGAGCGCCACCAAGCAGCTCACCAGCCTGGACCGGGGCCGACGGTCCGGTCCCCCGCCCGCCGGCCGGCACAAGCCGGACACCACCCGGGGCGGACCGGCCCCGCCGCCGACCGCCGTGGCGACCGCTCCCCGGCCGATGCCCGATCCGGGGCAGGGCGCGCCGGAGGTGCGGCCGATGGGTTACCAGCAGCTGGTGGACGACGTGGGCCGCCGGGCTGGGGTCGACTTCTTCACTGCCAAGGTGGCCGCCGAGGCGACCGTGCTGACGCTGGCCTGGGCGCTGGACGAGGCGGAGCGCGAACGACTGCTCGAGGCGGTGCCGGTGAAGTTGCACGACGTGGTGCCGGTCGCCGGCATCGAACGGCACCGGGACCTGCCCGGCTTCCTGGCCGAGGTGGGCCGGCGCAGCCGCCTCACCCCGGAGCAGGCCCGCTACCAGGCCGAGGCGACCATCGCCGCGCTGGCCGCTCACGACGGCGACCTGATCGGGTCGCTGAACGTGCCGGACGGGCTGCGCGACCTGCTCGAACCACCGGCGCCAGGTGGCGGCCTGGTGGGCACGCGCACCGCCGCCGCCCCGCTGACCGAGCAGGAGCTGCGGGACGCCCTCGGCGACCTGCGGCACTGGTCGAGCGACCGGCGGTCGCTGGTGCGGACCATCGAGCTGCCGCCGGGCAACCTCGACCGGGTGCTCGACCGGCTCGACCAGCTCCGCGAGGAGACCGGACGGGGGCCGCAGATCGGCCGGCCCGACCCGGACAACGCGGTCCTGATGGTCCGGACCCAGCGGGCCGACGCGGTGACCGCCCTCGACGTGGAACTGGCGCACCGGGTCGACGACGCGATCGAGGAGGTCGGCGCCGGGATGAACGCCGGCTGAGCACCGGTCCGGGCCGGTGGGCGGGGCTCCGCCCGCCGGCCCGGCGCCCGTACCCGCCCGCGTGCCCGCTGCGGGTCGGCTAGCGTGCCGGCATGGACAGCGCCGCCGACGACCGGTTGGACCTGGTCGTCGACCCGGCCCGCCGGACCGGCCGCACGCTGCTCGCGGCGGGCGTGGCCCAGTCGTACGTGGACGTGGCCGACCCCCGCCACCTGCATTTCGAGTACGTCCGCCGGATGGCGGCCCTGGTCGATCTCGCCGGGCCGCCGGGCCGCGCCTACCAGGTCCTGCACCTGGGCGGCGGCGCGCTGACCCTGCCCCGCTAGCTGGCCGCGACCCGCCCCGGGTCGGCGCAACGGGTCATCGAGCGGGACGCCGCGGTGGTGGACCTGGTGGCCCGGGAGCTGCCGCCGCTGCCGCCGGAGGTCCAGGTGGAGGTGGCCGACGCCCGCGCGGCGGTGACCGCCGCCCCGTCCGGGGCGTACGACCTGATCCTGGCGGACATCTACCGGGCGGCCCGGATGCCGGCGCACGTGGTTGCCCGGGAATTCGTGGCCGAGGTGGGCCGGACGCTGCGTTCGGACGGCATGTACCTGGTCAACGTCACCGACCTGCCGCCGCTGGTCTTCACCCGGGTGCAGGTGGCCACGCTGCGCGCGGTCTTCGCCGACGTCTGCCTGGTGGCCGACCGCCGGATGCTGCGCGGGCGCCGGTACGGCAACCTGGTGCTCGCCGCGGCGCACCGGCCCGGCCGGCTGCCGGTACGCCGGCTCGCCGCCCGGGCCGCCGCCGACGTGGTGCCGGGCGGGATGCTGCACGGCCCGGCGCTGGACGAGTTCGTCGGCGGGGCCCGACCCGCGACGGACGCCGGTCTCGCCGCCGGCTGACCGCGGGATGAGGGGCCTCGGGGCACGGTGGAACACCCGGTGCCGGTCCCGCCGGCGTTTCCGTCCGTCACGGCTGGGTAGCCGCGCGGATGAGTGCCGCCGAGAACCGGGCCACCGCGCAACCGGTGATCATGGCTCGGTCGGTCCGGCTGAACCCGCTGACCGTACTGGTCAGCGTGCTGCTCGCGGCCGAGCTGGCCGGGCTGCTCGGCGCCCTGCTGGGCCATCCCGGCCGCCGGCATCGGGCGGGTCCTGCTGGGGGAGTTCGCCCCCACCGGGACCCGGTTCGCTGCCCGACCCCACCGACCCGGACGCCGACCCGACCGGCTGACCCCGGGCAGGGCCGGGAACCGACGCCGGCCGGGCCGCCGACGGTGGCGAGCCCAGCCGGACGGTCGGACGGTGGTCAGTGCGGCACCCGGGCGGGCACCTCGGGCGACGAGCTCTCCAGCGGTACGGCGTGGGCCGGCACCAGGCCGAGCTGCGCGGCCGAGCGGGGCAGCGCCGCGTCGAGCACCCAGTCGGCGCCCACCCGGGCCCGGTTGCCGGGCATCGCCAGCAGGTGGTAGCCGCGGGTGACCGCCTTGGCCGGCAACCCGGACAGCGACACCTTCAGCGGGTTCGCCGCCGCGTCCTTCCCGCCCAGGTCGACCACCCAGCCCAGTTCGTGGTGCTTGTACGGCCGCCGCTTGCCGTGCCCGTACGAGGCGGCGATGTTCTGCGCGGCGAGTTTGCCCTGCCGCTGCGCGTGCTGGGCGGTCATCGTGCAGATCTGCCCGGTGCGGATCAGGTCCGGCACGGCGGCGGCGTCGCCGCAGGCATACACCTCGGGGAAGCCGGGGACGTTGAGGTACTCGTCGACCACCAGGCGGCCCTTCTCGGTCCGCAGGCCCAGCTCGGCCACGAACGGGTCGGGGCGGACCCCGACGCACCAGACCAGCGTGCAGGTCGGGATGTACTCGCCGTCGGTGAGCTTCACCCCGTCGGCGGTGGCCTCGACGACCGAGGTGCCCATCCGGACGTCGACGCCGCGCCGGCGCAGCACCCGGTCGGCGGTGTCGGACATCCGCTTGTCCAGCTCGGGCAGGACGCGGGGCGCCACGTCCAGCAGCATCCAGCGGGGCCGGATGTTCAGCCGGGGCCGCTGGGCGACCAGCGCGTCGGTGAAGAGCTGCCCGTGCGCGGCGACCTCGGTGCCGGTGTACCCCGCGCCGACCACCACGAAGGTGGTCCGGGCCCGCTGCTCGGCCGGGTCCTCGGCCTGCTCGGCCAGCTCGAGCTGACGGATCACGTGGTCGTGCAGGTAGAGCGCCTCGGGCAGGCCGCGGAAGCCGTGCGCGTACTCGGTCACCCCGGGGATCGGCAGCAGCTTGTTGACGCTGCCGACCGCGAGGACGAGCCGGTCGTACGCGAGCCGACCTTTGTCCCCCTCGGGCTGGGTGAAGCCCACCCAGCGGTTCTGCAGGTCAACCGTGTCGGCCTCGCCGACCACCACCCGCACCCCGTCGAGGGTGCCGCTCAGCGGCACCGAGATGCGCCTCGGCTCCACCACGCCGGCGGCCACCTCGGGCAGCAGCGGCAGGTAGAGGAAGTAGTCGGTCGAGTTCAGCACCACGATCTCGGCCCGCTTGCCGGCCAACCGGCACAACGTCTTCGCCGCGTGGTAACCGGCGAACCCGGCCCCCACGATCACCACACGAGGTTTCGTCATGCCCGCTGCGGTTCCCGCCGACCCGCCGGACAAACGTGGTCGAAGGCCATGTCTCTCACCGTAGGAAAGCGGGCACCCCGCGGCATCACCCGTTCCGGGTGAAACTCGCCGATCCATCCCGATAGATATGGACAGACAGCATTGGATGTGGTCAGGATGCCCTCATGGGATCACACGAGACCACCGGCGGTCGGCCCACGAGGTCCACCCGCCGCACCTTCCTGTCCGCCTCCGCAGTCGCGACCGCCGCCACGGTCGCCGTACCGCTGACCGCCAGGCCCGCCGCCGCGCACGACGCCGCGCCCCCGGCCGGACCGGGCCACCCGATCCACCCGCAGGCCCCGGACCGCGAGCTGCGGGCCCTGCTGCAGGAGATCGACCGGGACCGGATCGAGGCCACCGTCCGCCGGCTCGCCGCCTTCGGCACCCGGCACACCCTGTCCAGCCAGGACGACCCCGAGCGCGGCATCGGCGCCGCCCGGGACTGGATCTTCGCGCAGCTGTCCGGGTACGCCGCCGCCTCCGGCGGCCGGATGACCGTCGAGCTCCAGTCGTACATCCAGGAACCCGCCTCCCGGATCCCGGTCGCCACGAAGATCACCAACGTCGTCGCCACCCTGCGCGGCGACGCCAGCCCGAACCGGGTGTACGTGGTGACCGGTCACTACGACTCCCGGGCCACCGACGTGCTGGACGCGGTCAGCGACGCCCCCGGCGCGGACGACGACGCCTCCGGGGTAGCGGTGCTGATGGAGTTGGCCCGGGTGATGGCGACCCGACGCAGCGAGGCGACCATCGTCTTCGCCGCGGTGGCCGGCGAGGAGCAGGGCCTGTACGGCTCGACCTACCTGGCGAAGCAGTACAAGGCGGCCGGCGTCGACATCCAGGGCATGTTCAGCAACGACATCATCGGCTCCAGCACCGCCGACGACGGCACCCGTGACCCGCGCAGCGTCCGGCTCTTCGCCGAGGGCGTGCCGACCGCGGAGACCCCGGCCGAGGCCACCACCCGGCAGTCGGTGGGCGGCGAGAACGACTCGCCGTCGCGGCAGCTGGCCCGGTTCGTCGGCGACGTCGCCGAGAACGGCGCCACCGGGATGCGGGTCCGGGTGATCTACCGGCGGGACCGCTACCTGCGCGGCAGCGACCACATCCCGTTCCTGCGCGAGGGCTGGCCGGCCGGCCGGTTCACCGAACCGAACGAGGATTTCGCCCACCAGCACCAGGACGTCCGGGTGGTGGACGGCGCGCAATACGGCGACCTGCCGGAGTTCTGCGACTTCGACTACATCACCCGGGTGGCCCGGGTCAACGGCGCGACGCTCTGGTCCCTCGCGCAGGGGCCCGGCACCCCGAAGGGCGCGATCGTCGTCACCACCAACCTCACCAACGACACCGCGCTGCGCTGGCAGCGCGGGACCGAGCCGGACCTGGCCGGCTACGAGGTCGTGTGGCGGGAGACCACCGCGGCCGAGTGGCAGAAGATCATCGCGGTCGGCGACGTCACCGAGGCGACGATCGACCTGTCCAAGGACAACGTCTTCTTCGGCGTCCGGGCGGTCGACCATGCCGGACACCGCAGCCCGGTGGCGTTCCCCCGCCCCGGCAGCTGACCGGTCGTCGCCGCGCCATCTCGCGGGCGAGGTGTTTGCCATGATCGTCTACGCTTCTCCGGCACCAGGACCGGCGTGTCGGATCGGTGACCCGTAGACGATCATGGCCGGCGGGCTCAGGCCTGGTTGGTGATCGCCCAGCGCTCGTGGTCGCGCCAGGCCCCGTCGATGAAGAGGTAGTCGGGCGAGTAGCCCTCCCTGCGGAAGCCGAGCCTGCGGGCCACCCGCTTCGACGGCTCGTTGCCCGGCTGGATGTTCGCCTCCAGCCGGTGCAGGCCGAGCGTGCCGAAGGCGTGCTCCACCACCAGGCCGATCCCGGCCGAGGCGTGCCCGGTCCCGGCGTACGGCAGGAACGCGGCGTACCCGAGATAGCCGCCGCGCAGCGCGCCCATGACGATCCCGCTGATGGTCACGTACCCGGCGACCTCTCCGGTGGGCCGGTCACAGATCAGGAAGCCCTGGTTGTCGCGGCGGCGGATCCGGCTCAGGTAGGCGGCGTATTTCTCCGCGTCGTCTGCGGCGGCCAGCCAGGGGTGGTGCAGGTCGCGGCTGCGCCGGGCGGCAGCGGTGAACTCGGACTCGTCGGCGGGGCGCGGCCGTCGGATGCCGACCGGGCCGGCGCTGCGCAGGTATCTCACGGCGGACCACTCTGGTCGCCCGCCGAGGGGGTTGTCCAACCGGAAACCGCGATCGCGAACGGACACATCGCCCCGTACGGTGGACCGGATCCACCGACGATCGGAGGCTGATCATGGGCACTGCTCCTCTCGGCACGATGCTGGCCTCCGCTTCGCGGGCGATCCCGCTCTCCTGAGCCGTCGGGCCGTTCCGGCCCGCCCGAAGGGCCGGGCCCCGTCGTCCGTCGCGAAGCGATGAAGTGACCCGCCGTATGCGCAGGTCCCTTGTCATGGCGTGACCACGCCACCCACATCGCTTCCGAGGGAGTTCCTCGTGTTTCCGCACTTCCCGTGCGGGCGCCTCCGCGTGCCCGGACGTCCTCGCACCGGCGGCGGCTGGCCGCCGCGGCCGCCTGAGCGAGCGGGGCCCGGTCGCCGCCGGCGCGGTGACCGGGCCCCGGTTCCAGCCCAGGGTGACGTCCTGGAACTCGGCGAGGGAGTCGAAGGAGCGTCAGAGCGGGCGCGGGAACGGCTGCTGCGCCGGCATCGGCACCTGGAGAAAGGTGGTGCCGCGCAGGTCCAGCCAGGCCCGGTCGGGCGCGCGGACCAGCCGCAGCATCACCTCGGCGCAGGCGGGGCAGCGGGCCACCAGGCCGGGCGCGTGCGAGAAGACGTGCAGGGCGGCCATCGGGCCGACCATCCCGCACGACTGGCAGCGCCCGGTCGCGGCGCTCAGGTCCACGGCGAACAGCTCGCGCAGCGGGCCGTCGAGCATGTTGCCGTCCAGGTAGGACATCTCGGTCATGGGGTCTCCTCGCGGTTCAACCGGTGGGGCCGAAGCGTTCGGTGCGCACCCGCCGGGTCTGGTGGCCCAGGCCCACCAGCAGATCCGCCACCGTCTCCACAAAGCCGGTCGGGCCGCAGACGTAGCAGAGCGGCTCCAGGTCCGGCGGCCAGCCGTGGGTGTTGACGTCGGCCACTCCGATCCGGTGCGGCTCGCCCCGCCACCCCTCGGGCGCCTCGCGGGTGTACACGTACGTCACGTCCAGGCCCAGGTCGTCGCGGGCCCGGCGGCGCAGCTCGTCGGCGTAGAGGACGTCGGCGGGGGTGCGCACCGAGTAGATCAGCCGGAACGGCGTCCGGCTGCCGGCGGCGCGTCGGGCCCGGACCATGGCCATCAGCGGCACCACCCCGGACCCGCCGGCGACCAGCAGTACCGGCGCGGTCTCCTCCGGCCGCCAGATGAACCAGCCGCCGACCGGGCCGCGCACCTCCACCGGGTCACCCTCGGCGTAGACGTCGATCAGGTACGGCGACACCTCACCGTCGGGCACCTTCTGCACGGTCAGCGCGATCCGCTCCCCCTCGGCGGTCCCGGCCACCGAGTACGACCGGGCCGCCTGGTAGCCGTCCTCGGCGGTGAGCCGGACGTCGACGTGTTGCCCGGGCAGGTGCCCCGGCCAGCCCGGCACGTCGAAGATCAACGTCTGCGCGGTCGGCGTCTCGACCCGGCGTTCCACCAACCGGGCCACCCGCCACGCCAGCGGCGCGTTCACCCGGCCCGCAGCCACGGGCGTGGCCACCTCAGTCGCCCTGGTAGCGCTGCTCGCGCCACGGGTCGCCGTAGTCGTGGTAGCCGGCGGTCTCCCAGAAACCGGGCTGGTCGTCAACCAGCAGCCGGATCCCGCGCACCCACTTCGCCGACTTCCAGAGGTAGAGGTGCGGCACCAGCAGCCGGGCCGGCCCGCCGTGCTCGGCGGGGAGCGGGCCGCCGTCGTAGGTGTGCGCCATCCAGGCCCGCCCGCCGCGCAGGTCGTCCAGCGGCAGGTTGGTGGTGTAGCCGCCGTACGAGTGCGCGAGCGCGTAGCGCGCCCCGGTGTCGATCCCGTCCAGCAGGAGGTCCAGCGAGACGCCCTGCCAGCTGGTGCCGAACTTGGACCAGCGGGTAACGCAGTGGATGTCGACGGTCGGCATCTCCTGCGGCAGGCCCATCAGCTCGTCCCAGGACCAGCGGAACTCGGCGCCGGTCTCGGTGGAGATGACGAACTCCCAGGTGTCCAGCGGCACCTTCGGTGTCGGGCCGGCGGAGAGGACCGGGAAGTCCTCGGTCAGGTACTGCCCCGGCGGCAGGTCCGGTCCGGTCGTGCGGCGTCGGCCCTGAAAGCCCGGTGACACGATTCCCACCCGTCAGTCGTACCACCTGGCGGACGGGGGCGGGAGCGTTCGGGCGTACCCCGGAATCGGTTCCCGGCGCGGCCCGGCGGCGGCCGGATCGGGCCGCCGCCGGCGCGGCCGGTGTCAGTGCCGTTCGGAGACCGCCTCGTGCTCGCCGGGCGCGGTGTCCCGGGTGGCGCGCAGGCTGGTGATGGTGACGACCACAAGGACGCCGACGATCACGCCGAGCGAGGCCAGGGTCGGGATCTCCGGTACGCCCGACCAGATGCCGTGCGCCCAGTGCAGGCCCAGCTTCACGCCGATGAAGGCGAGGATGACCGCCAGTCCGTAGCTGAGGTGCACCAGCCGGCTCAGCGCGGCGTGCAGCACGAAGTAGAGCGCGCGCAGGCCGAGCAGGGCGAAGGCGTTGGTGGCGAAGACCAGGTACGGGTCCTCGGTGATGCCGTAGACGGCGGGCACCGAGTCGACGGCGAAGACGATGTCGGTGGCGAGCACCGCGACCACGACCAGGGCGAACGGGGTGAGCGCGCGGCGGCCGTGCTGCCGGATGGTCATCCGGGTGCCGTGGTAGTCGTCGACGACCGGCATGAACCTGCGCAGCAGCTTCACCGACCGCATCTTGTTGATGTCGACCTCCTGCGCGTGCCCGGAGAGGGCGTCGCGCAGCAGCTTGACCGCGGTGGCGATCAGGATGACGGCGAAGAGCAGGAAGGCGAAGTCCAGGGTCTGCAGGGCGGCGGCGCCGAGGGCGATGAAGACGGCCCGAAGCACCAGCGCGCCGGCGATGCCGTAGAGCAGTACCCGCTGGGCGAGCACGGCGGGCACCGCGAAGGCCGCCAGCAGCAGCATGAAGACGAAGAGGTTGTCGACCGAGAGCGACTTCTCGACCAGGTAACCGGTCAGGTACTCCACGCTCTGCTGGGAGCCGAAGCGGGACCAGATCCAGGCGCCGAAGGCCAGCGGCAGCGCGATGTAGAACGCCGACCAGCCCAGCGCCTCCTTGATCGACACCTCGTGCGGGCGGCGGGTGACCAGGAAGTCCAGTACCAGCAGGGCGAGCACGCCCGCGATGGTGACCGCCCAGAGCGTGGGCGTGCCGACCGACTGGAGATCGGCGGCCAGATACGACACATCGGTCATGGAGCCTCCTCGAACACGGTGCCATGTTCGAGGTCTCCTTCACCCACGGTTTCGTGGGCAACCACCCGAGGCGTGCCCTGGGCACGCCGTACTGACCGGCATGGTTCGTGGGAAGTACTCCCCTCGTGCGGTCAAGGTTAGGTCAGGCTCACTCCGCCGCCAAGTCGGCCACGCCCGCCGCTGGTCATCAAGTTGCCCTGGTCAACCGCTGCGTGGCCATGATCCTCGGAAGGGTGTGGCGGTCCCCCGCCGCCGCCCGGGGCGACGTGCCGGCCGCGCTGCGCCTATCGTGGCCCGATGACCGACGACGCTCCCACCCCGACCGGCCCGCTCACCGGCGTCCGCGTGGTCGAGCTGGCCGGCATCGGGCCCGGGCCGTTCACCGCGATGATGCTCGCCGACCTCGGCGCCGACGTGGTCCGGGTGGACCGCACCACCCCGGCCGCCTTCGGCAGCCCGCCGGGCGACCTGCTCAACCGCAACCGTCGCTCGATGGCGGTCGACCTGAAGTCCGACGTCGGGCGCGAGGTGGTGCTGGCCCTGGTCCGCGACGCGGACGCGCTGGTCGAGGGCTACCGGCCCGGGGTGACCGAACGTCTCGGCCTCGGCCCGGACGACTGCCTGGCGGTCAACCCCCGCCTGGTCTACGGGCGGATGACCGGCTGGGGCCAGGACGGCCCGCTCGCCGCGTCCGCCGGCCACGACATCGACTACCTGGCGCTGACCGGGGCGTTGCACGGCATCGGCCGGCCCGGCGAGCGCCCGGTGCCGCCGATGAACCTGCTCGGCGACTTCGGCGGCGGCGGGATGATGCTCGCGCTGGGCATCGTCTCCGCCCTGTACGCCGTCCGCGCCGGCGCCCCCGGCCAGGTGGTCGACGCGGCCATCGTGGACGGCGTGTCGGTGCTCAGCACCCAGATCCACGCGCTGCGCCGGTTCGGCATGTGGCAGGACCCGCGCGGGGTCAACCTGCTCGACGGCGGCGCGCCGTTCTACGACACGTACGAGTGTGCCGACGGGCGCCACCTCGCGGTGGGCGCCCTGGAGCCGCGCTTCTACGAGGAGCTGGTCCGACTCACCGGCTTCCCGCTCCCCGGCGACGAGGCGCTCGACCGGACGGACCCGGCGAACTGGCCGGCGCTGCGCGCGGCGTGGGCACGGCTGTTCCGCACCCGTACCCGGGACGAGTGGGCCGACCTGCTGGCCAGCTCGGACGCCTGCGTCGCGCCGGTGCTGGACTGGCGGGAGGCGCCGGAACACCCGCACCTGGCCGCCCGGGGCACCTTCGTCACGCACGACGGGGTGACCCAGCCGGCGCCCGCGCCCCGGTTCTCCGCCACCCCCACCTCGGTACGACGGCCCCCGCCGCAGCCCGGCGAGCACACCGACGAGCTGCTGGCCGAGGCGGGCTTCGACGCCGACCGGATCGCCGCGCTGCGCGCCGCCGGCACGGTGGTCTGAGGCCCGGGACCGGGGCGCGGCCCGATCGGTCGGCGCACCAGTAGGCAGTGCCGGCGGGACCCCTTGGCCGGCGGGCGGGCCGGCCCGCCCGCGGGGCGGCGCCGGTGGGTCAGGCGTGGCGCAGGACGGTCGCGCCGGGGCTCAGCGCCGGCTCCACCATGTCCCGGTAGTCCCGCGGCAGCTGGATCACCATGTCGTCGAACTCGCCGCCGCTGACCGCCTCGCGCAACGTCACGAAGACCGCCCGTACCGCGTCCCGGGCCGCCGGCTCGTCGACGCCGGCCCGCCGGGCGACCCGCGCGACGAACTCCGCGGCACCGAACCGGTCAGCGGCCTCGGTGCTCGGGCTGGGCTTGAGCACCAGCTGCAACGGGGCCGGCAGCTGCGCGGCCAGGTCGAGCACGTCACCCCCGGTCAGTCGCTCGGCGAGGGTCTCCAGGGTCGCCCGGGTCAGCTCCACCGTCCGTTCCGAGCTGGTCCGGGTCCGCTGGGCGACCTGGTCGACGAAGGTGTCGTAGTTCATCACGGTGCTCCCTCCGGCGTCGGACCGGTCGGGTACCCGGCGGGTGGCGCCGGAAACCGCGCCGATTTTTCGCCCCGGCGGCGCGTGACGACCGGACGGACGGGTAACCGCGCCCGGTCGTGACCGGATCGAGGCGGCGAGGGAGCCCACGCCATGGCGAGTTACACCGACGTCCTGCAGTACCTGTCCAGCCTGGACTACCCGGCGGAGAAGGACGACGTGGTGCGGGAGGCCGAACGGGAGGGCGCCCCGCCGGAGGTGCTCCAGGCGTTGCGCGCGCTGCCGCCGGTGGACTACGCGAACGGCAACGAGGTGGCCCGTTCCGCCGGCATCGACGCCGCACCCGAGGTGAGCCCGTCGCAGCGGAGCGCGCAGGCCCGGGAAAAGCAGCACCAGCGGGTCTCGCAGCACCTGCGCGGCATCTGACCCGCCGGCACGCGGTGCGGCCGCTCGGCGGGACGGCGCGGTACGCGGCGCTGGCGCGCAGCGGGTCGCGGAGCGCCCGGTGATCCGCCGGGCGCCGGACGGGCATACCCCGGCCGCCGTCCAGCTCACCGTGATGGCCGTGGTCGGGGTCGTGGTCGGCGGGCTCTCGACCATGCTGGTCTCGCCCGGGCTGGCCCCGCTGGTCGGCTGGGACGCCGCCGCGGCGAGCTGGCTGGCGCTGGTCTGGCGCACGCTCTGGCCGATGGACGCCCAGCGGACCGCGCGGCTGGCCGTGTACGAGGACCCGAACCGGGCCATGCGCGACTTCCTGCTGCTGGCCGCCTGCCTGGCCAGCCTGCTGGCGGTCGTGGTGGTGCTGATCAACGCCCACGGCACGGCGCCGGGCCTGCTGCGGGACCTGTACGGCGGGCTCGGCGTGCTCAGCGTCCTGGTGTCCTGGTGCGTGGTGCACACCGTCTTCACCGCCCGGTACGCCCGGATCTACTACACCGGCGGCGACGGCGGGGTCAACTTCCACCAGCCGGGCAAGCCGTGTTACGTCGACTTCGCGTACGTCGCGTTCACCGTCGGGGCCACGTTCCAGGTCTCCGACACCGACCTGACCAGTAACGAGATGCGCCGGACGGTGCTGCGGCACGCGTTGCTGTCGTACCTGTTCGGGGCGATCATCATCGCCGCGACGGTGAACCTGCTGGCCGGCCTGGCCCGGTGATCGGCTCCCCTGGGCCAGCGGGATGCGACAGCGGCCGGGAAACAGGCGGGCGCCCCGGGCCACGAACCGCGACCTGGGGCGCCACGCGCACCTGTCACCGGCGAACCGCCGGTAGGTGGATGTTCGCCCGAACCGGGCGGGCATCACTGCCACGATCATCATACGACAGAACATCACCCGTACGGCTGATTTTCGCGAGACTGTGGGCCAGGGCACCCCGCCACGGTCAGGCCGTCACCTCGGCGTACCGCTGCTCCAGGTCGACCCGGGCGAGCGCCCCGACCAGCCACGCCAACCGCTCCGACTCGCCGCCGCCGGCCAGCTCGGCCAGGTCGGTGGCGGACCGGCCGAGCCCCAGGCGACGCGCGGCGGCCAACGCCCGCCGGTCGGCGACGGGCGCCACCTCCCGCCACAACGCCTGGGTCTCGCGTAGAAACAGGTCGGCCACCTGGTCGTCCACTCCGGGCAGCGTGGTGAGCAACGCCCGTTCCCGGCCCGCGTCGTGGCCGGCCGTCGCCCGCAACCGGCGCAGGTCGCCCCGGTACCGCTCGACCACCGTACGGGCGAGATCGCCCAGGACGTCGGCCAACTCGTCGACGTTGCCGCGCTGGCCGGCCTCCCGCAACGCCCGTACCCGGTCGGCGTGCAGCGACCGGGCGAGCCGGGCGGCGCTGTCCCAACCGTGGTCGGGTAGGGCGTGGGCGGCGTCCACGGCGCGCCGGAAGTCGCCGCGGCGGGCGAGCAGGACCGCCAGGCAGAGCAGCTGGAACAGGCTGGCCGGGTTGTTGGTCACCCGGAACCCGTACTGCTCGGCGAAACCCCGCCCACCACCGGCGAGCCGCCGGACCAGGCGTTTCCTGTCCTCGGTACGAGAAATCACACTGCGGGTCATGCCCCGCGACTACCCGCCCCGCCGGCGGCCACGCCTGGTCAGCCCCGTACGCCGCCGCGCCGGTCGCGGGCCTTCAGCCGGGTGGTCGGCATCTCCGGGGCGGGCAGCGGCGGGGCGGAGTCGTCGGCCACCACGCCGAAGCGCCGGCCGGCCATCCAGTCCTCCCGGGCGGCGGCCACCTCCTCGTGCGAGCGGCCGACGAAGTTCCACCACATCACCAGCGGCTCGTCGAACGGTTCCCCGCCGAGCAGCATCAACCGGGTGCCGGCCTCGGCTGCCAGCGCCACCCGGTCCCGACCGGCGCCCAGGTAGAGCAGCGCGCCCGGGGCGAGCCCCAGACCGTCCACCTGCGCCGCGCCGGACATGGCCAGCAGGCCGTACTCGAAGTCGGGCCGCAGCCGAAGCGTCGCTGGCGCGGGCCCGCGGGCCTCCAGCTGCGCGCCGAGCAGCGGGGTGTGCACCACGGCCGGGGAACGCTCGCCGCCCAGCTCCCCCACGAGCAGGGTGACGTCCCACTCGCCGTGGCGCCACCCGGGCAGCTCGGCGTGGTGGGCGAAGTCGGCCGCTCCGGCCCGCGCCGGGTCCGGCAGGGCCACCCAGAGCTGCACGCCGTGCATCAGCGGCGGATGCGTGCCGGGCGACCGCTCGGAGTGCGCGATGCCGTGCCCGGAGGTCATCACGTTGAGCTGGCCGGGACGGATCGGCTGGACGTTGCCGAGGCTGTCCCGGTGCACGATCTCGCCGTCCAGCAGCCAGGTGACGGTCTGCAGGCCGGTGTGCGGGTGCGGCGGCACCTCCATGCCCGGCCGTTCGGCGACGTCATCCGGGCCGAAGTGGTCGACGAAGCACCACGCCCCCACCATCCGGCGCTGGCGCTGCGGTAGCAGCCGGCGCACGGTGGTGTAGCGGCCCAGGGGCACGTCGTGCCCGGGCAGCAGCACGCTGCCCGGGTCGACCGGCGCCACGCCGGGTGGTCGGGTCTCCGCCGGCAACGATTCGGTACGGTCCACGGCCCGACTCTATGCCGCGCCGCCACCGGCCCGCCCCACGCCGCCGGTACCGCCCCCGCGGCCGGGCGCATGGTCCGGCGGCCGCGGACCTGCGCTGGCGGCCCTCAGTCCTCGGTCACCGTGACCGTGTTGGCGCCGGCGACGAGGTCGACGTAGACCCGGTCGACGGACCGGTCCCAGTTCGGGGAGCTGACGATCTCCCCGGCGGCGACGCCGTCCCGCCGGTCGCCGTACAGGGTAATGCCGCCGGCCTCGGCGGCGCGGAGCCGGACCGGCGGGCTGCCCGGCGCGTGCACCGCGAACTGGTTGACGCCCCCGGTCATCCGCACCGTGAGGGTGCCGGTCGTCTCGGGCAGGCGCAGGTCGACCTTGGCCGCGCCGCCGGCCAGATCCACCCCGGCCAGCCGGGCGTCGGTCAGGTCGAGCTGCTGCTCACTGACCCCGCCGACCAGGCGGATCCGCCAGACGAGACGCGAGTTGAGCACCACGTCGACGCGTCGGCCCGGCCCGGCCACTCTCCTCGACGCGCAGCCGCACCCGGTCGTCGAGCACCTCCGGCCGCGGCACGACGCCGGAGTCCACCGGGCTGCTGACCTGGTAGAGCTCGTCGCCGAGGTCCTCCGCCCGCAGCCCTACCCGCCCGAGGCGCCGGCGGTGCCAGGCGCCAGTTGACGCTTCTATGGCTCGTCAAGTCCTTCCGGCGGTTTCCATGAGCCGGAACATGTGTCGGGCGGTGTAGCGCTTG